>CAYUNS010000210.1:0-5320 GCA_964446155.1 uncultured Tepidisphaeraceae bacterium | reverse complement strand
CGGCCCGGCATGGTCCAACTCGCTGTTCGAGGACAACGCCGAGTTCGGGCTGGGCATGCGACTGGGCGTCGATGCCCTGGTCCGTGAGGCCCGGCGGAGGCTTGCCGCCCTGGCCGGGCAGATCGGTCAGACGATCGTCGATGAACTGCTCGCTCATGACGACTGGAGCGAAGCCGGCATCGTCCGGCAGCGCGCCCACGTACAATCGCTCCGTGGGAAACTTGCCACGCTCAATACACCCCAGGCCCGGCAGCTCGACCTGATGGCCGACTACCTGGTCCGCAAGACCGTCTGGATCCTCGGCGGTGACGGCTGGGCATATGACATTGGCTACGGTGGCCTCGATCACGTCCTGTCCACCGGACAGGATGTCAACATCCTGGTGATGGACACCGAGGTCTATTCCAACACCGGCGGGCAGGCCAGCAAGGCCACCCCGATCGGCGCCGCCGCCAAATTCGCCGCCGCCGGCAAATCCAGCGGCAAAAAAGACCTGGGCCTCATGGCGATGAGCTACGGTCATGTCTACGTCGCCAGGATCGCCTTCGGCGCGAAAGACGCCCAGACGATCAAGGCCTTCCAGGAGGCCGAGAGCTACCCCGGCCCTTCGCTCATTATCGCTTACAGCCACTGCATCGCCCACGGCTACGACATGGCGGCGGGGCTGAACCAGCAGAAGCTGGCGGTGGAGACGGGCTATTGGCCGCTGTACCGCTTCGACCCACGCCAAGCCGAGGTGGGCAAACCGGCGATGCAACTCGACTCGGCGGCCCCCAAGGGAGACCTGGCCGACTACATGCGGAATGAAACCCGCTTCCGCATTGTCGAGCGAATGAACAAGGAGCGTTACGACGGGCTGGTCGAAAAGGCCAGGGCCGAGATCGAAGCGCGTGTCGCGCTCTACCAGCGTCTGGCGGCGGACGAGCCGGACGCGAAGGATGACACGAACGGATGAGGTCGATCGGTTGCCGGAGTGGACGGGAGATCGAGTGATCGCTTGTCATCAATGCCTTCTCCCCAATCACGCAATCTCCCGATCGCTCAATGCCCGGAAAGTGAGCCTGCCATGGACCTGACCACCACCTACTGCGGCCTGAAGCTCAAGCATCCATTCGTGCCGGGAGCCTCGCCGATGGCCGATGGCCTGGACGTGGCCCGCCGGCTGGAAGACGCCGGGGCGGCGGCGGTGATCCTGCACTCGCTGTTCGAGGAGCAGATCACCGGCGAACGCCACGCCTCCATCTACCACATGGAGCTGTACGCAAACGCCCACGCCGAAGCCCACAGCTACTTCCCCGACATGGCCGACTACCGCTTCGGCAAGCACGAATACCTGGACCACATCCGCAAGCTCAGAAAAACGCTGACCATCCCGGTCATCGCCTCGCTCAATGGTTCCAGCCCCGGCGGATGGACCGACTGGGCGCGGCTGATGGAAGATGCCGGCGCCGATGCGCTGGAACTGAACGTCTACCACATCTCCACTGATCCACTGGAAACCAGTTGGCAACTCGAGGACCGTATCGTCGAAACCGCCGCCGCCGTGCGCAAGGTGATCCGGATCCCGATGGCGGTGAAGCTCTCGCCGTTCTTCGGCGCGTTGCCCCATCTGGTGGCGAGACTGGACGAAACAGGCGCGGATGGGATCGTGCTGTTCAACCGCTTCTACCAGCCCGACATCGACATCGTCGAACTGGAGACCAGGCCGATGCTCCGCCTCAGCGACAGCAGCGAACTGCTGCTGCGCCTCCGCTGGCTGGCCATCCTGGCCCGCCAGGCGCAGGCGAGCCTCGCCTGCTCCGGAGGGGTGCATTCCCATGAGGACGCGATCAAGGCGGTCATGGCGGGTGCGAGCTGCGTGCAGGTCGTCTCCGCCATCCTGCGTAACGGCGTCGATTACTTCACCGGCATGATCCGCGATTTCGAGGACTGGATGATCCGCCAGGAGTACCGCTCGGTGAAGCAGATGCTCGGCTCCATGAGCCAGAACCACTGCCCCGATCCCCAGGCGTTCGAGCGCGCCAACTACATGCGCACGCTCCACAGTTGGCGCAAACAAGGTGGTGTGGTGGCGTGAGATCGCGCGCCATCCGTGCTGTGCCGTCGCAAGTTTTCAGCGCCGTCGAAACCCGCCCGCGCAAGCTCCGCCACCCGGAAAATCGGGCACACTCCAGCGACGCAACCCTGGTCCCTGTCATTCCCTTTCGACTTCGCTATAGTAAACACTGACGTTCGGTTCCTGTTCGCGTTTCTTTCATCTGCGGGAAATCCCCTTGTCCGTCCGTTTCGTCCTGGGTCGCGCCGGCAGCGGAAAGACCTTTCGCTGCTTCACCCGCATCGTCGAGGCGATGCAGGCGGATCCTCTCGGCCCGCCGATCTACTGGATTCTCCCCAGACAGGCGACCTTCCAGGCGGAACGCGAACTGGCGTGCGGCAGCGGGCTGGGGGGCTTCTGCCGGGCGCGCGTCCTGTCCTTCGATCTGCTCGGTCGGGACATCCTCGCCGAGTGCGGAGGCGCGGCCGTCCCCGAAGTCACCCTTCTCGGCCGGCGGATGATCCTCGGACATCTGCTCCGTCAGCACGAATCACAGCTTGTCTTCTTTCGTGGCGTCGCCCACCAAACCGGTCTCGCCGACGAGTTGGACGCCACCTTCTCCGAAATGGAACGATGCGGCGCCGACCCTGACGCCCTCGCGGCGCTGATTTGCGATCTCGAGGACTCCGATGACGTCGAAAGCAAATCCCTCCTCGCCAAGATGCGCGATCTTCAGCTTCTTTACAGCGCCTACGCCGCCTATCTCGGCCAGGAGCGCCTCGATCCTCACCGACGCCTCCAGCAGGTGCTCACCTGCATCGAAAGCTGTGCCTCCGTTCGCGGCGCGGCGGTGTTCGTCGATGGATTCGTCGAATTCACCGACTATGAACGCCGTATGCTCGCCGGACTGGCGAAGGTGTGCGAATCCATCGAGATCGCGCTGCTCATGGACCCGGCCGCGCGGATCGTTCACGACATCCACTCGTTCCCCGACGACCTCGATCTGTTCCATCGCACCGCCGAAACCTATCGACGCGCCTGCTTCACCTTCCGGGAAGAAGGCGTCGCGCTCGATCCGCCGTTGCTGCTCGATCGCGCGCATCGGTTCGGCAATCCGGCGCTGGCGCATATCGAGCGGTTCGGCTTCGATGCCAAACCGCGCCCCCAAGACCGGCACGAAGGCGTCGAGTGGATCGAAGCCCCCGACCGCCGCGCCGAGGTTGATGCCGCCGCCCGCCGCATCCGTGAAATGATCGCCGCCGGACGGCGATTCCGCGAGATCGCCGTCCTCGTGCGCGACATCGAGGCCTATCATGAACTGATCGACGCCGGCTTCCGCGAGCACGACATCGCTTACTTCGTCGACCGGCGCCGCGCCGCCATCCATCATCCCCTGCTCCAGTTTGTGCGCGCCTCCCTCCAGATTGCCGCCGGCAACTGGCCGCACGAGTCCGTCATGTCCCTCCTCAAGTGCGGATTGTCCGGCTTCAGCTTCGACGACGCCGACGAGCTCGAAAATTACGTCCTTCTCCACCGCATCCGCGGACGCATCTGGGGCGATGAACAACCCTGGACCTTCCGCCGCGCGCTCCGCGAGGAGGATGAGCAGGACATCCACCCCGCCGAGTCGATCGAGCTTGAACGCATCGACGCCCTCCGTCGCCGCCTCGCCTTTCCGCTCCGGCAATTCTCGCTGCGCCTGAACGCGCAGCCACGACAGCCGGTCCGCCGGATCGTCGCCGAGATGTTCCATCTCTTCGACACCTTCAATGTCCGGGGCGTTCTCGCACGGTGGATGCGGGAGGCGACCGACGCCAATCGGCTCGAGCAGCGCGCCGAGCACGAACAGGTATGGATCGAGTTGATCGGCCTGTTCGATCAGCTCGTCGATCTGTTCGGCGACGAGCCGGTCGAGCTTCCCCGGTTCATCGAGATTCTCGAATCCGGCCTCGAGCAGTTCGACCTGGGCCTGACCCCGCCGACCGTCGATCAGGTGCTCGTCGGGCAGATCGACCGCACCCGCAGCCCCGAACTCAAGGCCGTCATCCTGCTCGGCATGAACGAAGGAGTCTTCCCGCGCCTGCCGCGCGAGCAGACCATCCTGTCCGACGGCGAACGCCGCGCGCTGCGCCAGCGCCGGTTCCACATCGACCCTGAAAGCGAACGCCGCCTGCTCGATGAGAATCTGCTCGGCTACATCGCCTTCACTCGTGCGTCCGAGCAACTGATCGTGATGCGGCCCCTCGCCGACAACTCCGAGAAACCCGTCGGCCCCTCCCCTTTTCTTCGACGGCTCCGGGATCTGTTCCCGCGGCTTTCGCCCCGGATCATCCCGCGCGATGATGTCCATCTTCCCGAACTGATCGGCACGCCGCGGCAACTCGTCACCTCGCTGATGCGATGGGTGCGGCACGGCGATGAATCGCCTCCCTCCCCGAGCGCCTCCACCTGGCGGGCGTTGTATCAGTGGCTGCGGTCCCATGAATGTCATGGCGACGCGACCGACTGGATGCGCTATCGCGCCTGGAAGGCACTGGGATACCGCAACGAACCCTCGCTCTCGACCGGCACCGCCGAAAAGCTTTTCGCGTCGCCCCTTCGCGCCAGCGTCACCCGCATCGAGACGTTCGCCAGTTGCCCCTTCAGGCATTTTCTCCGCTATGGCCTGCAACTTCAGCCGCGCGAGGAGGCGGATGTCACGGCGATGGATCTCGGCAACGTCTATCATCAGATCCTCGAGAAGCTTGTCCGCGAGATGCTTCGGAAGCGACTGAACTGGCACGAACTGGACCCGGAGTCGATCGATGAACTCATCCGCGTCTATGCCGACGAAGTCGGCAAATCCCTCCGCGGGGAGCTGATGCTCTCCAACGCCCGCAACAAGTACCTGCTTCAGCACATCGAGAAGACGCTCGCCCGCGTCGTCGCCTTCCAGCGCGCCGCTGGAGAACGCGGCCGGTTCAAGCCCGCTTTCGCCGAACTGACGTTCGGCCTCGACGACGACGGGCTTCCCCCGCTGTCCATCCACACCCCCGACGGGCGCGAGTTGCTTCTCTGCGGCAAGATCGACCGCGTGGATCTGCTCGAGGAACAGTCGCAATTCGCGGTGATCGATTACAAGCTCCACGGCAACAGGCTCTCGATGGAACGCGTCTACCACGGCATCTCGCTGCAACTGCTCACCTACCTGCTGGTGTTGCAGGCCGGCGGTGAAAAGCTCGTCGGCAAGCCGATCACCCCGGCGGCGGCGTTCTATCTCAAGCTGCTGCGATCCCTCGATAAAGT
>CAYUNS010000209.1:0-5431 GCA_964446155.1 uncultured Tepidisphaeraceae bacterium | reverse complement strand
CGCTGTACGACCGTCTCAAGGATTTCGATCAGAAAGCGCTGGATGAGCAACAGCGGCATCTCGTGCGGGCGTGGCTCGACGCCGGACACAGGGTATTCGTGGTCGATCCGCCCGGAAGGCGCAATCCGCGCGATCCCAAGCCGCGCCAGCTTCATGAAACGGTGCGTAAGGTGGTGGATGGATCGCCAAAGAATGAACAGCCGATCTTCGGGGACGTGGTGAACCGATGGAAAATGGTGATTGCTCCGGCGATGCCGGGAGACGGCGAGGATGAGGAGCGCACCCGTCGCCCGCCGCGCAGCCGGCCGCATTACGCGCGGGTACAGAATTACGATCTGCCCTGGTTGCTGTACGAGATATCGAGCGACGCGTTGCCCCTCAGCCTGGAACGGCAGGCGCTGGCGGATTACGCGGCGGCGGAAAAAACCAAAGCCGACGAGAAGGCGGAAGCCGAGCGCCAGCGCAGGGAGAAAATCGCCGCCGATCAGCAGCGCGCCCGCGAGCAGGCCGCACAGCGCGTCGCCGCGGAGAAAGCCCGGCTGCAAAAACTCGCCGACGATGAAAAAGCCGCCCGTGAGCGCATCGCGGCGGCCGAAAAAGCCAGCCACGACAAGCTCCTCGCCGAAAAAACCGCGACTGAAAAAGCGATCGCCGATCGTCTCGTTGCCCTGCGCGAAGCCGAACAGGCCGCCCTCACCCGCCGCCAGGCGGAGGAAGCGCTCAATCGCCTCCGGCAGGACGAGCAATCCACGCTCGCGGCGATCGAAACCGCCCGCAACGAGCGTCGCCAGGCCGAACAGGCGCTGGTGGCCGCGAAAGACGCCCACCTCGCCGCCGAGCAATCCCTCGAACAATTGCTCATCGACCTTCGCGCCGCCGAGCAAACCGCCTCGCGGACCCATGCGCTTGCCCCCACAACCAACGAATCGTCCAATGAATCTCCCGAGAAGGATGACGCATCGCCCGCCACGCGACCGGTGACGGATTCGGAATGATCGCCGTCCCAAACCGCGACAAATGTGGCATGAAGCGGTTTTTGGGTTGTTCCCGTTGGTTCCTGTTCGCTCGATGGACTATCATTGCACGCCCGGCACGGTTTGTTACAGTGCCGATTCACTCTGAACCATTGCTATGTCATATACCGTTCTCGCCCGTCGATACCGTTCCACGACGTTCGATGAAGTCATCGGACAGGAGCATATCGCGCGCACGCTGAAGCGGGCGATCGAATCCGGCCGGATCGCGCACGCCTACCTCTTCTGTGGCACGCGCGGCACGGGAAAAACCTCCTCGGCGCGCATCCTGGCCAAGGCGCTGAACTGCCTTTCCTCCGATTCGCCCGTCACCGTGCCCTGCAACCAGTGCGACTCCTGCCAGGGCATCGCGCGCGGAGACGACATCGACGTCATCGAGATCGACGCGGCGTCGAACACCGGCGTGGACAACGTCCGCGAGATCATCGAGAACGCCGCCTATCGTCCGGCCCGGGCACGCTTCAAAATCTACATCGTCGATGAAGTCCACATGCTCTCGAAGAACGCGTTCAACGCGCTCCTCAAAATCCTCGAAGAGCCACCGGGACATGTGAAATTCATCCTCGCCACCACCGAACCGGAAAAGGTGCTGCCCACCATCCTGTCGCGATGCCAGCGATACGATTTCCGCAACATCCCCACCCGCGAGATCGCGGCGCATCTGAAGAACATCTGCGCCCAGGAAAAGATCGGCGCCGACGAGGACGCCCTGCTTCTCGTCGCCAAGGCCGGCGCGGGATCGATGCGCGACTCGCTCTCCCTGCTCGATCGCCTGCTCAGCCTCGGCGAGGATCGCCTCAGCGTCGATCTGATCGAGCAACTTCTGGGTCTGCCGCGCAGCCAGCTTGTCTTCGATCTCTCCCAGGCGATCGGCGAAGGCGATGTGAAGTCGGTTCTCCAGCAGACCGACGCGATGATCACGGCCGGTCAATCTCCCGACGGCCTCATCGCTTCCCTGGTGGATCATCTCCGCAACCTGCTCATCCTGCGCGCCTGCGGCGGCGACGCGGGACTGGTGGATGTCCCCGGCATGAATCCGAAGGATCTCCAGCAGCAGGCTTCCCGTTTCGATCCGGTCGTGCTCACGCAGGACATCACGATCCTCGAGGAGTTGCGGCGGTTGCTGCGGCAATCGCAGGCAAGCCGGGCGCTGCTCGACGCGACGCTCGTCCGCCTCGCGCTGGCCGAGCAGTTCACGAGCATCGGAGACCTCCTCTCTCGCGTTCAAGACATTCCAACCGGCGTGCCGGCTCAAAAAAAAAAGCCTGACCTGACAACCCCCTCTGATTCATCACCCTCGCGGCAGTCCCCTTCCCGCGGCATCGACGCCCCGCCAGTGGCCCTTGCGGCGCCCGGCTCGGTCATTCCCGAATCGCCGCCCTCTTCCATCCCGGCGCCTTCGATGGGGATCAATCTCGACGACGATGATGACGACGATCTGCCCCGGCCGGGCAAGGTATGGGAATCGAATGGACCGTCGCTGTCGGAACTCCTGAAGCAGCAATCGACCGCAAGCGCGACGGCGGCGCAACCGGCGCCCACCGCGCCCACATTCGAAAAATCGAATGTCGAAGCGGTCGATCCAAAGGATGTCGCGGGCATCTGGCAGGCATTGCTCCAGGCTTTGTCGGGGCACGCCTCGCTGCCGGGGCTGCTGAACAACGGACGTTACATCGGCGTGCAGGACGGCCGCGCGATCATCCAGTATTCCAGCCGCGACGAGCACCTCGTCAAGCTCCTCGAGCGCAACGGCAAGAAGGATCTTCTCACCGACGCCTTTTCACGAATTCTCGGCATGAACGTCGGCGTGATGTTCAGCATCGACACGACGGACGCCCAGACGCAGCGCCCGCCGGCCTCTGCGCGCCCCGCTCCCCGTCATGCGCCTCGGCATGCGCATCCGGAGCCGGCTGAACGCGCCATGCCCGATCCCCCTCCGGGCGTCCGGCTCACCCCTGAACTCAAGGAATCGCTCGAACAACAACCGCTCATTCGCGCCGTGATCTCCGAACTCGGCGGCAGCATCGTCAAGGTGGATTAAACCGTCTTGCGGCAACAACCGATCACCCTCAACCCCTTATTCACACATGTTTGACGCACTTAAAAATATCGGCGGCATGGGCAACCTCGGTGAACTGATGAAGCGCGCCCAGGAGGCGCAGCAACAGCTCAAGCAGTTTCAGGACGAGCTGGCGAAAAAGCAGGTCACGGCCGACGCGGGCGCGGGCATGGTGCAGGCCACCGTGAACGGCAAGCTCGAGCTTGTGAAGCTGAAGATCGACCGTGAAAAGATCGACGTGAACGACCTCGAGATGCTCGAGGACGTCATCATTGCCGCCGTCCACGCCGCCCAGGCCCGCGCCGCCGATCAGATGCGTGAGGAAATGCAGAAGATGGCCGGTGACATGGGCCTCCCGCCGGGGATGATATAAGCGAGGCGACGCCCCCGCTTTCGTCGAGGGCGACGCAGCGGCATCGGCGCGCGGATTTCATCGGCGATTCCGGTAAGCGCGAGGCGAGACGCCCATCACCGCCTTGAACTGCCGGCTGAACAGGAAGACATCGTCGTATCCCATTTGGCTCGCGATCGCGCCGATCGGCTCCCCCGACTCGTCCAACGCCAGCGCCGCCCGGTCGATCCGCCTTCTCACCAGCCAGGTGCGTGGCGCGGTTCCAAAAGTCCGGCGGAACAGTCGCGTGAAATAATCCGCCGACAAATCCACAACCCCCGCCAGCTCATCAGGGGAAATTCGCTCGTGAAGATGATCGTCCGCATACCGCTCGATCGCCCGCCGCTGTGAATCGGTCAGGAAACGATGATCGGATTGCGCTCGATCCATCAGTCGAAACAACGAGGTGAGCAGCACCGTCAACAACGCCCGTACGCGCGCCGCGCGATGCGGCAGTGGGACGGCCAACTCGGCGATCAACGCGTCCATCGCCGGGCGAAGTTCCCACGCTTCGTCCAACGCAATCGCCTCCATGCGTTGGCGTGGGCGCGATCGCGCGATCCATCGAAATCGATACAGCGTGATCGGGCGATCCCCATCGACAAGCCTCATTCGAAAGGACGTCCCCGGCGGAACCCACAGGAACGATCCCGCATCAAGCCGCAACCGCCTTCCATCCATGATGGCTTCGCAGGATGATTGAACCACGAAATAAACCAAATGCTCCGACAACCCTCCGGGAAAGGACAACCTCCACCTGTTGGTCACCCTGTGATATCCATACAACGGTATATCCGTATCAGGATTGACCAATGAGACACGCTTCAACCATCGCCGCCGCTTATCTGGATTCATGATGTTCATTCAATGAAACACCGGTTTGATGCAAATAATATTCGGCCGGGGGCATGGCCTCAAACAAACCGCCGCGCAAAATGGCGGGCATGAACACAACGAACGCTTCACCGTCATTGACGCCCGATGAGATCGATCAGTTTTACCGAATGGGATATGTCGGTCCCTTCGCGCTCTGTTCTCCGGAGGAGATGGCCGGCATTCGCACGCGCATCGAGCGCGAGGTGCTGACGACCGACGGCATCAACCCGAAAAGCCGGCTTCAGGGACGCCACGCGGATCATCGCCTTGTCTACGACCTCGCGAGCCATCCGCGGGTCCTCGGCCGATTGACCGACATCGTCGGCCCGGACCTCATCCTCTGGGCGACCTATTTCTTCAACAAGCAGCCGGGGGGCGCGGAAATTCCCTGGCATCAGGACGCGAACTACTGGCCAATTGAACCGGCGATGAACCTGTCGATCTGGCTGGCGATCGACGAGGTGACGGTCGAGAATGCCTGCGTGCAGATCATTCCCGGATCACATCGAAAGATCGTTCCCCACATCCCGTCGCGCCAAGGCATGGCGTTCGGCGAGGAAGCCGATCCGGCGACGATCGACACGAGCAAGGCGATCAACATGGAACTGCGCCCCGGCGAGTTCTTCATCTTCAATGAGCGCCTGCTGCATCATTCCGAGCCGAATCGATCGAACAAGCGTCGGATGGGCATGACGGGACGATATACCGTGCCGTTCGTGAAGATTCTCGATCAGGAAGCCTCGCCGCTTTATCCGGGACATGCATGCATGGTCGTCAGCGGCGAGGATCGCCTGAAGCGCAACCGGATGGCCGATCCGCCCGCACGAATCGAGGCGATCGACGCGGCGCCCGCGCTGAGCTGATCGAATGGATTGAAGCCGAACCTCAGAGCGAGGCCCGCACCAGCCCCGCGGCGCGAATGCGCGACGGGCTGCCGCCGGTGAGTTTTCTGAACTGCTTGTTGAAATGCCGCGCATCGGGCAGACCGACGCGGCTGGCCACCTCGCGGATGGGGATGTTGGTGCTGATGAGCAGATGGCGCGCCTGGGCGATGCGGCGGGTCAGAAGGTA
>CAYUNS010000208.1:2152-5432 GCA_964446155.1 uncultured Tepidisphaeraceae bacterium | reverse complement strand
GCAGGCGGGAAGATCGAAGTCCCTGGCGCCGATGACCTCAAGATCGACCGGGCCGGTGTAGCCGTTCTCGTGAAGGACGCGAATGTAGCCCAGGAGGTTGATGTCGCCGCGCCCGTTGGCCTGCATCTGCGGCGTGCCGGGGTTTTGCTGCCGGCCTTTGCAGTCGCGGATGTGGACGTGCCGGATGCGCTTCACGACGGCGCCGATGGCCTCGACGGGGTCTTCCCCGGCGCGCCAGATGTGGCTGGGGTCCATATCGAGTCCGAAATGGGGGGAATCAATCGCCGCAAGAAGCTTCAGGGAAGTCGGGGTGTTGTGGATGTATTGACCGACATGCGCCTTGACGCAGAGAGTGACGCCGTAATGCTCGGCGCGCCCGACGAGCCTGGAGAGGGAATCGAGGACGGCGTTGAAAGTGGATTCGTCGTTGCTCTTGCCGCCGGGACCGCAGTTGATGAGGGGGATGCCGATCTCGACGGCGGCGGCGAAGGCGGCCTCCATCTTCTCGGGGTTCTGGCTGGGCTGCTCCATCGCGAGGATGGGCAGGGCATACCGCCTGGACAACTCCTTGATCCGCGGGGCGATCTCCCGCCAGCGATCAAGCACCAGGTGTTCGCTCATGCCGTCGATGGCGGACAACTCGATGCCGTCATAGCCGCAGAGGGCGGTGTATTGAAACGCCGCTTCCAGATCATGTCCGCCGAACAAAACGCTGTTGACGCCTAGTTTCATGGGTGTTCTCCGGTTCGCACCTGAACGATGCTGTTGGTTTCGATGGATTGGATGGCCGCGTCGAGGACGCGCTGGGCGGCCAGACCGTCGGCGCCCGAGCCGTCAATGTCCTCGGGGGCGACGCCCTCGAGGACCTGCTCGAGAAAACGATGGATGCGGTTGCGGAAGGTGTCCGCGAAATCGCGCATGCCGCCGAAAAGGGGATTGGTGAAGACGGTTTTTTCGGGATTGCCGGCGGGATAGAGCGTCGCCTCCCGCCACATGTCTTCCAGGACGAATCGCCCGCCGGTCCCCGCGACCTCGCAGCGCTCCATGGGGTGTCCGCGCTCGATGTCGTAGGAGCCGGTCAGTCCGCCCACCACGCCGTTTTTGAAGCGCAGGGAAAAATGGGCGGTGCTCCAGATGCCGCGCCCGGGCGCCCTGGTGGCGAAGCATTGCACCGCGTCGATGTCGCCGCAGAAATGCCGCATCACATCGATCGTGTGCGGATGCAGCGCCTTGATCTGGAACCAGGGGGAGCTTTCGTTGGGATTCTTGATCCACATGCTCATGTTGACGAACAGGAGATGTCCGAGCCGGCCTTCATCCACCCATCGCCGGGCGACGCGGGTGGCGGGAGTGAAGCGGTGATTGAGGTTGATCCCGTAGCAGCGCCGCTTTCGCCGGGCGAGGGCGACCATTTCCTCGGCCTGGGCGATGTCATTGGAGATCGGCTTTTCACCCAGGACATGACAGCCGGCGTCGAGCGCCTGCATGGTCGGCTCGTAATGCTCGCTGCCGTATTCAAAGCCCCCGGTGCAGATGTCGCAGAGATCGGGGCGCAGTGCCGCGAGCATGTCCGGCACGGCGTAAAACGCCGGGACACCGAAGCGTGCGGCGGCGGCGTCGGCGCGGTCCTTCTTCCAGTCGCACACGCCGACCAGTTCGGCCAGTGGATCGTCCTTGTGAATGGACGCGTGCAGATTGCCGATGCCGCCCAACCCGATGACGCAGACCCGCAACATGGAATTGACGCTCGCTTTCAATGCTCGCCGGAAACAGCCGCCGCCCGGATGCCCACGCCGCGCCTCGGCGATGAAATCCTCACAGGCTGACGACCGATTCGGTCTCGAACGATTGGATGGCCGCCTCGATGATGCGCTGCGCCGCGAGGGCGTCGGAGGCCCTGGCGTCGATCTGGTCGGGCGGCGTCTTCTTTTGCAGGTCCTCGACCCATGCGGTGATGCGCGAATTGAAGGTCTCACCGAAGGCGCGCATCCCGCCGAGGTGGCGATAGGTCTCCGTTTCGATTCCCTTGCGCGGTTGGAAGTCGAGGACTTCGCAGGCGTCGGTGATGACGATGCGTCCTTCCTGCCCGACGATCTCACAGCGTTCCAGTCCCCAGGGATGCCCCGGCCCGCCGCCGTCGTAGCTGCCCATGAGATGACCGATGACGCCCGACTCGAATTGCAGGTTGACGTGGACGTTGCTGTATCCCGTTCGGCCGGCGCCTTGCTTGAAGAAGGCGTGGACCTTTTTCACGTCGCCGCAGAAATAGCGCATGACATCGAGCGAATGGGGGTGCAGCGCCCGCATGTGGAAGTGGGGGCTGCTTTCGTTGGGATTGTTGATCCACATGAACATGTTGATCATGTTGATCTCCCCGCAGCGCTTTTCGGCCAGCCATTGCTTGGCGCGTTGGGCGGCGGGGGTGAAGCGGTGATTGAGATTGATGCCGTAGGGGATGTTTTTCCGGGCGGCCAGGGCGACCATTTCCTCGGCCTTGGGGATTTCGTTGGAGATCGGCTTTTCCCCGAGCACAGGGAGGCCGGCCGAAAGCAGCTCGATCGTCGGCTGGTAATGGTCGCCGCCGTTCTCCTTGCCCGCGGTACACATGCTGACGGCGTCGATGCGAATGCCGCTTTTCAGCATGTCGGCGACGGAATAAAACGCCTGGGCCTCATAGGCCTTGGCCGCGGTGTCGGCTTTTTCCCGGATGAGGTCGCAGACGGCGACGATCTTGACGCCTTCGATTTTCTGGTAGACCCGCGCGTGGGTGTTGCCAATGCCGCCGAGTCCAACGATTGCGATGTTCAACATGCCCTTGCTCCTGGTTGGGCAAGCCGTCCGGGCGGTGCGACCGGTAACCGGAGGCTCACCATGGTGGCACGGATGATGCCAATTCCACCCCGCCGGGTCTAGCACGGGGTTGCGAACTTGTTATATGATTTTGCGCATGGCGGAAACCACCGATCCCCCCATCCGCACGCTGGTCTGGCAATCCCTGCGCCCCGGCGCCGGTCAGGAAGCGGGGTTGTTCGTGTATCGCGTGCCCAACCACGGCGCAAGCGACCGGCACGACCATATTTTTCACGAGATTGTCTATGTGGAATCCGGCGGGGCCGAGCACCACACGGCGGCGGGGGTGCGGAAGCTGCGTCCGGGAGATGTGATCGTCATCCGACCGCAGGTGTGGCATGCCTATCACTGCCCGCGCGATCTGACGATCATCAATTGCCTGATCGGCGGGCCGTTGATCCATCGACTGGGGGCGCTGTTGACCAAGGTG
>CAYUNS010000208.1:0-2142 GCA_964446155.1 uncultured Tepidisphaeraceae bacterium | reverse complement strand
CGCCACCCAGCGGCACGCCGGGTCCGTCACTCCGCTGTTGACCAAGGTGGAGGGGGCGTTCGAGCTGTATCGTCGGCGCGTGCCCGAGCCGCGCCGCACCCCGCCCACGGTGCTGCACGCGGGACCGGCGGAACGCGCGGTGCTGCTGGCGAGGCTGCAAAGCATCATCACCGAGCAGCACCAGCGGCGCAATGGCTGGGAGGCGGCCGCGACGGCGGCGCTGCTCGACCTACTGGTGGGCATCGCGCGACTGACGGGACGGCATTCAACCGATCCCCCGCCGCGACTGCCCCATCACTCCGAGCAGGCGGTGCTGGACATCGCCGCCCACCTCGAGATGCATTTCACCGAGACGGCGCATCTGGACGCGCTGGCGGAGCGGGTGGACTTAAGCCCCGCGCACCTGTCCCGCAGCTTCAGCCGGCGGATGGGCATGGGGATCGTGGAATATGTGCATCGCCTGCGTGCCGAGGAGGCGTGCCGGCTGCTGCAATGCACGACCGACCCGATCGCCGAAATCGCCATGCGCGTGGGGTATGACGAGATCGCCTATTTTTCGAGATGCTTCCGCGCGCAGATCGGACAATCCCCGCGGGAGTATCGCCGATCGTTCAATCAGCCGGCGCCCTGATGCGATTGTCGTCCGACTCCCGCGGCCAGGTTCCTGATCGGATTTTGCGATTAAATGTCCCGCTCCTCGCGCAGCGCCAGGGGCGGCTGGAGGATTTCGGTGAGGATGAACTGCGAGCGCAGGGTGCTGTTCAGCGTGACGGCGTTGATCGTGGGGCGGTTGCCATGGTGGACGGAGGGGAGCGGCGTTTCGACGGCGGCGGGTTCGGGCGGCGGGGGGGCGGCGGCGCGCGCGCCGGTCGACGCGAAGGGAGGCTTGGAAGGCTGTTGGGCGGTGGAACGTTTGCGGCGCTTGACCGTCGGCGCGGACGACGCCCGCGGGGGCGGAGGCACGGGGCGCTGCATCACCGGCCGCGGGGCCTGCGGAGGCGCCGGTCGATGGGTGTCCGGCTGTCCGATCCGGTGCTGTATACGCTCCTGATCGAGCTTGCGCTGCTTCTGCTTGGCTTTCTGAAGCGCCGAGGTGATGGCGCTGATCGTCCAGATCACCCCCATGATGATGAAGAAGATCACCCCTTCCAGCAAGTTGCCTTCGGCCAGATGAAAGTGCATGGTCGCCTCGTCGTGAACCGGATTTCACCACTCGCAGGAATCGCCGCGCGGGACTGCCCCGCGGGCGGCGATCGACGGTCAGCGCTTATTTCTGATCGATCCATCCCATCTTGCGATGGTCGAACGAATGCGGTTTCGGGCCGGGCGTCGGGGCCGACCAGCGCACCGAGTTCGCGATCACCTTCAGCACGTTGGGATCATGATAGGTCGGGAAGGTTTCATGTCCCGGCCGGAAGTACACGATCTTCCCCGCGCCGCGCGTCCAGGTGCATCCGCTGCGGAAGACCTCTCCGCCGGTGAAGCTGCTGATCAGGAAGGTGCATTCGGGTTCGGGGATGTCGAAGAATTCGCCGTACATCTCCTCGTGCGGCAGGATGAAATGGTCGTCGATCCCCCGCACGCACGGATGGCCGGGGCGGGCGACCCATAGAATTTCGTGCTCCTCCTTGTCCTCCCGCCATTTCAGGTCGCAGCTCGTGCCCATCAGCTTTTTGAAGATTTTGGAGAAATGCCCGGAGTGCAGGACGAGCAGGCCCATTCCCTCGCGCACGACGCGCCTGTAGACGCGCTCCACGGCCGCATCCGGCACGTCGCCGTGGGCGGTGTGGCCCCACCAGGTCAGCACGTCCGTCTCGTTCAACACCGCGTCGGTCAGGCCGGCCTCTTCTTCATCCAGCGTCGCCGTGCGGACAGTCATGTCCTGGCACGTGCGCAGATGCGAAGCGATCGCTTCATGGATTCCTTTGGGATAAATCTTCGCGACCTCGGGGTTCTTCTTCTCATGTCGAAATTCATGCCAGACGGTGACGCGGATGGGCATCGTGAATCCTCCGTAAAACCAACGGCACGATAACGGGCAAAGTACAAAGCATGCAAGCGGTGGGATAAGTATTGCGTGGCTTGGGTTACCAGCCCAAGCATTCGCCGCTATAGCGGCTTTATCACGGGCTGGTAACCCGT
>CAYUNS010000207.1:0-5438 GCA_964446155.1 uncultured Tepidisphaeraceae bacterium | reverse complement strand
CGGCTTCGTGCTGCTGCCGCGGCGTTGGGTGGTGGAGCGATCGTTCGGCTGGCTGAGCCGTTTCCGCCGGCTGGCACGTGATTACGAACGGTTGCCTCAAGTTCTCGCCGGCTTTCATTTCATCGTCTTCGCCTGCGTCTTGCTGCGGAGACTTGTGAACATCGGAACTTCATGAAGTTCACAACACCCTCTATGCATTATCCTCCTTCCTGCAAGTCAATAAAGAATGCTTCGCAGACCAACCGAAGCGGGTGCGTCATGAAAAGGCGCTAAACGTCTTGACGGTTTGGGAAAGGGCGCGTAGGTTTCGTGTCGCCATGGGATTGTTCTCATGCGCCATGCCGCGATGGACGATGTTCAACCCGTGAGGCGCGTCAAAAACCGGGCGTGTCCCACTGCCGCGCCCGCAAGCCCTGCTTCGAGCGCAAAGCATTCAGCACCAAGAACATGCTTGCAATCCCATCCGTGTTCGCCTTTTGGCGTTGCGGATGTTGCCTGAAGGAATTGTTGAAGACCCATGCCGATGACAGCCTCCAAAACCGATGCCCCGCCGGTCATGCCGGAGTCCGATCCATTGGACACGCGCGAAGCGCCTGAACTGGTGATCCGTCCGCGACGTGGATGGATCGGCATTGATTGGAACGAGCTGATCCATTACCGCGAGTTGCTGTTTTTCCTGGTCTGGCGGGATGTGAAGGTCCGATACAAACAAGCCATTCTGGGCGTTGCCTGGGCGGTGCTCCAGCCGGTGTTCGCGATGCTGGTGTACACGATGTTCGGGAAGATCGGCGGATTCGAGAGCAAGCTCACCACCGACGTGCCGATCCATGTGTGGATCTACGCCGGCCTGCTCCCGTGGATGTTCTTCGCGACGGCGATCGGGATGGGGGGAATGTCGCTGGTAAGCCAGCAGCACCTGCTGACCAAGATTTACTTTCCGCGTCTGTTCATTCCGACGGCGACGATCGGCGGGGCGCTGTTCGACATGTGCGTCTCGGCCGGGGTGTTCGCGATCCTCATGCTGACCAACGGGATCGTGCCCTCATGGGAAGTGGTGTTCATTCCCCTGCTGTTGATCCTGCAGCTCATGGCCGGACTGGGCGCGGCGTACACGCTGGCGGCGCTGACGGTGAGCTATCGCGACTTTCGATTCATCATCCCCTTCATGGTGCAGTTGCTGATCTTCGTCAGCTTCGTTTTCATCCCGCTGGAATCGATCAGCCCCAGGCTCCAGTGGCTGGCCAGCCTGAATCCGTTTACGGGGATCATCGACGCCTACCGGGCGGCGATCTTTTCGGACCATCCGTGGCGGCTGACGAACCTGCTGATCAGCGGGTTGACGGCCTCCTCGATGTTCGTGTTTGGGTTATTCTACTTCCGCAAAACCGAACGCCGGTTCGCGGACATCGCTTAAGACGAGCCGGACGATTTCCATGAGCAACGCCGTCATCCAGATCGAGAATCTTTCCAAGGCCTATCGCCTGGGCATGCACGTGGATCGCAACCAGACGTTTCGCGACGCGCTGATGGACCTGTTCAAGGCGCCCCTGCGCCGGTTGCGACAAATGTCGGAGGCGACCGCCAACGGCGACGACACCTTCTGGGCGCTGAAGAACGTGAACCTGGAGGTCAACCACGGGGAGGTGATTGGCATCATCGGGCGCAACGGCGCGGGCAAGAGCACGCTGCTGAAGGTGCTCAGCCGCATCACCGAACCCACGGAAGGCCAGGCGAGGCTGCGCGGGCGGGTGGCGTCGCTGCTCGAGGTGGGCACGGGATTTCATCCCGAGCTGACGGGACGGGAGAACATCTATCTCAACGGCGCGATCCTGGGGATGAAGAAGACGGAGATCGACCGCAAGTTCGACGCGATCGTACAGTTCGCCGAGGTCGAGAAATTTCTCGATACGCAGGTGAAGCGCTATTCATCGGGGATGTATGTGCGTCTGGCGTTCGCGGTGGCGGCGCATCTCGACCCGGAAATCCTGATCGTCGACGAGGTGCTGGCGGTCGGAGACGCGGCCTTCCAGAAAAAATGCCTCGGGAAGATGGGGGATGTCGTCAAGCAAGGCCGGACCATCCTGTTCGTGAGCCACAACATGGACGCGGTGCTGAGCCTCTGCACGCACGCGGTGCTGTTGAAGAACGGCCAGGCCAGCGAGCGGCTCACGCCGGAGGAAGGCGTGAAGCGATATCTCGCCGGCACGAGCGAGAGCGCTCAGGTGGCGTTGCACGAGCGCACCCGCGAGCAGCACCGCCCGCGGGCGCCGATCTTCCACAACCTGAACATCGCAACGGACCTGGGGAACCAGAACGTCCTGCTGAGCGGCGGATCGATCACCTTCGAGATCGACCTGAAAAACTACGAAGACATCGGATCGGGAACGGTGGCGATCGCGCTGCACAACGCGCGGAATCAGCGGGTGATCTTCTTTCACAGCATGTACCACTCCGCGCTGGCCGTCACCGGCGCGAAGGAGGGGCGCGTCACCTGCACGATCCCGTCGCTGCCGCTGGTGCCCGGAACCTACTACGTCGAGCTGGTCATGGCATCGGGCTTCAAGGTCGTGGAGCGCGTCGAGCGTGCGGCGCAGATCGAGGTGGTTTTCTCCGACCTGCTGGGAACGGGCAAGGTTCCGAACTCGAACCAGGGATATTTCGTGCTGCCCTGCACATGGGATTACGAAGGGCAACGCGCGGCGGTGGAAGTGTAACGTCGGGTTGCCTTATGCGGATCGTCCACATCAGCACGTTCGACAACCTCGGTGGGGCGTCGCGGGCGGCTTATCGGCTGCACGCGGGTCTGCGGCGCGCGGGTCACGACTCGACGATGCTGGTGAGGCATCGAAAGCTGTCCGATCCGACGGTGGTGGAGCTTCAGTCGGATCGACGGATCCTCTCGCGGCTCAGGCGACGATGGCGCGCCCCGTCCATCAATCGCGATCTCGAACGATGCAAAACGGGACAACGGCCCGGAGGCGATCCGTTCAGCCTCGATCGCTCGCTGGCCGGCGCCGAGATGATCCAACAGATTCCACCGTGCGACCTCGTGACCCTGCACTGGATTAGCGGGTTGCTGGATTACGGCCGCTTTTTCCCGGCCGTCACGCGGAAGGCGCCCGTGGTCTGGCGAATGGCGGACATGCACCCGTTCACCGGGGGCTGCCATTACGATCATTTCTGCGGGCGATTCACGGATCGATGCGGCGCCTGCCCGCAATTGGGATCGAACAATGAAAACGATCTCTCGCGGGAAATCTGGAATCGCAAGAAGACGGCGTTCGATCGCATCAGACCCGAGCGCCTGCATATCGCCGCCCCGAGCCGCTGGGTCGCCGGGGAGGCCCGACGAAGCTCCCTGATGAGTCGATTCGACGTGACGGTGATCCCCAACGGGCTGGACATCGAGCGTTTCGCGCCCCGCGACCGCCGCGCCGCCAGGGAAGCCTGGGGCATCCCCCAGGATGCGAACGTCATCCTGTTCGGATCGGTCTCCATCGACTCGATCCGCAAGGGGTTTTCGCTGCTGGTGGAGGCTTTGAAAAACCTGGATGAGGTTCGCAACCCCCTGCTGCTCTCGATTGGTGAAGGGAAGCCCGAGCTGGACATGCCGATCCCGTCGCTCCATCTCGGGTCGATCAATGACGATCTGAAGCTGTCGGAGATTTACAGCGCGGCGGACGTGTATGTGATTCCGTCGCGGCAGGAGTCTTTCGGACAGACGGTGACGGAATCGCTCGCATGCGGGACGCCGGTGGTCGGTTTCGCGGTGGGCGGGATCCAGGACACGGTTCGCCCGGGCGTCACGGGATATCTGGCGCGGCGGGAGGACACGGCGGACCTGCGGGATTGCATCGTGCGGCTGCTGAACGATCCGCGAAAGCGTGAGGAAATGAGCGCCCAGGCCCGTCGGATCGTGATCGAGGAATACTCGCTGGACGCGCAGGCAAAGGGTTACCTGTCGCTGTACGAACGAATTTTATCGAAGGCGTGAAAATACGACCGCGGGTGGAACCCGCGGCCGGGTTTTCGCCGGACGCAAGCATTAAGAGGCGTTCGTCGTGCGCCGATCTGATGTAAATGCGTCTTTGGATCGCGCGTCTCCGTGCGCGCAGGGAGCAACAATTATGAAGAAGCTTCTCGTCACCGGTTCGTCAGGGTTGATTGGGTCCGAGGTCTGCACCTACTTCGCCAACGAAGGCTGGGCGGTGCATGGCGTCGACAGCAACATGCGCGCGACGTTTTTCGGCCCGCAGGGGGACACGCGGTGGAACCAGCGGCGGTTGCAGAGCACGTTGCGGGGGTTCGTGCATCACGAAGTGGACGTTCGCGACCGCGCGGGGGTCCTCGATCTCATCGAGACGGTGAAGCCCGACGCGATCGTCCATACCGCGGCGCAGCCTTCGCACGACCTGGCGGCGACGATGCCATTCGACGATTTCGACACCAACGCCGTCGGCACGATGAATCTGCTCGAAGCGGCCCGTCGCCACGCGCCGGAGGCCCCCTTCGCGCACATGTCAACCAACAAGGTATACGGCGACGCGCCAAACGAACTGGAGTTGCAGGAACTGCCCAAACGATGGGATTATGCGGACCCCGCGATGCACGACGGCATCGCCGAGACGTTCCGCATCGATCGCAGCAAGCACTCGCTGTTCGGCGCGAGCAAAGTGGCGGCCGACATCATGGTGCAGGAGTACGGGCGATATTTCGGCATGAAGACCTGCTGTCTTCGCGGTGGATGCCTGACGGGACCGAACCACTCCGGCGTCGAACTGCACGGATTCCTCAGCTACCTTGTGAAGTGCAATCTCGAGGGGAAGAAGTACAATGTCTTCGGTTACAAGGGAAAACAGGTCCGTGACAACATTCACTCGCTGGACGTGGCGAGGTTCATCCATGCGTTCATCGAGAACCCGCGCTCCGGCGAGGTGTACAATCTCGGCGGCGGGCGGGCGAACAGTTGCTCGATCCTCGAGGCGTTCGACATGGCCGAGGCCGTGTCGGGCAGAAAAATGGTTTACGAGTACGTCAACAAAAACCGCGAAGGGGACCACATCTGCTACATCAGCAACCTCGCGAAGATGAAGCGGCATTATCCGGCATGGGGCATCACGAAATCATTACAGGACATCTTCACCGAGATCCACCAGGCGTGGATCTCGCGGGAGAAGAAGTAAAGGAGTCCAGGCTCTCAACTTGAGACCCGGGATTTGAGATCGAGCCGAATCACATGCAACCGATCACAGGCAGCACAATCTGGCCCTGGGTGGAACCCGCGGCTGATTTTTCGCCGGACGACGCCCCACCGGGCGGTTGGCCGAAGATCAGCATCGTCACGCCCAATTACAATTACGGCGCGCTGGTCGAAACGACGATGCGATCGGTGCTTCAGCAGAAGTATCCAAACCTCGAATACATCGAATACATTCCCT
>CAYUNS010000206.1:0-5472 GCA_964446155.1 uncultured Tepidisphaeraceae bacterium | reverse complement strand
GGTGCGGATGCCGGCGACGACGTCCTCGCCCTGGGCGTTGATGAGGAACTCGCCGTAGAACTTGTTCTCGCCGGTCGAAGGGTTGCGGGTGAACGCGACGCCGGTCGCGCTGTCCTCGCCCATGTTGCCGAAGACCATCGCCTGGACATTGACGGCCGTGCCGCGCAGACCGCGAATGTCGTTGAGCTGGCGGTAGCGGATCGCACGATCGCCCATCCAGCTCTGGAAGACCGCCACGATCGCCGCCTCGAGCTGCTTGAACGGATCCTGCGGGAACTCCTCCCCGAGCGTCTCGCGGAAGACGCGCTTGTACCGCTCGACGACTTCCTTCAGGGCCGCGGTGTCGAGGTCGGTGTCGAGCTTGGCGCCGCGCAGCCGCTTCACCTCGGTCAGTTCATGTTCGAAATGCTCGTGGTCGATCCCGCGAACGGTGTCTCCGAACATGTTGATGAGCCGGCGGTAGCTGTCGTAGGCGAACCGCTCGTTGCCGCTGAGCTTCGCGAGTCCGTCGACGACGCGATCGTTCAACCCGATGTTGAGCACCGTGTCCATCATGCCCGGCATCGACATTTTCGCGCCCGAGCGGGCCGCGACCAGCAGGGGGTTTTTCGCGTCGCCGAACTTCTTGCCGGTGGCCTTTTCGACCTTGGCGATGTTCGTGCGAACTTCGTCCATCAGCCCGCGGGGCAGCTTCTGACCGGCGTCGTTGTAGTCGCCGCAGGTGTCGGTCGTGATCGTGAATCCGGGAGGCACGGGCAGGGGGACCAGCGTCATGTCCGCCAGGTTGGCGCCCTTGCCACCGAGCAGGTCCTTCATGCCGGCGTTGCCTTCGGCCTTGCCGTTGCCGAAGAAATAGACGCGCTTCACCGCCTTGCCCTTGCTCGATGAGGACTTGGCTTTCGCCTTGCGCTTGGTCACGGTCGCTGCCATTGCGTTGCTCCTGTGCTCCCGGGTTTTAGCCGTGGAAAAGTGGATCTTGAGGTCTCGACGTGGCGCGAGCCATGCCGCGCCTTCCCGTGGAACATTCCGTCGAGTTCGGGGAATTCATATCGCCTTCGTCATGAGAGACCGGGGCACGGTTCCCAGAAACGAGTCGGGCAGTATAGGAATGGCGCATTTTCGTGTCAATTTGAGTGGGAACGCCCGCGCGGCGGCGCGGTGGTGGGGGGCGCATCGCGGCACGCGGGGTCTCGCGCCGGCGGCGGTGGTGCGGCCGGCGGGAAGACTCTCGTGGGCGAGGCGTCGGCGCGGCTCACTCCCGCGGGGCGTCGGGGCGCTCCCTCGGGGTGACCCCGAGGACGGAGGGCACAGGCTCGGGCAGGTCCGGAAGCTCCGGGGCGAGCAGTCGCAGCGCGATGGCCTGGGCGCGTCGGCTGTAGTCGATGGATTCGCCCAGGATGCGTGCCGCCTCCTGGTCCGCATGGAAGCCCATCGAGTTTTCGCTGCTGACATAATCCAGCCGCCAGGTCGCCTTCCGCTGGTAATCCAGCGCGGGCGCGAGTTTCTCGGCCGGAACGTTCGCCGCCTGCGCCTGCCGAATCGCATCGAGCATCTCGGTCATCGCCTCGCCCGACCGCTCGAGCAGCGCCTTGGTGCGATCCTGGATGGTGTGAACCTTCTCGAGCAGCTCGGCCTCCGGAACATTGTGGCAGGTCTGGCAGGCGTTGTTGATGTTCAACAGCGGGCTGCGCACCCAGTGGGTGCTGACCTTCATCGCCCCTTCACGCTGATAGGGCATGTGGCAGTCGGCACAGCTCACGCCGCTGCGGGCGTGAACGCCCTGGCTCCACATTTCAAACTCGGGATGTTGCGCTTTGTAGGTTTTGGCGCCGGTTTCGGCGTGGACGAAATCCATGAAAGGCGTGCCGTCGGGGAACGTGTGCTCGTCGTACAACGCCTCGATGTTTTCGATCTTCAGGCCCTTGCCCCAGGGGAAAAAGAGCGTTTCCTTCGGCCCGCAATAGTATTCGACATGGCATTGCCCGCAGGCGAAAGAGCGCATCTCCTGTCGCGACGCATCCGTGTTGGGATCGTAGGGACGGCTGCGGTTGCCGTCGCGCCATCGCTGGATGCTGGGCAGATGCGGGACGGGGTCGTCGCTGTTGGCCAGGGCCGCGATCCCGACGATGAAGCCGGGTCGGGTGACGCGCAATTGCATGGTTTTCGGATCGTGACAGTCGAGACAACTGACCGGATGCGCGTCCCCGACGTGCGCCGCCAGCACCTCCTGGGTGGTGGGGGCGGCGTGCGGATCGCGCGGGGAGAGGGCGGCGGAGGTCCGTCCGGTGTCGGGCGTTCCATCGGGGGTGAGGAACAACTCGCGATGGGCTTCGGCGTATCGCATGGTGCTGGAGATTTCAAATCCCTTCATCACCGCCGGCCAGTTGTAGTCCGCCGCCAGCGCCTCGGCATCGGAGGGCTGCCCCATCGCCTCAAGCCCAAGCCGGCGATAGGTCGGGATCACGCTCGCATGACAATGCAGGCAGGCGCCGGGCTGCGGCCGTTGGGTGACGCGCTCGGTCTGCTCCTGGTCCTGGAGCATGTAGGCGTGTCCCCGTCGCTCGCGATAGTCGATCGAGAACGCATAGCCCGCGTAAAGCCGCCTGAGCCATGGGCTTTCATCGAGCTTCTGCTGCGGCATGGCGCTCGAGCCGCCGTAGCGGGTGTGCGTCACGTCCACGGTGCGGAGATAGCTGTCATACTGCCGCGGCCAGTTGATGCCCCAGATCGCCGGGTCGGAGCTGACCTCATCCACTTCCGCCAGGCGGACGAACGGCCTGCGCGCTTCCTGCTGATGCTCGAAGATCGTCACCAGGATCGCCGTGATGCCGAAGGCGATGACGGTCATGGTTCCGACGACGACCGCAAGCATCAGAATCCGGCGTCGCGGAGTGCGGGAGGCTTTGTGGGGAATGTCCGGTGAGGATTCATTTCGGGTCATGGTGCTCCCTCGTCGGGATTTCGCGGGTCTTGTGGAACGTAACCGATCGAGCCACGCCGACGACCGGAGTGCCCGACATCACTGTGGCATTGGCTGCATTGCAGCATTTCCCCCCGGGGCGACTCCGGCATCATCTGATGCACAACGTCGGCGTGGCAGTGCATGCAGGCGTTCTGGGTCACCTTGCGGTTGCGCGGCTTGATCTGGATGGGGTCGTGATAGTTGTTGAGCGTGAACGCCAGCGAGTGGAAGAAGCCGTTGTCGCCCTTCACCATCCACTTGCCGACAAAGTCGTGCGGGAGATGACAGTCGTTGCACGTCGCGACATGGTGATGGCTGCTGTTCTGCCAGGAGTCGTAATGATCCTGCATGACATGGCAGTTGGCGCAGCCGGCGGGATCGTTCTTCAGATAGCTGAAGCCCTTGCCATAGCCGAAGGTGAACGCTCCGACCCCGCCGATCATTCCGAGCAGGATGGCGCAGATGAAAGGAAAGATTCCGAGAGTGAGAATCAGTCTCCACATCCAGTTTTTGCGTGAGGCTCCGGCCGGGTCGGGGGGGAGGGAATTGGGCGATTCATCGTACACTACTTGCCTCACGACGAATGGAGGATGTTGTTTGGCGAATACTATACGGGGTGAAAATATTTTGTCGATGGACGCCTGTTCAATCCCGGCGAATCAAGCCAGCCGTTCGGCTTCGATCATTTTCATGGCTCGGTCGATGTCCACGGGTTTGCTGTTCAACCCGCGCGCCGACACCCAAGGTCGGCGCAACCCGGCACGATCCGCATGGGGTGGTATACGATGAAATGCGGCCGATCGGATGTGAGAACGCTCTTGAGGCCGAGTTCAGGATGGATTCGCCGTTCCAGTTCCCGTCGCCTCCCCCCTCCAAACCGGACGCATGCCGCCCAATCCGCCTTGGCGGCATGATGCCGCATGATCATGAAACAGCCATCAAATCGGGGTGACAAGATTTGAACTTGCGACCTCTTGACCCCCAGTCAAGCGCTCTAAACCAAGCTGAGCTACACCCCGGTCGGGACACCGGTTTCCGAGCGGGCCAGCATAGGTTTGTGCGGGCCGATGTCAATGCCGGGGGGGCGGGCTTTGCCGGGTGGGGCGGGGGTGATATGGTACGTCTTGCCCATGCTTATCGAGGTTTTATGAAAGTATTGTTGATCGGATCGGGTGGACGCGAGCATGCGCTGGCGTGGAAGCTGGCGATGTCTCCGAGAGTGACGGCGTTGTTCGCGGCGCCGGGGAATCCGGGGACGGCGGAGGTGGCGGACAATGTCGCGATCGAGGTGAACGATTTCGACAGGATCGAAACCTTCATCCGCACCAACGCCATCGAACTGGTCGTCATCGGCCCGGAAGATCCGCTGGCGGCGGGGCTGGCGGACCGGGTGATGAAAATGGGCGTCAAGGTCTTCGGCCCCACCCGGGAAGCGGCGCAACTCGAAGGGGACAAGTGGTTCGCGAAGGAACTGATGCGCCAGCAGGCGGTTCCGACGGCCGAGGCGCGGTCCTTCGTCGATCCGGACGCGGCGGAGGAATATGTCCGCATCCGCGACGAACCGGTCGTCATCAAGGCGTCGGGACTGGCCAAGGGCAAAGGCGTCACCCTGTGTTATCGCGTCGAAGACGCGGTGGAGACGATCGACACGATCATGCGCAAAAAGGCGTTCGGCGCCGCGGGGGCGCGGATCGTCATCGAGGAGTTCATGCGGGGACCGGAATGCTCGATCCTCGCCTTCGTGGATCGCAAGTCGATCTACATCATGGACCCGAGCCAGGATCACAAGCCCGTCGATGACGGGGACACCGGCCCGATGACCGGGGGGATGGGCGCCTACGCGCCGACGCCGGTGGTGACCGACGCGATGATGGGGCAGATCGAACGCGACATTTTCGTGCCCGTCATTGACGGATTGACGCGCGAGGGCATCGAGTATCGCGGCGTGCTGTATGCGGGGCTGATGCTCACCGCCAACGGCCCGAAGGTGCTGGAGTTCAACTGCCGCTTCGGGGATCCCGAGACGCAGCCGTTGATGATGCGGCTGCAAAGCGATCTGCTCGAGGTGATGCTCGCGGTCACGGAAGGCCGGCTCGACCAGGTTGAATTGAAATGGGATCCCCGTCCCGCGCTGTGCGTGGTGGCGACGAGCGGGGGATATCCGGGGAAATACAAATCAGGCATCCCGATTCACGGCATTGCCGAGGCCAACGCGATGAAGGATGTTCGCGTCTTCCACAGCGGGACGAAAATGCAGGGCGACCAACTCGTCACCGACGGGGGGCGCGTGCTGGGAGTGACGGCGATGGGGCGGACGTTCGCGGATGCGCGGCGGCAGGCGTATGCGGCGATGGAGAAGATTCATTTCGAGGGCATGCACTACAGGCGGGATATAGGACATCAGGCGGTGGGACGCGAAGCGTGAGCCTGTTCGGGCCCACGAATCCATCCGAAACGGGTCCACGAATGGACGCGAATGGGGTTCAACCCCGCGCGGCGGGATTTTTATC
>CAYUNS010000205.1:0-5577 GCA_964446155.1 uncultured Tepidisphaeraceae bacterium | reverse complement strand
AAATCGCCCGCTCCCAGACCGGCGGACCTTTGAGAACCCTGCCATGCGACAAGGTTATATCATCTGGTATTACCCATCCTTTCGGATGGCTATCCCAGAGTCTGGGGTACGTTAGCGATTCATTACTCTCCCGTTCGCCACTGTGTATTGCTACACCGTGCGACTTGCATGTCTTAGCCACGCCGCCAGCGTTCAGGCTGAGCCAGAATCAAACTCTTCAATTGAATTTCCTGGCACTCGTTCCGCCTCCAACCTGATGTGATGCCCGAAGGCACTGACCAGGACTTACGGTTTTGGTCCGAGCGTTTATCCACGAAACGAGCTGATTCAACCGATCGAAATTAAGACAAATTCGATCGGATGTTACTGCCCCCGGCCGGCTAGGACCGGAGGGTCAGTCGATTCATCGGATTCCGGGCAAGCCCGGAACCCTCCAAATCGAATGCAAGGCTCAAACATTCTCGATGGCTGCCCCAATCCGCGTGGATTGGGGACTTCACTCATAAATTGATCAAGGAAGATCACTATACTTGCGTGCACACGAGAATGCTTGAGATCTTTGTCGCGCCTCCACTCACCCAGCACGGGCAAGCCCGACACCAGACAAGATGAAAACGACTTGGATCGCCCAGACCACTCTGTACACCAGAGCTTCTGGACTCACATCCTCGCGGCTTTCCGACTATTCACTTGTCAAAGAGCACAGCTTGGTTTCAACCCGGGATTCGCTTTGAATCCCACCGCTGAAATTTTCGCAAACGTCGGTGGCAACTTTCGTTACCGTCGTCGTGGGTCCCGTTCAAGGGGAGGCGAATATTAGCGTTCGTTTTCGCCGTGTCAACCGGGTGTCGCGTAAAAATTCTTTCGAATTCTCACCTCGCCCGAATCGACGCTTAATCGCCGACCGCGAACGCTTCCCTCGCCACAGGCGAGAGAAACCTCGCACCGAACCGCCTCGCCAATACGACCGCGAGACAACTCGGCCAATTCATTCGGTTCAACTTGTCTTGGTTGTTGCAAAAGCAACTGGCAACCAAGGTCGTCCAACCGCTGCGGTTCAAGCACCGCAGCCGACCGTGGTCGGGGGTTTGTGTGAACCAGACGGGCGGGATTATGCGACGGTTCCCGCCTCTTGTCAAGCGATGCCTTCCAAAAACAACAGGTTGTCAAAAGATGGCAATAACCTGATCTTAAATCATACGCCCGGTGGAAGGAATGGTTCGCGCCATTCTCCCATCCGGTCGATTCGGTCATCTCGGCCGAGTCCCCCGCGTCGGGCCTCGCTTCGACTGCTTCTTCGGACGCGGCTTCGGCTCGGGCTTTCGCTTCGGCTTGCCCATGCCGGACTTCTTCACCGCTTTCACCCTGGGACGCGATGCGACGCGCGCTCCGGCATCGAACACCGTCGTCTCCGCATCGCGCCCCGCCCGACCGCGAATCACCAGCCGAATCGGCACTTCCGCATACGGCAGAAGCTCTCGAAATCGGTTGATCATGAATCGCTGATACGTCTCCGACACCAGCTTCGGATCATTCACAAACAACACGATCGTCGGCGGACCGACGGCGGTCTGCGTGGCGTAATACACCTTCACCCGCTGCCCATGCGACCCGCTCGGCGTCTGCTCCTCGAATATCTGCTTCACGGCCGCATTCAACCTTCCCGTGCCGACGCGCTCGAGCGACTGGTTGAACAAATGCTGCGCCAAATCCAGCACCACCTGCACGTTCTTCCCATCTTTCGCGGTGATGAACGCCATCGGCGCGTGATCGAGATGACGAAGCTCCTGGTGAACGTATTCGCTGAACTCCGCCATCAGCAGTTCGCTGCTGAATTCGGTGTTCCGCTCCTCGGCCTGCCGCTTCGCGCTTTCGAGCACGCGATCCCATTTGTTCACGACGATGATGACCGGCTTGTACTGCTCCGCAATGTACTGCGCCAACTTCTTGTCCGGCTCGCTGACGTGTTCCGTCCCATCGATCAGCATCATCGTCACGCCCGCGCGGCGCACCGAACGCTGCGCCCGATGAAAGCTGTAATATTCGATGTCGTTCGTGACCATGTGGCGCTTTTTGCGCATGCCCGCCGTGTCGATGACGATCAGCGTCTTGCCGTCCTTCTCGAACCGAACGTCGATGCTGTCGCGGGTCGTGCCCGGCACTTCCGAGACGATGACCCGCTCGGGATCGTTCTCGTAAATGGTCGCGATCGCGTTCACGAGCGTGCTCTTGCCCGCGTTTCGCTTTCCGACAATCGCCACCAGCATCTGCGGATCGGGAATCTCGGTTGGAGCCTGCGACAGATCGAGGTTGTCCCGAATCACCTCGAACACCGCATCGATGTTGCGGTCGTTCAGCGCGGAAATGCCGACAGGCGTGCCGAATCCCATGCGCGAGAACTCCGCCAGCGCGGTGTCCGCCTTCGGGCCATCGGTCTTGTTCGCCAGCAGCACCGCCTTGATCTCCCGCCGGCGCAGCAGCCCCGCCATCTCCTCGTCCGCGGGCGTCAGCCCGGCCTGCGCATCCACGAGAAACAGCACCAGGTCCGCGCGCGTCATCGCCAGTTCGATCTGATGCCTGATATGTTCCGTCAGCGCGTCCGGATCGGTGAACCCATACCCGCCCGTATCCACCAGCTCGACATAGCGATCCTCGACCTTCAGGGGAATGGAAACGCGGTCCCGGGTCACGCCCGGCATGTCCTGGACAATGCTGATGCGCTTCCCGATCAGCGCGTTCAGCAAGCTGCTCTTTCCCACATTCGGGCGGCCTACGATGGCGACGACTGGCATTGAACTCATGCGGACATTGGAACCGCAATCCATCCCAACATGCAAGCGCGGAACAACCGGCGAAGCCGGGGCGGGACGAAGCCGCCTGGCGCGTGCCGGAGAACGCCCCGCTTCCTCGTTTCACCGACCTGTGCCTTGCCCTCCCGGCTCTTTTCCATCTCTCCGCAACAATCTTTCGTGTATGAGCGGTGCACAACGTGTCCGTCACCAGGGCTTCGGTTGCCGAAGCAAGCCGACGCCGTATATTTCCCGACTCGCGCCCGAGAGCCTTGCCGCCCAGGATCATTATCGGGTAATGTTCGGGTATCGATCGTCTATATCAGGGAAGATCACATGGATCAGCTCATCGATTCGTCCATCGCACGCCAGTTCGATCGCCTGCCCCCCGCCGCCATCGAGGCGGAAATGTGCCTGCTCGCCTCGATGATGCTCGACAAGGACATGATCGGCGAAGCCGCCTCGCTCGTCGATCGCGACGCCTTTTATCAGGCCGATCACCAGATCATCTACGACATCCTTCTCAAGCTGTACGAGCAGAATCGCCCCATCGACGCCATCATCGTTCGCGAAGAACTCATCAAGCGGCAACTCCTCGATGAAATCGGCGGGGTCTCTTATCTGGCGCAGATTCTCAACACCGTCCCCTCCGCCGCCCACGGCAAGCACTATGCGGGCATCGTCCGCGAGAAATTCCTCCTCCGGCAGCTCATCGCGGCCAGCAACGACATTCTCCGCGAGGCCTATGCCCCCCACGAGCAGGCTGAAATCGTCCTCGACAAGGCCGAAAAAAAAATCTTCGAGATCGCCCAGAAAAAGATCGGCAACGCCATGGTGCCGATGGAAGACGTGCTCCACGAGGTCTTCGAGATGATCGAAAACCGCGGCCAGCGCGGTTTGGAAAGCGGCTTCTTCGAGCTGGACGACATGATGAACGGCCTGCAAAACGGCGAGATGATCATCGTCGCGGCCAGACCCTCGATGGGCAAAACCGCCTTTGCGATGAACCTCGTCGAGCACATCGCCGCCGACAGCCTCATGCCCTGCGCGGTCTTTTCCCTCGAAATGAGCAAGCAGCAACTCGCCCAGCGAATGCTGTGCAGCCGGGGGCAGATTGACGCGCACAAGCTCCGCAAGGGAATGCTGCAAAGCCACGAATACGCCCATCTCGCCAATGTCGTCGGCGAGCTTGCCAAGGCGCCGATCTGGGTGGATGACTCGCCGGGCCTCACCCCGCTCGAACTGCGCGCCAAGGCGCGCCGGCTGAAGCTTCAGCACGACATCAAGTGCATCATGATCGACTACATGCAGCTCATGGACAACCCCGGCGTCGAAAGCCGGCAACAGCAAATCAGCGAAATCTCCCGTGGCATCAAGGCCGTCGCGCGCGAGTTGAATGTCCCCGTCATCGCCCTCTCCCAGCTCAACCGCGCCAGCGAAGGCCGCGACGGCCACCGACCGCGAATGAGCGACCTGCGCGAATCCGGTTCAATCGAACAGGACGCCGATGTCATCATGCTCCTGCACCGTGAGGACTACTACCGCATGAGCGAACCGGACTTCCAGCCGGACAACATCGCCGAGGTCATCATCGCCAAGCAGCGCAACGGCCCCACCGGCACGGTGAAGCTCACCTTCCTCAACAAGACCACCCGCTTCGAGAACCTCTCCACGCAGGCCGATCCGTTCTGAGGCGATTGCCGCATCGCCCCCCTGGTTTTCCCCCTGCGGTTTTCCTCCTGCCCTCATCCGGTATCGCGGCCGATGCGGAAGGAGCGCGCCCGCTTTCATCGAACGCCAACCAGCGAACTCATTTCCACCTGTGTCTTGTGCAGCTTCGCATACACGCCGTTTTCCTTGTTGATCAGGTCGTTGTGCTGGCCTTGCTCGACAAGTCGGCCCTTCTCCAGCACAACCAGCCGGTCGGCCGCCTGGAGAGTACTCAACCGGTGCGCGATCGCGACCGTCGTCCGCCCGGCCACGAGGCGATCCAGCGCCTGCTGAATCTGCTTTTCCGTCTCGGTGTCGACGGAACTGGTGGCTTCATCGAGGATCAGGATGCGGGGGTTGTGCAGAATCGCCCGCGCGATGCTGATGCGCTGGCGCTCGCCGCCGGACAAGGACTGCCCGCGCTCGCCGACCATCGTGTCATATCCATCGGGGAATCCAACGACGAAGTCGTGCGCATTGGCCGCCCGTGCCGCGGCGATGATGTCCTCCTCCGTCGCATCGGGATTCCCATATCGAATATTGTCCGCGACGGTCCCGTGGAACAGGTAGGACTCCTGCAACACCATGCCGATCTGCCTGCGCAGCCACTGCACGTCGTAATCGCGGATGTCAATGCCGTCGATCAGGATCTGTCCGTCGGTCGCGTCATAAAACCGGCAGATCAGGTTGACGAACGTGCTTTTGCCCGCGCCGCTGGGGCCGCACAGCCCGATCATCCCGCCAGGCTCGACCGCCAGGGAGATGTCCCGCAACGCCGGCTGGGCGCCTTCATAGCTGAACGAGACGTTTCGGAACTCGATCTTCCCTTCGAGATAGTCCTTCGTTTTCGCGCCGCTCCGGGAATAAATTTCCGGCGGGGTGTCGAGAACCTCGAAGACGCGCTGGGCGCTCGAGGCGGCGCGGGTGATCATGCGGTTGCTGTTGGCGAGTTCCATGATCGGCCCGTAGAAGCGCGCGACATACGCCGCGAACGCCGTCAGCGTTCCAATGGTCGCTCCGCGTCCCCCGCTGGTGATGACCATGTACCCCCCGGCCATCCACACCAGCACCGTCCCGA
>CAYUNS010000204.1:0-5635 GCA_964446155.1 uncultured Tepidisphaeraceae bacterium | reverse complement strand
GGCATGGCCGTTCAGCGCCAAGGTTCAAGCGGCGAAAGCGGGCATGGAAGCAATGATCCTGGGAACCAAACCCATTTGACCGGCCGTATTCAGGATTTGTCGAACAGACGGCGTAAATCGCGTTGCGCGCCGACGATCCGAATGACTTGCAAGGGGCGCGTATCGGGAAAGTAGGCGATGATGAAGCGGTTGGCGCGCCAGAAGCGGTAGCGGGGATTGCGAACGTCTTTTCGCCGGTGCCCCACGCCGGGCATCGTGGCGACAAGCTCACGGGCGGTGCGGATCGCGGGCGACGATATCCGCCGCATCGAGGCTGTCGGCGGCGACATAATCCCATATGTCTTCCCAATCCTGTACAGCTTGTTCGGTGAGAATGTAGCGGCTCATGCGCCCTTCCGCCGGGCGTCGCTGCGGGCCTGAATCCGCTGGAAGGCTTCATCGCCATCCACAAAGCGCCCTTCGCGCGCTTGCGCCTCACCGACAGCCAACATGGATTCCAGTTCCCCGGGCGCGAAATCGTCCTCGGCGACGACCTGCTCCACTGCGGCGTTGACCAGTTCATCGACTGAACGGAAGAGTCCGGCACGGACCTTTTCCTGCACCAGTTTTTCCAATTCGGGTTTCAGTGACACCGGCATTTGTTTGCCTCCATTCGTACGGGCGATTCATTATAACGATGTCGGCTCATGTCGGCATGAAATTGATCGTCTTATAGGCATGGCCGTTCAGCGCCAGCAGCAGGCTGACGATCAGCCAGAACGCCGCCGCCAGTGCTTCGCCGAAGATCAAGCCGATGAACAGAGGCCGTCCGCGCAGATAGAGACTCGCCCCGCCGTAGCGCATGATCGTCACCTTCGCCAGCCAGCCCAGCAGGAGACTGAACCAGATCATCTCGATGTACCAGTACATGCAGATGAGATATCCGATGGGCATGAACGGCCAGCCCGACCAGCGCAGCGCCGCGGTCTGAAGCAACCCGATGATCGCCGCGCCGATGCCGAAGTGCAGCCACGGGTTGTGCGTCTTTGGAGGAAATCGCCCCTCACTGTGACGGATCAGGGGATCGACCAGCTCGTGCCTGGGGAGCGTCTCCAGCAGATGCGGATTGAGTACGGAGGAGCTGTCGGCGGCGATCGGCGTCGCATAGCGGTAATAGCACCACAGCGAGGACATCGCCGACACGGCAAACCCCAGCACCAGCGCCCATGCCATCAGCCCCAGCATTTTCCCCCGCTCCCCTGCCGGCGGATCGGTTCGACGATGCACCTGGAGGCCGTGCAACGAAAATCCCATCAGACTCTCGCGGGTCGTGTAAGCGCCGTTGATCGTGAAGACGCCGGAGAAGAAAACATCTCTCGAGGTCAACGCCCCCACGGGCAGGTTGGTGTAAATCTGCGAGCTGTTGATGTTGGTCCGAATGAAGGGCAGCCCGGTTTCGGCGACGATGCGCGTCGTCACCAGGTGCGCCATGACGATCATCCCGATCAGGATCGCGGACACCCAGGGTTGCACGCCGACCACGGTCAGCCATCCGCCCATGACCAGCATCGAGACGACGACGATCAGTGCCGCGGCGCGATAGCTCAAATAGTCCCCGCGCGGCTCGCCGGGCGCGACGCCCCGAACGGTCTGCCTCAACACCATCCACCAATGATGCCGGCCGATCCAAATCACCGCGATGAAGAACGCCACGCAGGCGCCAAAATGCTGGTCCTGCCACGCCGCCGGGGAAACCTCATACTGCACCATCCGCTGGTTCACGTTGAACACCTGCCGGATCAGGAAGATCGACCACAGGCTGAACGTCACCTTGGACCGGATGAAATACGCCACCCCGATGAACGTGAAGTACACCATGTTGGTTTTCACCAACCCTGAAAAATACACCCACGGCTCCTCGGACATGAGGTTCGTCAGGTTGTATCGCAGAAACATCCGGGGGAAATATTCAGGCAGATATTCATGCAGCGCGACGAGACTCTGAAGAAAAAAGACCGTGCCCAGCCCGATCCAGAAGGGGCGGCTGCCGAGAGTTTCATTCAGAACCCTGCCCCGCGCGGGAGGCTCGATCAGGGCGAGTTGAAGCTGCACGAGCGGAAACGGCAGACGTTCGTTGTCCGCCCACTGCGACCGCACCAGGATCGCGAGCGCGATCAGCATGGCGAACATGGCGAACAGGAAAACGCCCCATCCTCCGATCGGAACGATCCACTCGCCATAGGGGATCGCGCTGTCCGCCTGCGCACGGCTGTAAAACCAGGTGACGACCGCGCTGCGATGCCCCTCGGCGAGGTCGTCCACCGGGAACAGCCATCCCGGCAGGTCCATCTCGAGGAACAGACCGCGGAACGCCGGCATCGTCGCGCCGAAATGAAACGGGCTGACCAGCGTGGGGAGAAACCCCCGCATCAACCCCTGGCTGGGCAGGGCGCACGCGACGAGCATCATCCCCAGGATCACCCCCAACTCGCCGCTGCCGAGCGCGTGCCGGGGAAGCCAGCGATGCAGGGGCGCGTTGAGCAGCACCGCGAGAAAGAACAGCGTCGCCACGACGACGACCGGCAGGTAACTGCCCACCAGAAACGTATTGGCGACGACATAATCATTGAACGGCGTCAGCCCGCAGACCAGAATCACACCGATCGTCCCCAGCGACATGCTCCGCCAGGTGGCCCACCGCCGCCGCGCTTCCGACAGGGGCAAGCCGCGGTCCGACTCCACGAGTGGAATCGAAGACCTCCCTGGGTTTTCGGCAGGGGTCGGCTCGCTTGATTGCTGCGCCATTCATCCGATCCGACATGAAAAAACCGTTCGCCGCGCCTCGACGATGAATCAACCTTACAGACTCCGTGCGGAAAATCGAAGCCGTGCCGCTTTCAGAACTTTCCACCACGCATTTCGATCCGAACCCGCCGGATCGCGGATCGCAGTTGATCGAGATTGACGGGCTTGGTCAGATGCTCGACAAAGCCCGCCTCCCGGCTGCGAAGAACATCCTCATCCATCCCGAATCCACTCAGCGCGATCCCTTTCAGCGCGGAGTTCGCGGCGAGTTGGCGCATGAGGTCCAACCCGCTGCCATCGGGCAGACCGAGATCGCTGATGACCAGATTGATGCGCCCTCGCGAGCGTTCCGCCGTCTCGAGGGCGGTGCTGACGCTCGAGGCGGATTCGACCGTATACCCATCGGCGCGCAGCAGGCGCGACATCAGCCGGGCGGTGTCGGCGTGATCCTCCACCAGCAGGATTCCAAACGGCTCCCGCATGTCGGTGGCCGCTTCGTTCATGGGGAAATCGTCTCGATTGTCCGCTACGAATGGCATCGCGTCGGACGCCGACAGCGGAAGCTCGACGGTGAACGTCGCGCCCCGGCTTGATCCGGCGCTGGACGCGACGATGGTCCCGCCGTGCATCTCGGCAAGCGCGCGGGAAATCGCCAGGCCCAACCCCAGCCCCCCATAGGTGCGGGTGATCGACCGGTCCCCCTGCTCGAACGCGGTGAACAATCGCGGCAGTGTCTGCGCGTCGATCCCGACGCCCGTGTCGCCGATCTCAATGACGATCGATCCGAAACCGCCGCGCTCCGGCGGAGGCGCATCGGCATCCGATGGCTCGCGGTTGAACGATCGAACCCAAATCGATCCCCCAGCCGGGGTGAACTTGACGGCGTTCTTGACGATGTTCCAGACAATCTGCTGCACCCGGGCCGGATCGGCGAGAAGCAGCCGGCGGACCGCGCCAAGCTCCATCGACAACCGAATGCCCCGCTGCGTGATGTCCGGTCGGCAGATTTCGACCGCCTGCTCGATCAACTCGTGCGCATCCACCGGTTGCAGGTCCAGCTCCAGCTTGCCTCGCGTGATGCGGGTGAGATCGAGCAGATCGTCGATGAGGCGGGCCTCCAGTTCGATGTTCCGCCGGATGAGATTGATGTCCGCCCGGACGCTCTCCGTCAGCGCGGGGCTGTCACCCAGCGCCGAGGTCAGCATCAGCGCCGGCATGAGCGGCGTGCGCAACTCGTGGCTCAGCGTCGCGAGGAAGTTGTCCTTGGCCTTGTTGGCGCCCTCGGCCTCCCGCTTGGCGCGTTCCAGCTCGATCTCGGCGCGCTTGCGATCGGTGATGTCGATGGTGATGCCGATCATGCGGATGGGCTTGCCCGACGCATCCCGATCCAGCTTGCCGCGCGTGAGCATCCAGAAGACATCGCCTTTTTCATCGATCTGGCGGAATTCATGCTCCTCCATCGCCTCCCCGCCGCGCACGCGCTGCCTCCAGCGCAGCGTGGACTCGGCGTCATCGGGATGAACATTGGCGAAGAAGTCCTCGACCGACCCCTCGGAGGTGGACAGCAGTTGGTGACTGCCCAGCGAGGCGTATGCGTAATTGGTGGCCAGGTCCCATTCCCACGCGACCATCTTCGCTTCCAACAACGCCAGGCGAAGCTGCTGCTCCCGGTTGCGCAGCGCCTGCTCGGCGTGCCGGCGCTCGGTGTTGTCGACCCCCACGCCGATCGCGCCGATGATCCGTCCCAGCCCATCGCGCAGCGGCTCCACGTGCGATTCGATGAACCGCCCGTTGCGATGCACCTCGAACGACACCTTTTCCCCCGCCAGGGCGCGCCGGGCCGCGGTCACGGCCATCAGGTTGGAATCGCTGTCGCCGTAATAATCGGTGAGTGACAGCCCTTCCGTCTGCTTCGGTTGAAGCAATAGCGCCCCGCCGAGCGATGACGTGAACCGCAGGCTCGCGTCCACCGACCAGAGCACCGCGGGCATCTGGTTGATGAGAAACCGCAGCCGTTTTTCCTGCGCCAACAGCGCGTCCCGGGCAAGCTTGCGATCGGTGATGTCGATGAACGAACCGACCGCCCCGCGCGGCCGACCTTGCGCGTCGCGGAGCGTCGTCGCAAGACACAAAACGTAGATCAGCTCACCATCGACGCGGCGGATCTCGAGATCCTCGGGTTCGACCGCCTCTCCCCGCGCGGCGCGACGCATCGGAAGCTCGTCCAGCGCCAGCGGCGCGTTGTTGCGATAAAGCTGAAACGAGCGGATGGACGATTCCTGTGGCTTAAGGGAAGCGCTGTCGCCGGCGTTGATCCCGAGCATGCGCATCAATGCGGCGTTGCAACGCACATCGCGCGCCTGCTGGTCATAGGTGATGGCGATCCCCACCGGCGTCAGACGCAAAAGCGTTTCAAACTCGTGGATGCGCGACTCGAGATCGAGGTTGAGCCGCTTCACCTCCTGCTCGATCGACTGCCTTTCGGCGACCTCGTCGCGCAATCGCGAGGCCTGCGCCTCGGCTTCGTCGGCGATCGCCTGTGTCCGGATATTCCGCCGCCGGAGATTCTCGATCAGGGCTATGCAAAAACAGGTCGTCAGCGCGTAATTGGCCAGGAGCGTCAGTTCCAGAGGATGCCGAACCGACAGCATGTAGGAAGGCGGAACGAAGAAAAACAGCCCGAGGACTCCCCCGATCGCCATCGCGACCATCCCCGGCACAAGCCCCGAAAACCAGGTTGCTCCCGCGGCGGCGAAGAAAAAAAACATGAGCGGAATCCGCTCGTCCAGGTAGCCTCTGGCGCTCCACCGCAATCCGAACGCCGCCGCAACCATCGAGGCCATAATCAACC
>CAYUNS010000203.1:4978-5655 GCA_964446155.1 uncultured Tepidisphaeraceae bacterium | reverse complement strand
GCCCGCCCGCCCGAAATCGACCAGCATCCGCTCGGTGCCGGTGGAGATGAGCGAGGCGCTCGTCTCGATGAGCAGATGCCCGGGCCGAAGCGCGGGCGCGGGGCACTCGACGAGCTCGGTCGTGCCGGAGGACAAGTCTTGAAAGATCTGTTTCATATACCCGGATTTGCTGATCGCTGTTCAAAGATTGGCTTGCACAGGCGCATATACTTCGCCCAGCAGCTTGGCACAGGCTTCATCGAACGGCGGGAAATCGTCCCGCAGCCCGCGAAGCGCGGTTCGCGCGCCCTGCAATATGCCGGGATCGTCCATGCACCGCAGCACGAGTTCCAGCAGCCCATCGACATCGGCGTAATCGACCGCGAAGGCCGCGCCGGAGGCGATGAAGGGGCGCGCCGTTTCGACTTCGCCGTTCACCGCGAACGGAGTCCCGCAATAGACGCAATCGCCCCATTTGTTCGATTCCGCGTGGCGATTTATGGTGATCGCCGGATCGTAATAGGTCAGGACGAGATCGCTGTGATAATAGAGAGCCAGCGCTTCGACCTGCGGCATTGTGGGGCGATAATCGACATTGGGCAGTCGAATCAACGCTTCGAACGCCCCCTTGTCGCCGCGCCCCACGACACGCATCCGCGCGGACGGCCGCTTCACGGACAGCGCCTTCATCAGCGCGA
>CAYUNS010000203.1:4305-4968 GCA_964446155.1 uncultured Tepidisphaeraceae bacterium | reverse complement strand
CGCGAGGAAGACGGGGGCGCCGCGCGTTTCGCCGACCCAGCCGTTCACATAGAGGGTGAACGGCCGTTCCGATGCGTCCGACGCCTGCGCCGCGAGCGCGCGCGCGGCGGCGAAATCCTCGGCGCTGGGACTGTTGCGCAGCAGCCGCATATTTGGTCCGGACCATTCGTAGCGCGAAAATCCGGGGACGAGGTGGAGATGCGCGCGCCGCGAGGACCAGCGCTCGGCCGCGACGACCATCCGGTGGAACGGGCTCGGCATGCGGACGATCATCGAGAAGCGGTCGGCATCGTCGAAGATCACCCTGGCGCGCTTGGCCCATGCGACCAGCAGCGCGGGAAACGCGCTTTCGAATCCCAGGCAATACCAAACTCCGCCGCGCGGCAGCCGCGCCGCGCGCCACAGGACGGCGATCATCCAGAGCGGGTAATGGAGCCGCGCCCGGCTGCCGCCATATCCGCCGCCGCGCAGGATCGTGGTTTCCGTGACGCCGGGATCGGTTCCGGCGTCCATGGCCTCATTTCTGTCGCGCCGCCATCCGTAGTAGCGCACGTTCAGACCGGCGCGGCGGAATATGGCGCACAGCTTGGCCAGGCGCGTGCGCTTGCGAATTGCCGGGATCGGTGCAAAAATATGGATATCGGCCAAGAGGCTCTCCGGAGG
>CAYUNS010000203.1:0-4295 GCA_964446155.1 uncultured Tepidisphaeraceae bacterium | reverse complement strand
CCGGAGGGGACTGACTTGCGGCGAGGATTTGGCTGCGAACGATGCCTTGGGCCGTGCCATCCGCGATGAATGATTGCAACCACGCCCGGCCGCAAGCCGGGTTTTCGGCAAGGCGTTCCGCAATGCCCCCCAATCGAGTGGACGGTCGATGAAAATCCTGTGGAAGGTGCTTTACGTTCTTTGCCGGCAAACCGCGCTGTTCGGGTTGCCGGGCATGCGGACCGTTCGGAACGCGGTCTACAACCGCCATCTCGGCACGAGCGGCATGAACGTGGACGATTTCGTCCGCATCGCGGCCGCGCACAGGGTGGCCGGGCATGGCATTCTGAAGGTCGGAAAGGACGTTCACATTTCGCGGGATGCGGATATTGATGCGACGGGCAATATCACTCTGGACGACAGGGTTACGATTTCGGAAGGCGCCAGGATCTTCACGCACGACCATATCGTGGATGGGGGCGAGGTGGACTGGCGCAAGGGGGGGATCAAGCACTCGCCTCTCCACATAGAAGAGGATGCCTGGGTCGGGGCGGGCGCGATCGTGCTGCAAACCGTGTCGCGCATCGGCCGGGGCGCCGTCATCGCCTCGGGCGCCGTGGTGCGAGCGGATATGCCGCCGCTGGCCATCGTCGCCGGCTGCCCGGCGAAACTGGTGCGCTATCGCAAGCTGGGAGCGGAATGATGAAGTTACGGGCTGTCGTCCGATTGGCCGACCAGGCCTTCGTTTGGAGTGCTATCCGGCTGATGACGGTGTTCCGCCTGAAGTCCCGCCACCGCTTCCTGCTCCGGGCCTATCGCCGCTGGGGTATGAGAATGAAGGAATGGCCCAATTACATTTCGGCCAGGTCGAATGTGGACGGCACCGATTATTCGCTGGTCTATCTGGGGGAAGGGGTGACCATCTCCAGCTATGTGCGACTGTTGACGCACGATTGGTCGCCACACACGATCGGAAAGGCGATGGGGATTTTCACCGAAAAACCGCTGGGCCGGTTCGGCGCCATTTCAATCGGCGACTTTTCCTTCATCGGTACGGGATCGGTCATCATGCCGGGCGCCACCATCGGCAAGGGCTGCCTGATCGGCGCGGGAACGGTGGTACGCGGGGTCATCCCCGATTTCAGCGTGGTGATCGGTAGCCCGGGACAGATCATCGGGGACAGCCGTGAGACTGTCCGCAAGATGGCCGCGCGCGAAGGCTGGGAACTGCCGGAGGCGTCCGCGCAAGACGCGGCCTAGGATTCGCCCGCTTGCTCCGTATCCTGCGTCTCATTCGATTTCTCGCGCCGTCCGCGGCGACGTTCCTGACCGGAACGGGAGCGTTCTTTCTCGTCGATGTCTGGATCGGCCGGATGGAGACGCCGGACAATATCGCGGACTGGACTCTGTTCAAATCGCTGGTGTTTCCACTCTCCACACTGGTCCTGCTCGGCATCGATCAGGCCGTCGTCCGGGAGCCGTCCAAATTTCCCCTCTATGCGCGCAAGGCCGTTCTCGCCATGACGGTGTTGGCTGGCGTCGCCGCGCTGCTCAGTTGGGCGGCCGGGGCCTATCATAACGCGCTTTACATTTTCGCGGGAACGCTCCTGCTAAGCGTTTCCACCCTATATTTCGGCATATTCCGCGCCAATCTGCTCTTCAACCTGGCGCATGTCGCACGGGACGGCTGGAAGCCGTTGCTGCTGCTGATGATTGTGGTGGCGCATTTCCATGCGGATTTCGACGCGCCGTTGCTGCTGATCGCCGCCTGCGGCCTGACGACGATCATCTGCGTCTGGGCCTGGTCGCGCCGGAGCGTGACCGACATCGTCGAGCGGCATGACGACATATCGGATTTCCGGTCGGCCCTTTCCGTCTCGTGGCCGTTCTGCCTGGCCGCTTTTTCGCTTGCCATCGCTTCCTATGGCGAGGTGCTTCTTCTCAAGATCTTCAGCGCGGAGGCGGAGATCAGCGGCTATTTCCGGGCCATCGTGCTGTTCTCCTACCCGGCAATGATCTTGAACACATATCTCGTGACGTTCCTGGGCAGCTTCATCCGTCAGCGCGCCGGAGACAGCGCGCGCTACTTCGCGAAGCTCGGCATATATCTGGTCCCCCTCATGGTCCTCGTACCCGGTGGCGCGATCCTGGCCGGCTACTCCCTCCAGCGGATCGTGTTTCCGGGCCACGAAACGCCGCTGTTTCTCGCCGCTTTGCTGTCGGGTACGGCCGGGGTCAGATTCGGTTATACGATCATAACGTCCTTTGTCGGCGCGTTGGGCAGCAAGCGGGAAATCCGGGTCGTCAGCCTCCTCTATTTTCTGCTTGCCCTGCTCACCCCGGCCATCTGCCTGCCGATCTATCTAGTGTCGGAGAACATCCTGTTCGCCGTGGCGGCCACGGCGATGCTTCATTGGCTGCTTCGGGGCCTCATCGGCCTGCGCCTGACGATGCGTCTCGCGCGGCACGCATTGTCGGAAGCCTGACCCTCCGTCCGTGACGTCTGCACGACGCCCGGCACGCGCGACGACCTCGCACGTCACGGGGATCGGCCGCGACGGACGGCACGCCCATTATCGGCTGCGAACGGCAGACCCTATGACGGGTTCGTGACGGGCTGCCGGCCTCTCCGGCGCTTGCATTCCGGTCTTCAGCGCATGGGCGTAGACGGCCGACAAGCCGAGCGAGAGGTAGAACATCAGCGAGGGCAGCGTCAGCTCGTTTCCGACAAGCCCCGTGATCAACTTGTAGAAGAAAAAGATGGATATGAACTGGGCGAACCCGTCTTCCAGGCGGGCGAGTTGGATGGACGCCTTCAATCCGATCCAGGTCAGGGCAAGCACTGGAATGAGGCCGAACCATCCCGTTTCCGCGGTCGCTTCCAGATAGATATTGTGCGGCGCATCGAGCCAGAAGACGGCAGAGAAATTGCCGAGCCCGATACCGAAGAAGTTTTCCCTGATCAGGTCAATGGCGAGAAGGAAGAGAAAAATGCGGTCCCCCTCGTCCGACTGTTCGGCGACGCTCAGAGCCTCGAAGGAAAAGCGCTCGACGACCTCCGGATTGGCGAAGCCGAGATAGGTCAGGAAGATCGCGCCGAAGACCACATAGAGGCCCGCGGATTTCACCATCTCGCTCGCGCGCAACCGGATCAGAAGATAGAAGAGATATGCGATGCAGACCGCGATCAGCGGGGTTCTGCTCCCGGTATTGATGCACCCCGCCACCGCCAGAATGGCCGCCAGATAGAGAAGCACGCGATAACGCGGCATCACCTTCTTGAAGGCGATCGTCGCGATGATCGGGATGACGGTCAGCTTCGCGAGCATCGTGGGGCTGAGCCCGATCGCGCTGTAACGCGCATTGGAGCTTTCCGTTGTCGGAAAGAAGCTGATGATCGTGAAGGCCAGGCCGACGGCGAACAGTGCGATGGCCGTAGCCGTCCAGGCGCGCGTATTTTCAACCGCAGCAGGGATGAGAAAGGCGCAGACCGTCGAAACGAATATGAGATAAGGGAGTTTATTGACAGCATATTCGGTGATGGGCGGGAAATATCGCGCATGTAAAAAGAGGAATGCATACCACCCGACAAGCACCAGGAATATTTTTAGTGAATAATTTCGCCATTTCGACAAGTCCCAGAAGACCGGTGAGGCGAACAATCCGATTATAGCTGCCAACGGGACGACATAATTCCACTTCGCTCCATCTTCAAAAATAGGCATGAATATCAGGAAACAGAACAGGAATATGACCACCGCCAGGGATGATCTTGTGAAGGCTCCGTTAAATCCCATGGTATTTCTCGGCGGTACGATCGGCGCTTGACAATGCATCCTTGCGGCCGCGCTCGGTCACGCCGCAGGCATCGATCAGGGCGGCGCCCTTGCCCAGCATATCCTCTATCCCCCGAAACTGCGAGTGGCCGGTCAGGATGACGACGATGTCGGCCTCCCCCACCTCGTCGAGGGTGATGGCGCGGGCGCCCGCCGCCCGCAACGGTCCGGGCAATTCCTCGACATAGGGCTCGCACACCGCCAGGCGGCCCAGGCCACGCTTCCCGACCTCCATCGCCACCGCCAGGGAAGGGCTTTCGCGCAGATCGTCGATGTCGGGCTTGAAGGCCAGACCCATGCAGGCGATCAGCGGGTCGCTGAACCGCGCCGCCGCCCCGGCGATCTTGCCCAACACCCATTCGGGCTTCGCATCGTTCACCTCGCGGGCAACGCGGATCAGCCGCGCCTCTTCCGGCGTCTTCGAAACGATGAACCACGGGTCCACCGCGATGCAATGCCCGCCCACGCCGGGGCCGGGCT
>CAYUNS010000202.1:1772-5756 GCA_964446155.1 uncultured Tepidisphaeraceae bacterium | reverse complement strand
CGGAACAGCGCAAGCTCGATCAAGTGACCCCGGCCGAGCTGCGCTCCCGCCCCGAGCTGGCCGAAATCGCCCGCGATCAACACTCCCTGAAGGTGCATCCCGCGCAGATCTACAGTTCGTTCAACGCCTTCCTCATCGCCGCGACATTGTTCGCGTTTTACACGATGACGCCCGTTGCCGGCCGGGTTTTCGCGCTCATGCTGATTCTCAAGGGAACCACCCGCTTCCTGCTGGAGATGCTGCGCACCGAACCGGCGGTATGGGGACCGCTCAGCTTCAGCATGGTCGTCAGCCTCTTCCTCGTTCCCACCGGGATCGCGATGTGGTTCCTCTGCGGCGTGCTGGGACGCCCGGCCGAGCCGGCGATGGCGCCCACCCCGTCCTCGGCGCGCAATACGCCTTCGACGTCGAAGCCTTTGCCGACGACATAGGAAAACGGCGGCGACGCTTTGCGATCGGCGTCTCGCCTTATCGCGTAACGCGCGCCGCGGCGGACGGCGACTGGTATCGCTCTTCGTGAACCGGTCGGCCCGATTCCCAGCGAATGACGCGCACCACCGGCCGCGTCGCAAGCAGCTCCCCCACCCGCGCTTCCACCATGCGGCGGGTCTTGCACTGATTGCGCTTGTCGTCGTCCCACACCCCCGAATCAGATGTCGTCACGATGAACGTCGCCATCAGACCTCCGGTGAAAGAGATGAATCGCATGGACTTGACGGCAAGATTCTACATAAGCCTCGGTCGGTAACGCCACTTTTTTATGCGTCAATGACAACAGGATTTCATCCGCCTCCCGCCGCCCACCATGATGCCCTCATGCCTTGCGGGCGCACAGCGTGCCCGGCTCGATGTCACAGGCGGGCCTTTTCCCTATAATCCGCACCGTGCAACGCCGACCCATCCATCAGCTTTCCCCCGCCCTTGTCGATCGCATCGCCGCCGGCGAAGTGATCGAGCGCCCCGCGTCGGTCGTGAAGGAACTCGTCGAGAACTCGATCGACGCCGGCGCCACCGACATCACGGTCGAGATCGAGGACGGCGGGCGGGCGCTGGTGCGGATCATCGACGATGGATCGGGCATCCCGCCCGAGGAATTGCCCCTGGCGTTCGCATCCCATGCGACCAGCAAGTTGCTGGGCGATGAAGACCTGTTCGCGATCCGCACCATGGGTTTTCGCGGGGAAGCGCTGGCGAGCATCGGGGCGGTTTCCCAGGCGCGCATTCTCAGCCGCACGGCCGAGAACGACGCCGCCTGCGAGATTTTCAATCGAGGCGGGCAGGTCACCGCCCCGCAGGCCGCCGCCGGCAACATCGGCACGACGATCGAAATCCGCAATCTCTTCTTCAATACCCCCGCCCGACGAAAGTTCCTCAAGGGCGTCGCCACCGAGATGGGACACATCTCCGAAACGCTGCTGCGCCTCGCCCTGCCGCATCCGGCGATTCGATTCCGCCTGCTCCACAACGGCCGGACCAATCTCAATCTCCCCGTGACGACGGGAGAGGAGCGCCTTCTCGCGGCGTGGCCGAAGGAGTTTCATGAACAGCGGCTTCCCATCGATGTGCGCGATGCGGAGCTGCGCCTCCGCGGCATCATCGGTCTGCCGGAGCTGGCGCGCCCAACCGCGAAGTATCAATATCTGTACCTCAATGGGCGACCGATCCGCGACAAGTTCATTCAGCACGCGCTGCGCGAAGCCTATCGCGGGCTGACCGAGCCGGGCCGGCATCCGGCCGGCATCCTGCTGCTGGGCATTCCGCCCCAGGACGTGGATGTGAATGTCCATCCGACCAAGAGCGAGGTGCGCTTCCGCGACAGCGGACGCATTCACACGCTGGTGCTTTCCGGCATTCGTGAAAAGCTGCTGGGCAGCGATCTGACCCCCAATGCCGTCCCGAGGCGTCCGGATGCCGATGAGCCGGCCCGTCGCGACATGCAGGCCCGCCTTGCCGCCTTCTTCAAGGGCGCGATCCCTTCGCCGGATGGAAACCCCATCGCATCCACCGGACCGGAAAGAGCCGATGGTTCGTTCCCGAGCGGACGATCGGTTGAAGAACCCGCCCCGGCTTCATCGGCCGATGCGTCTCCGTCCTTCGCTTACATGCGTCCGGCATCCCCCCCGCCGCTCGCGCCCATGCCGCCGATCCCGCAGCGCGCGCAGCCGCCTTCGGATCTCTCCACGCCGGAGACATCGCACTCCCCCGCCACGGCGATCCAGCTTCACAACAGCTATCTCGTCGCTGAAAGCTCCGACGGACTGGTCATCATCGATCAGCACGCGCTGCACGAGCGCATCATGTATGAAGACCTGCTGGCGCGCATCAGCCGCGGGCCGCTCGAATCACAGCGACTGCTCATTCCCGAGACGATCCCCGCCTCCTCGTCGCAAATGGCGCTGCTGGAGCAGATCCAACCCCTGCTGCAAAAGCTCGGCATCGAGGTGTCCACGTTTGGACCGGCGACCCTCGCCGTGCAGTCGTTTCCGTCGTTTCTCGATCGGCTCGAGCCGGGCACGTTCGTCCGTGAATTGCTGGAAAGAGGCGAGCAGGAACTGCTCGATCTGCACGAGGAGGAAGTCCTCCACGGCGTTCTTGACATGATGGCGTGCAAAGCCGCCGTCAAGGCCGGCGACCCGCTCACGCCCGGCGAGATCGCGGCGTTGCTGACCCGGCGCGAGCTTGTCGAGCGCTCCAGCAACTGCCCTCACGGCCGGCCGACCACACTGCGGCTTTCTCTGCGCGATCTTGAAAAGCAGTTCAAACGCACGGGTTTCTGAGGTGGAAAACGAAGCGAGACTTCACCTTCGGTCCTCTCCCGGCGGATCGCGGGAGAGGGAAATCCCGCCTCGTCTTCCGCACGCGCGAAGCGCGGTTCCCTGATCCGCGCATTCTCAGTGCCCGCGCAGCAGCGCCGCTTCGGCGGTCTCCTCATCCAGCGCGGACAGCCGGCCGCCCATGGCGCCGCCGTCAGTGACCATCACCGCCGACGCTCCATCCGTCACCACCGCGCCGCTCCTGCTCATCGCCGCGGCGCGCGTGTTGTGCTCCATGTCGATGAACAGCTTGAGGAGTTCGGCGACGGCGAGCATCGTGATCGTCACGAAAAACGTCGCCGCGAGCACGCTGAGCGCGAGAATGATCCGATTCATGATTGAATCGGGCGCGGCGAACAGCATCCAGCCGGCCGCCGCCACTCCCGCGAGCACCGCGATGCCGCTTCCCAGGAGATAAAGGATCGCAAGAGACCGAAGCACGGGGTATCGACCACCGCTGGCAAATCGAGGCGAGTCCATAAAGGCCTCCAGGTTGGAGTCACGAGACGTGTGTACGACGCCCGCCAGTATGGCACGAACCGGGATGGGATGTGAACGGGAAAATTCGGGAAATCGCGACCCGCCCCGAAAGGGAAGGATCGCAATCCGTCTCCCCCTCAGTGCCCCTCCACCGGTTCGCCCAGCATTCGCTTCAGTTCGCGGAGCTTTTGCTCGAGCAGGTCCGGGGTGTTGGCTTCGAGGTTGAGGCGCAGCAGTGGTTCGGTGTTGCTCTTGCGGACGTTGAACCACCAGTCGCCATTGTCAATGGTGATCCCGTCGAGGTAATCGACCTGGCTTTTTTTGTACGCCTCGGCCAGCTCGCGGATTTTGCCGTCCTTGTCCTCGACCTGGAAATTGATCTCGCCGCTCTGGCTGTAGCGGGCCAGGGGCGAGATCAGCCCACTGAGCGGTTGGTCCTGCGCCGACAGGATCGAGAGGATGCGCGCGAACGCGACCGCCGCCGAGTCGGCGTAATAGTAATCCCCGAAATACAGATGCCCCGACAACTCGCCGCCGAAGACCGCCTTCGTCTCCGCCATCGTCTTCTTGATGAACGCATGCCCCACGCGGTCGCGGCGCGGCACGCCGCCGTTGGCTTTCACCTCGTCGGGGACGACGTGGCTCGACCGCAGGTCGTACACCACCGTCGATCCCTTGTGCTCGGGTCGCG
>CAYUNS010000202.1:0-1762 GCA_964446155.1 uncultured Tepidisphaeraceae bacterium | reverse complement strand
CGACAGGAAATCCTTGGCGAGCACCGCCGTGATCATGTCCGAGCCGATCACCTTGCCGTTCTCGTCGAGGAACATGCAGCGATCGGCGTCGCCGTCAAAGCACGCGCCCAGGTCCACGCGCTGCTCCTTCATCTTGTCCTTGAGCATCTGAAGATTCGATTCGACGAGCGGATTGGGATCGTGCGTGAAGCTGCCCGTGATCTCGAACAGGATCGGGATGATGGTGAGATCCGGCACATCGCCGAAGACCTCCGGAACCATTTTGCCGGCCATGCCGTTGCTCGCGTCGATCGCGACCGTCAGCGGGCGCTTGAGATCGAGGAACTCCAGCACCTTGCTCTTGTACGGCGCCCACAGGTCGCGCTCCTCGTAATGTCCGTTCAGCCCCGTCTGCCCGATGCGCAGGGTCGAGGCGATCCGCCGGATGTCGTCCAGCCCGCTCGCCGCGCCGATCGGTTTGGCCTTGGGACCGGAGATCTTGAAGCCGTTGTACTGGATCGGATTGTGCGAAGCGGTGGTCATGACCCCGCCGACACAATCCAGATGGTTGATCGCGAAATAGATGAACGACGTGTCGATCATGCCGACATCGATGACGTTCATTCCCACCGACCGGATGCCGTCGATCAGCGCCTTGGCCAGGTCCGGCGAGCTGGGGCGCATGTCGCGCCCCACCACCATCGTGTCCTCCATCGCCACCCGCTGCTCCGGGGCGGCGTTCTGCCGGCTGCGCTTCAGATACTGCGCGGTGGCGTGCCCCACCTTCCAGGCCATCTCCTCATTCAGCGGTGAAGGGTAGACGGCCCGAACGTCATAGGCTTTGAATATCTTCTCGATCATCACAAAAATCCTTCCCAAGTCACGGCCTGAACTTCTTTGACGGGATTCAGTGTATCCACGATGCGGCAAGGTGACAATTCGCCCCCTCGCGGCGAGCGCCATGCCTCGTTTTTGTTCCGAAGCGTCCACCCGCGCGAGGCGGGCTTCTTCCCGCCAAGGCAATCCTCCCTCCCGTAAAACAGGTTTTTCCGCACACGGGATCAGGCGATTTCAAACAATCCCGTGAATATCGGCGGAAGAATTTTGCCGGCGATCCGCGTGAGGGATATGCTTATCAAGCGTCGGATCATCTTGACGGCCTGCTGTGAAAATCGCATTTCACCGATCACGCGGCGAGAAAGAGATGATCCAGTCAACTCAACAATGGGGAATAAGAGGCAACGACTGATGAGCCAACCAATGGCCAGACAGTTCGGTCCATGGAAAGAAGCTTCCGGTGGTTTCACTCTCATCGAGTTGCTTGTGGTCATCGGCATTCTGACTTTGCTGATCGCATTGTTGTTGCCCGCGCTGAATGCGGCGAGGTCGTCCGCCCAGACCGTGCAGTGCCTGAGCAACCTGCGGCAGATCGGGATCGCATTCACCGCATACAGCATCGATCACAACGGTTGGTGTCCCCCGGAGATGATGCCCAACGTGCCGCCGGGCCTGGGCCATTCCGGGCGCTGGCCGCGCATTCTGCAATGGATGGGGTATGCGAAAACGCCGATGCCGGACTCCGACGGCACGGCGGTGCTGGTGGGCCTTTTTTCGTGCCCGGTCGAGTTTGCGGAGCGGACGTAGCGCGGGGGCCACTGGTACGGATCCAACTACGGAGTGAACTTCCGGGGCTTCAACTTCTATTTTGACGCCAACCAATTCCGACGGACCCGTCTCGTGCCCTTCAGCATCATAAGCCGCAGCAACCCCACAGCCCCACTGC
>CAYUNS010000201.1:5117-5820 GCA_964446155.1 uncultured Tepidisphaeraceae bacterium | reverse complement strand
GGCCTTCTGGTCGGGCCTCCCCGCGGGCACGATCATGCTGGCGGGCTTCATGATGAAAGGCGGCGCCGCCGCCGCGGGCTGGACCAGCTATCCCCCCCTCAGCGCCATCGCCATCACCGGCGGCGTCTGGCCGATGGCCGCGATCGTCATGAACTTCATCGCCCTGTTCATGTGCTTCGCGTTCATCTGCGCCTATTGCGTCTCCCTGGGCAATCGCGCCGTGAACGTGATCGTCTCCATCGCCCTCTCCGCCGCCGCCGCCTTCTGCGTCGTCCAATTCATTCAGCACGTCGCCTTCGACGGGCAATCGGCGTGGTTCCTCAGCCTGTTCCTCCTCGGCTTCTCCAGCCTGATGGGCGCGGTGAACTACCTCACCACCATCATCAAGCTCCGATGCCCGGGCATGACCATGTTCCGCCTGCCCCTGAGCGTGTGGAGCCTGTTCATCACCAGCATCCTGGTCCTGCTGGCCACCCCCGTCCTCGCCAGCACCCTGCTCATGAATCTGCTGGATCATCACGGATTCACCAGCTTCTTCCTTCCCTACAACTGGCTGAATTCCAACACCCTCCAGGCCAACTCCGGGGGCGGCTACCCGATCATGCACCAGCACCTGTTCTGGTTCTATTCGCACCCGGCGGTCTACATCATGATCCTGCCGGCGATGGGCATGGTCTCCGACCTCCTCGCGGTCTTCGCCCGC
>CAYUNS010000201.1:0-5107 GCA_964446155.1 uncultured Tepidisphaeraceae bacterium | reverse complement strand
CAAACCGATTTTCGGCTATCGCCCGATGGTCTACGCGATGGCGGCCATCGCCTTTCTCGGGTTCATCGTCTGGGCGCATCACATGTTCCAGAGCAACATGAACCGCACGCTGGCGACCAGTTTCGCCATCAGCACGATGTTCATCGCCGTTCCCAGCGCCATCAAAACCTTCAACTGGCTGGGCACGCTGTGGGGCGGCAACATCCGCTTCACCGTCGCAATGTGCAACGCCATCGCGTTCGTGAGCATGTTCGTCATCGGCGGGCTGTCGGGGATCTTCATGGCGTCCACGCCCGTGGACGTTCACATTCACGACACTTATTTCATCGTCGCGCACATTCACTATGTGCTGTTCGGCGGGAGCACGTTCGGCATTTTCGCGGCCATCCACTTCTGGTATCCGAAAATGTTCGGACGAATGATGAGCGAGAAGCTCGGCTACATCCACTTCTTCCTGTCGTTCATCGCGTTCAACTGCACGTTCTTCGCGATGCATGTGCTCGGCATGGGTGGATTCCCCCGCCGCGTCGCCAACTTCCGCGGCTACGACACCTTCGTGCCCTATGAGGGCATGAACCTCTTCATCAGTATCAGCGCGTTCGTGCTGGGGCTGGCGCAGATTTTATTCATCATCAATTTCATCGGGAGCTGGATCTGGGGCAAAAAAGCGCCGGGCAACCCCTGGGAAGCCACCACGCTGGAATGGAACGACGCTCCCAGCCCCCCGCCGCATGGAAATTTCTCCGCCGTGCCTGTCGTACATCACGGCCCTTATGAATATAGTTCACCTCTGGTCGAGGAGGACTGGCTGCCCCAGACGCGATATGTCGAAGGGGCGGAGACTGTCGTGGTGAAGCATTAACAATCGTTCAGAATCGTGTCACAACCAACCTACCATCGTGCCCTGCATCTCATCGCCCTGTTGACGGTGGTGACGACCTTCCCGCTCATCTTCATGGGTGGCCTGGTCACCAGCCACGGCGCCGGCATGAGCGTGCCGGATTGGCCGAACAGCTACGGCTACAACATGTTCACCTTTCCCCCCAGTAAATGGGTGGGGGGAATCTGGTATGAGCATGTGCATCGGCTGACCGCGACGGCCGTCGGATATCTCGCGATCCTGCTCACGATGTGCGCCTGGGCGCCCGCCCGAAGCGCGATCGGCCGGCGTCGGATCGGCCGGATCGCGGCGGGCTTCCTGCTCGCCGCCGCCATCGCGACGATCGCCCTCGTCGCATCCTGGCGCGCGCAGGCCATCGCTTATGAGACGATGAAGTTCTATTCGCATTTCGTCGTCGGCGCCGCGTCGATCGGCCTGATCGCCGCCGCCGCATGGCTCTCGCGCCAAAGGGAGGAAAGACGATGGGCGCGATGGCTTGCCGTCGGCGTACTGGTCGCCGTGAGCATCCAGGGGCTGCTCGGCGGACTACGCGTGACGGAAGTCAACCTGACGCTGGCGATCATCCACGGCTGCTTCGCCCAGGCCTTCTTCTGCCTCGCCGCCGCCATGGCGGTGGTGACCTCGCGCTGGTGGATCGAGCGACCCGCATCCGCGAATCCCGAAAATCCGCAACGCTTCCGGCGACTGGCGATTCTCGGAACCGTCGCCGTCCTGACGATTTATCTGCAACTTGTCGTCGGCGCCGTGATGCGTCATTACGAAGCCGGGCTGGCGGTCCCCGATCTGCCCCTGGCCTATGGGCAGGTTCTGCCGGCGACGGATGCCGATTCCCTGGCGCGGATCAACAGCGACCGCGCGTGGAATCTCCACCTCGACGCCGTCACCGCCGGGCAAATCTGGTGGCACATGGGCCATCGCATCGGCGCGATCGTCGTCACGATCGCGCTGGTCGCCTTGCTGATTCATGCCTGGCGTCAACATGCCGATCAATCGAAGCTGACCCGGCCGGCGTGGATCATCGCGGTCCTGCTCACAACGCAGATCACGCTGGGCGTGCTGACAGTGCTGTGGCGCAAACCGGCCGACATCGCCTCGGCGCATGTCGCCGTCGGCGCGCTGCTGCTCATGACCGCCTTTATTCTGACGCTTCGCGCCTTTCGTCTGCATGATGCGTCCCGGCGCGCCCCGATCGCTGGATTTGTCCGCCGGAATGACGAAGATTCCATCCCTGCGACGACACGAAACCCACTGGCCGTTTAATGATGAAAGCTATGTCCGACCTCAGCACCTTCCATGATCCTTCCTCCATCGTCGAACCCGCGCCGCGCGATCATTCCGCCGGTCGGTTGCGATTCAACGATTTCTACGAGCTGACCAAGCCGCGCCTCAACTTTCTCGTCGTCGTCACGACGATGGTTGGATTCTTCATGGCCACCGGGGACCATGTGCAGTGGTGGCTGATGCTCAACACCATCCTCGGCACGGCCCTGACGGCCGCGGGCGCCGGGGCGTTGAATATGTATGTCGAGCGCAACCACGACGCCCTCATGGCCCGCACCGCCAACCGCCCCCTCCCCGCCGGGCGGGTCTCCCCGCTCGAAGCGCTCGTGTACGGCGCCGTCCTGGGCCTGGCTGGACCGATCTGGCTCGCATTCCTCGTCAACCCCCTCACCGCCATCCTGGGCGCGATCACGCTTCTCAGCTATGTCCTGATCTATACCCCGATGAAGCGAACGACCACGCTTTGCACGATCGTCGGCGCGGTCCCCGGCGCGATCCCCCCGATGATGGGATGGACCGCCGTCACCAGCGCCATCACCCCCGAGGCGATGGCGCTGTTCGGCATTCTCTTCTTATGGCAAATGCCGCATTTCCTCGCGATCGCCATCCTTTACAAGGACGACTACCGTGCCGGCGGTTTCGTCATGCTTCCCTGCATCGATCCGGGTCTGGAAATCACCAGCCGGCAGATCATCATGTACCTGCTGGCGATGATCCCCGTCAGCATTTTCCCCGTGATGATCGGCATGGCCGGACCGGTGTACTTCACCCTGGCGGTGCTGCTAGGTCTGGCGTTTTTGTCCTTCGGCATCTCGTGCGCGGCCACGAAGTCACGAACCGATTCCCGAAAACTCTTTTTCGCCTCGATCATCTATCTCCCCCTGTTGCTGGCGGCGCTGATGATCGACAAACTGTGATGAATCAGAAACTTCGATTTCCGGGTACTGGATTCGCGTTCGCGGCGATGCTCTGCGGCGCGATGTTGATGGGTTGCGATCGTTCGGAAAGCGCCGCGGAGGTGCTTTCGGCGCTGCCCAAATCGGTTGAAGGCGCCGGCGTGGTGCGCGGGCGGGTGCTGTTCGGGGGAATGCCCCCCGTGATGGAGTTCATCGCCAACCAACCCTGCCACAGCGGGTCCGAGCCGCTGACGGAGGAAACCGTCCTCGTCAACGACGACGGATCGCTGCGAAACGTGATCGTGTATGTGAAGGGCGCGCCCGTGCTGGACGGATCGGATCATTCCCCGGCGCTGCTCGACCAGGTGAACTGCCGCTTCGAGCCGCATGTGATCGGCGTGCAGATCGGACAGGCCCTGCGGGTGACATCGAGCGACCCGACGATGCACAACGTTCACTACAGGCCCCGCTCCAATCCCGCCGACAACTTCGCCCTCACCGGCGCGGGGCAGGAACGAACCGTCGTCTTTTCCTCGCCGGAGTTCATCCGCGCGAGATGCGACGTGCATCCGTGGATGCTCGCCCATATCGGCGTCTTCGAAAATCCCTTTTTCGCCATCACCGGCGACGGGGGGACGTTCGAGATCACCGGTCTCCCCGACGGCCGCTACGAACTGATCGCGTGGCATGAAAAATACGGCGAACAATCGCAGCCGATTGAAATCGCGGATGGAAATATGCTGGATATGCAGTTCGAGTACAGGCAACCATAGGAGATTGTCGATCCGGTCCTCACACTTGAAGCCCTCGACCTGAATCGCGAGCGTGAAATCCGAATCGTCCGTCGGCCATTCAAAGGAGCACTCGTGTCGGACACTGTCCTCAGCCACGGTTATATTCCTGAAGAACACGCGCCCGATCCCGTCGTCAGCCACGGCGATCCGGCCCCGCCGGGCAAGATCGCCATCTGGTTGTTTCTCGCCAGCGAGATCATGTTCTTCATCGGGATACTGGGCAGCTACATCGTGCTGCGATCCGGCTCCCCGGAGTTGTTTTCCTCCCATGCCGAAGCGACGCTCAGCAAGCCGCTCGCGGGCCTCAACACCCTGGTGCTGATCTTCAGCAGCCTCACCATGGCGCTGTCCGTCGATGCCGCGCAGAAAGCCCGGCGGGGAAGGCTCATCGCCTGCCTGGGGCTGACGCTGCTGATGGCGCTCGGATTCATGGTCATCAAGACGATCGAATACACCGCGAAATTCACGCATTACACGATCGTCGCCACCGCCGATGACGGGCAGACCTACGTCTACGACGGCCATGTCACCCGCAAGGGCGACACCTGGCATCTCGAGCACGCGGTGCGTGAATCGATCCCCGCCGCGTTCGACATCCATCGTTACGCCCCGCCGCCGCACGCGACGGAGACCCACACGATTGACGCCTCGAAGATCAACCGAAGCATCTGGTACGGCCCGCAGAAGAACATCTTCTACAGTTGCTATTTCACCCTGACGGGCGTGCATGGCGCGCATGTCGTCGGGGGAATGATTCCAATGGTCATCCTGCTGATCCAGGCCTTGCGCGGAAGGATATTCCCCGCCACGACCGAGTACATCGGCCTGTACTGGCACTTTGTCGATCTGGTATGGATTTTCCTGTTTCCGTTGCTGTACCTGATTTAGGTCATTTGTCGTCGACGCCCGTTATACTGAAGTGGAACGAACCAACCGGGAGCGATTTATGAGCATCTACACCGCGGCACGCACCCCTGAGGAAGCGCATGGCGAATCAGCGCCCACGCCGCACCATCAGGTGAACTACTACGCGATCTTCCTGCTGCTCGTGCTGCTGACGGTCGTCACCGTCGCGGTGGCGTTCATCCATATTGAAAGCGAGATCGTCAAGGTGCTGGTGGCGCTGACCATCGCGTCGATCAAGGCGGCGTTCGTCGTGCTGTTCTTCATGCACCTGAAATTCGAGGGGAAGCTCATCTACCTCATCCTTGCCGTTCCGCTGGCCTTGACGGTCG
>CAYUNS010000200.1:0-5838 GCA_964446155.1 uncultured Tepidisphaeraceae bacterium | reverse complement strand
CTTCGGGCCGGCATGGGACAGGGAATTGTAATGCCCCATCATCATGATCATGCCGATGATGATGATCGTCCCGCAAACGGCGATCATCGTCGCCGCCGTTCCGACACGACGCAATTCCGTCATGCTGAACAGGCTCGCCGATCCTGTGCTCACGAAAACTCCGATAAATGAAAACCACGGATGCACCGGGGCAACGCGGACCACGGGCGCGAACGGCTCGCCGCTTCAACCTCCGCGTTGATCCGCGCGCATCCGCGGTTTCAGAATTCTACTTCAGGAGGAAGCGGTCCCGGATGTCGGTGAACTGCTTCATGCGTTCAGGCGACGGGGCCTTGCCACCGAAGGTGAGGAAGACCTTGAACGCCGACGTGCCGCGCTGATCGTAGAACTGGAAGCTGACGGTCGGCACGCCGTCCATGTGCCCGGGCTTGGCCACCGCGAACGCGGCGGCGAGCTGGCTCGAACGGATGTGCATGTCCAGGCTCTTGGTCTGCACGTTGAAGTAATCGCCCCAGGTGCTGAAGTTGCCGAACGCCCCAAAGCATTCGAGGGTCACCGCGCCGTTGCTGGCGATGACGTGCGTGTTCTCCAGCGCCTCGAACGAGCGGATCAGCTCCTCCCAGCGGGTGATGTCCAACTCCTGCACCTGCTCGCCCACCAGGGCGCGGATGACCTCGACCTCCGGCACGCCCAGCTCACGCGCGAGCTGAATGGTCATGCGGCTGGGATTCTCGGCGATCTTGGCGCGGATGCGCTCGAGGCGATCGGCGGAAGAAAGCTCCATGAGGGAAGGGGTTGCGACAGTGGACATAGTAAGAAGGCTCCTTGAGCAAATGCGCTTCGATGCGCGAGTTATGGGTAGGTGAACCCGATGTTGTTTTCTTTTTCGAGCGAGACGCTGAAGTCCAGCCGAAGCTGATTAAAGCTGCCGCTGTGCGGCGCGAAAAATGTGCCGCCATCAGAGCGTAACACAAAATCCCGCACCAGGTAAAATGGTCCGACGCCGTAGGCCAGTTTAAACGGAAGCGTATTCGGATCGACGTAAGCCATGCGGTGCTTCCGCCCGTTCAGGTACTTCAGACTGTAGCTATACTGCGGACCGGTCGGGATGAACAACTGGGATTCGGTACGAATCTGCCCATCATAATTATTGGCCGCCGAGACGCGGTAGCTCATCCGCATGGTATCGCGCGGATAACCGAGATTGGCACTCCTGCACGAGAGAATATCCATAACCCGAACGGTATTCTGAAGGAAGGCGGCAAAGCTGTCGGGATATGTTTCAGTATCAAAGGGATCGACCTCGAAATCCAGTGATCCATCCGACTTCCAGAGCGGCTCGATCACCATGGGCAAATGCTGGCGATTGTCATTGACGTAGAGTAATAGCGCATTGCCCATCTGCCGGAGGTTGGACGCGCAAGCGACCGCCTGGGCCGCACGCCGGGCTTTTTGAAGGGCCGGCAGGAGGATACCGAGCAGCAGCGCGATAATGCCGATAACGACAAGCAGTTCAATCAGCGTAAAGGCATTTCGGCGTCGCACGGAATCGCTCCACTTTGGAACAAAACACAGCCTCAAGCCGAGTTCCCTCGGCCTGAGGCTCAATCAAAACAGGTCAATCGCGGCGTCGGCGCAACAGCATCACGGCGCCGCCGGCGATCATCGTCAGAGTGGTTGGCTCGGGAACCACCTGGAGGCTCGGCTTGTTGACTCCCGCCGACGAATCAAAAACAAGCGCAACCTTGCCCTCGTTCAGAACCAGATCCCGCTGCACCAACGTAAAGCCGAAATTGCTCGACGGCGTGTCCAGCCATGCCTGCAATTGATCGGTGATATCAAAGCTAATCCACTGATTGATTCCCTCGACTACGAGGGAATCAACGGCCGTTGTGTTGTACGACGGCTTGTTGGCCCACTTGGTGGTTTCGTCCCATGCGGCGGTATTGGCATACAAATCGAGCGTCCCGGGATACTCCGAGGTCGGATTGACGCCCAGCCCCACGGTCGTCTCCACATTGCCAACGTACAGGTTAAGCGACGCCGATTCCCCGGGCGCCAGCGTCACGCCGCTCAGATCAAACTGAATGAGCGACACCATATCGTGACCTGTCTCCGTCTTGGTGGCGGCCAGTAGTTTACCCCAATCATCGGCGTTGAGATCAATGCTAGATGCAAACGCGAACTCGTACACGGCGACGTCGAGGCTGGTCGACTCATCCGGCTGAACGATGATTGGCGCCGCCTGCGTTCCACCGACCCACGCAGCGCCGCAAACAGCGGCGGCCATCAGAGATTTCATTGCGTTATTCATTGTTCTTTCTCCAAAGAAGATTTATTTATTCAGTAATCGACCCGATTCAAGCCTGGCGGCGACGACGCAGCGCCAGCAAACCACCGACAGCCAGCAAGCCAAGGCTGGCGGGTTCGGGAACGGCGGCGGTGTCAATGACGATGGCGTCCACACCGCGGTGGGTCGGCACGTTGAAAGCCAGGGTAAGGTTGGTGATGCCCTCCGCTACCAGCGAATTGCTCCAAGACCATGTGGTGACGGTATAGTTGCCTTCATCACTGTTTGTGTCGCCGGAACCAACTGTGGTCGCGAAGGAGTCGGCGCTGATGCCATTCAGTGTAGGAAAGACAGTGGTTTCAAAGTCGTCTGAAGTAGACCCCGAACGCTTTACTTGGAGATATACGGAACCGATCTCAAACGAGGTATCTGCCACCAGCGAGAAAGCAGCGCCCCGCCCTCCGGTATAGATCAGATCATCGCCGGCGGTCCGATCGTCAAGGTGGTCGTACACACCTTCTCCTTGCCAAGGAATTGGCCCAGGAGCAGCCAAGGGAGTGGACTGGGTGAGTGCAACCGAACTAAATCCGGCAGTATTGCCAGCACCAGCATTCGATGGCTCGAAACTATCAAACGTATCCCACACCGCATAGGCCGTATCCGCATCGCCTCGATTCCAGCCGGCGGGGTTGGTGTTCAGGCCGAGCGGAGTTGCCTGGGCGGCGGACGCCATTCCCAGTGTGACGGATGCCGCGAGGGCGAGAACTGAGCTTGTTGCGAACTTCATCTGTATGATTCCCTACTGTACTTGTGTGATTGATCGATTCTCCGCCAACGCGGCGGAGGCATTTTCTCTTTTTGGATGGAAGCGGGTCAAAACCGCAGGTCGCCGAGGCGCCTCCTGAAGCCAGTCGAACAACATCAGGCGGATGGCGCCCATCCGCAAACGTCCTTCCCCGGTCGTCGCCCACTGAAGCGGCCAAAAGGCTCTCACAAAACGCCTCCGCCGCACCGAACTCAAGCCCAACTGCCGCTTGAGATGGAGTCTCAATATCCCATCTCGAAATAGGTGTCAAGCATTCCCATCCAGCTCCAACACACGCGCCAGCCCCTTTTTTTAGCCTTATAACACCTTTTTTCAACATTAAAAGGATCAAAACATCCTTTATATAGCGCCACAAAGTCTATGGATAGCATTTTCAATCCGCCATTCATACCAAACGATCCTGAATGGAGGGAGATAAAAATTAATGCCCTTCAGGAGTCGGAAGAGGCGGATTTTGAAGCGGTGAGGGATGCCGAAGGGGCTGCGGGGGATTCGGATTTCTCGAACAGGCCATGCACCAGCATTAGAAAGATGCCGACGCACAGATAGGAATCGGCGAGATTGAAAATCCAGGGAAAGATGGGATAAGGCGGCAGAGACGCAATCAGGTCGGACCAGTGCCACGCGGGCAGCGCATGCAGCATGTCGCGGACATAACCAAAGACAACCCGGTCATACATGTTCCCCATCACCCCCGCCAGCAGCAATCCGAGAACGAGTTGATGAAACCGTCGGCCGCCGCTTTGGAGGAACAGAAGCGTGAGAAACGCGATCGCACCGATCGAAGCGATCAGGAATATCCAGCGCATCCCCTGCCCCAGCCCGAAGACGGCGCCGTGGTTTTCCGTGTAGGTGAAATGCAGCCAGCCGGGAATGAACTCGATCACTGAAACCGGCTGCGACAAATGCGTCACCGCCAGCCATTTGACCCACAGATCAAGACCAAACCCCACGCACGCCGTCACTGCGAATCGAGCGACGGCGCCGGGTTGGGTGAAATTGTCCCAGTGGATGGGAGGCATGGGTTGATCGTTGTTGGTCGCTGGTTGCTGGTGGGCGCGGGACGAAATCTGTTTTCCAACCAGCAACCGGTGACCAACAACCAGAGGCTGCTACCTCATGCGGTTTTTTTCCATTTGCCGGGCATATTCGATGGAATGGCGCGCCCAGGGCTGGGCCTCGAGACGAACCTTGCCAATGGGCTTGCCGGTTCCTTCACACACGCCGTAGGTTCCATTCTGGATCTTCGCCAACGCGGCATTGATCTCGCGGAGGAGATTGCGGTCCTTCTCGACCAGGCCGAGGGTGAATTCCTGCTCGTAGTTGTCGGTGCCCATGTCAGCCATGTGCAGCGGCAGATTGGAGAGGCTGCTGTTGCCGCTGCTGCGCAAGGCCTCGCGTTCCATCGAGCTCATGTCCCCGACCAGATCGCGGCGTTTGGCGAGCAGCAGGTCCCGGAAATGCTCGAGTTCACGGGCATGGAGACCGGCCTGGTTCTTGCGGGGCTTGCCGTCGGTGGTGACGGGCGCCGCCGGGATTGGACGGGCCTGGATCGGCTGCATCGGGCGTCGAGCGCCGACGGCGGGAGTCGCCTGCGAGCCGGCCGGAACGGGCTGCGGCGTCTTGGGGGTCTTCTTCCGTGCCACCGGCTTGCCGCCGGTCTTGAGTTTACCCACGACCGATCTGGAGGTGGATTTGCCCGAAACCGTCTTGCCCGTGACGGACCGGCCTGTAACCGATTTGCCCGCAGTTGATTTGGCTGATTGAGCGGTGGCCGGCTTGCTTGCCGTCCGCTTGCCCGTAGCCGATTTGGCCGTGACAACGCGTTTGGAGGCTGATTTCCGGGCGGTGGGCCTGGAAGTCGTCGCCTTGGAGGATGTCGAACGCGCGGGCTTGCCCTTCCGGGCGGGGGCGGCTGCCACCTTCCGGGCGAGAGTACGTTTCTTGTTGGAGGTAGTCTTGGCCACGAAACCTTGGACTCCTTTCCTTACGGAAAAGCGGTTGGCGCTTTCGACACCGATGGCCTTGAGGCCAAATCGCCCGAAAGACCCGCAAACTTAATCAAAAGCTGGGGTTACTGTCAAGTTTTCGACATGATCCGGGCCCGTCGCTTCCACCGCAAGCGGTGGCAGCGATGCTGTAAAAACCGTCATCGCATGATCCATTGGCGCGAATTGGCATTGACCTCGTCTTCCCCCGGATACACCTCATCGCCCCGGATGAGATAGTTCAACTGCAATGTTTTGCGGAGGAGGATTGGCAGACCATCGGCATTTTTGCGGACCTGCCCCTCGGCGTCCTTGAGTTCAACCGCTTCTCCGCTCAATCCGCTGACGAAGATGGAGAACCGGCCCATTTCAGGGTGGATTTCCGGCCAGATCGCAACGCCGTCCCGGGCTTCATCCTCACCCAGACGGAGCGGACCGGCGATGCGGGTAAAGCGTTCGAGAAATTCCCCGCCTTCGCGGCGCTTGATCGAGTCAAAGACCTCGGCGGGGATGTCCTTGTCGCTGCGGACCACCTCACCGCTCTGCGCGAGCATTTCAAAAACCGGAATGAACAACTGCTCGGATTTGGTTTTGTTGGTTACGGTATAAGTGACGTACCAGAACGCCTGGGGGATGCGTGTGCCGGGAACATCGACGACAATGCGTTTGGGCAGGTCCACGCGGAAGTCCAGTTCCCAGGCGATCGGGTACTCGCTGGGCTTTGGAAAAGCCTG
>CAYUNS010000199.1:0-6003 GCA_964446155.1 uncultured Tepidisphaeraceae bacterium | reverse complement strand
ATGGCACAGGGCATCGGGCCTTTCATCCGAACCGTCTCGGTCTCCATCTCGATGGCGTCGCCGAGGACCGACGCAAGCTCCTCCGAAAGACCGTGCAGCTTCGCCTGGTCCTCGCCGCGCAGAATGATGCGGACCATGCGCTCGTAGGGAGGCAGACCGGTGTCGCGTCGGTGCTTCAACTCGGTCCTGGCGAAGCCGTTGTAGTCCTGCCGGATGGCGGCCTGGATGGTGGGGTCTTCGGGCATGAAGGTCTGAAGGATCACGCGCCCGGGCTTGTCGCCGCGCCCGGCACGTCCGGCGACCTGGGTGATGAGCTGGAAGGTCCGCTCGGCGGCGCGGAAGTCCGGCAGCGACAGCGCGGTGTCCCCGCTGATCACGCCGACCAGTGTGACGTTGGGATAATCCAGCCCCTTGGCGATCATCTGCGTGCCGAGCATCATGTGGATTTCCCGGCGGGCGAATCGATCGAGAAGCCGCTCATAATCCTTCGCGCCGCGCATCGTGTCGCTGTCCACGCGGGCGAACTTCAGCTCGGGGAGCTTGCGCGCGATCTCCTCCTCGACGCGCTGCGTTCCCAGCCCGAACAGGCTGAGCTTCTTCGAGCATTCCGGGCATTTCCCGGGAAGCGGATTGACCGCGAGACAGTAATGGCAATGAAGCTGCCCGGTGTGCGCGCCTTCGGACGACCTGGCGCTGTGCGCGTCGGTGGCGGCGGAGCGGTGATAGGTCATCGTCGCGTCGCAGTATTTGCACTGCATCAGATGCTGGCACGACGGGCAGTAAACGAAGTTGGAATACCCGCGGCGGTTGAGCAGCAGGATCGCCTGCTGCCCGGCGGCGACGGTCGTCCTGAGCATGTGCTCGAGCCGCTGCGAGAGCAGATGCACGCCGCGACGGAAGCGGGAATCGACCTTCATATCGACCACCTCGATGTGCGGCAGGCTCAGCCCACGCACGCGATGCGGCATCGAGAGATAATGATAAGGCGAGGGCGGCGCGGGCGGCGGGCCGTCCACGGCGGGGTTCGCCCGCCGATACGTCTCCAGCGAGGGCGTCGCGCTGCCGAGCAGCGCCGGCACGCCCTCCAACTGCGCCCGCTTCACGGCGATGTCGCGGGCATGATAGCGAGGCGACTGATCCTGCTTGTAGCTCGACTCGTGTTCCTCATCGACGACGATCATTCCCAGGCGGGGCACGGGCGCGAAGACCGCCGAGCGCGCGCCGACGACGACATCCGCCTGTCCCGTCGAGATCCGCTGCCAGAAGCGATGGCGCTCCGTCGCGCTCAGGCCGCTGTGCAGCACCGCAACCCGTTGGAACCGCGCGACGAACCGCCGCACGGTCTGCGGCGTCAGCGCGATCTCCGGAACCAGCACGATCGCCTGCCGGCCCTTCTCGACGCACGCGGCGATGCACTGGAGATAAATCTCCGTTTTCCCGCTGCCGGTGACGCCGTGGAGCAGGTTCATTGAGAATCCGCCTTCGACCACTCGTGGGCGAAGCGCGTTCATCACCCGCGCCTGGTCCTCGTTCAGCGCGATCGGGGCCTCTCCGCCCGCCGCCGCAGGCGCTTCGGCGGCGAAGCCGGGCAGGTCCGCCTGCGGGATGATGCGGATCAGCCCGATGCGGGTGAGCTTGCGCACGGTCGCGGGCGTCGCGCCGGATTCCCCCGCCAGCCGCGCCAGATCGATCGCCTCGTCCGGCTCGAGTTGCAGCAGCCGCGCCAGGATCGCCCGCCGCTTGGGCGCGCGCGTCTTTTCCAGCAGCGCCTGCGCCTCCTCGCGCGGCATAGTCAGCCGAACCATCTGCGTGTAGCCCAGCCCCACCTTTTTCTTCACTGCCGAGGGGATGATGCTTTCCAGCACCGTTCCCAGCGGGGCAACGTAATACCGCGCCATCCACCTCGCCAGCCGCATCAGCTCCGGGCCGACGAGAACTCGCTCATCCTCGATGCCGATCAGCGGCTTGATCTTCGGATGCGCCGTCGTCGGATGGATCTCGACAACATAACCGTGCGACGGCTTGTTGTTGCGCCCCAGCGGCACGCGCACCCGCTGTCCCACCGTGATCGATGTCCGCAGGCGCGCGGGGATCGAATAATCCAAGGCCTTGTCGATGCTGTTCTCGAGCGCCACCGCCGCGAAAGGCCCCTCGGCCTTCGGCCCGGAAGGCAGGTCGTCGATCGGTTCGAGATCGGGGAAAAGTAAGCTCATCGGAACAACCGGAAGAGACGGATCGCGGCGAAAGCGCCGCTCACGACGTTGGCGGGCGCACACGCTTTGTGATATGGTCCGCCTTCAGACCACGACCCGTGCCTGATCCTATTCGGCAATCGAACGTTAGGCAACAGTTAGGAGCAGGAGACGCAGCGAATCGTTGAAGACCCGACAAGGCGTGATGCGCCTCCCGCATCGCGTTCGCAGGGTTTCCGGTCCTGCCTTTCCATTCAATCCCATGGCCAACAGACTTCTCAGCTCTTACAACAAAGCCCGGTCGCTGCTGTTCATCGCGGCGCTGGTCTGCTTCCTGCTGTTCTGGTTCGCCGCCGGGCTGCTCGGCGTGCCCCGCTATCCGGGGTATGAGGCGAGCCTGCTTTTGTTCAACCCGCTCTCCGGGATGCTGCTGGTCCTCGTGGGCATGGTGATCGCCGCGCTGATCGGCAGCCTCATCGCGGGGACGATCCGGTTCGATGCGGGGATCGTGGCGGCGACGCTGGGCGTCATGGCGATCTCGGTCCGGGGCGGGCGGATGGAGTCGATCCTGCTCGGCGCCGACGGACCGCGGGTCTACATCGTCATGATGGTCGAGACCCTCGTGCTCTTCGGATTCATCGCCACCGCCTGGGCGGTGCTGTGGGGCCTGCTGCGCGCCGGCATGCTCCAGGACGATGCCGCCCGCGATGGCGTGCGGAACGTGGACGACTCGATGAACCAACAGCTCCTCGCGATGGTCGCCCAGGCGATCATCCTGGCGCTGTTGTTGCTGCTGCTTTGCCGAACCGATCAGAAACCGCAGGTGATCGCGGCGCTGGGGATCAGCTCCTTTCTCGCGACGATCGCGGCGTATCAACTGTTCCCGGTCCGCCCGAGCGTCTGGTACTGGTGCGGCCCGCTGCTGGTCGCGATGATCGGGTACGGGCTGGCGTATCTCGATCCGATCGGCTGGGAAATGGGCAAGGCGGGCAACACGTTCGGCGCGCTGGCGCGTCCGCTGCCCCTGGACTATGCCGGTGTCGCGCCGGCGGGGGCGATCGTGGGATACTGGATGGGACGCCGCTGGCAACGCACGCAGGAATCGTCGAAAGCCGCCGCCCCCGCGACCAACGCCGCAGGGGCATGACCCGCCGGACATGACATTGCCGCGCCCTTCGCCCCGTTCTAGGATAACCGCACCATGAGTACCTCCCCCGCCGTTCCCTCGCTTCCCGACGCCACCGGCCACTTCGGGCCTTTCGGTGGCGTGTTCGTTCCCGAAACGCTGATCGGCGCGCTGCGCCAGCTCGAGGAGGAGTATCGCCGCGCGCAAAACGATCCGGAGTTTCAGCGGCAGTTCGAGCATCACCTTGCCGAGTTCGTCGGCCGACCCAGCCGGCTTTACTTCGCCAGACGGCTGACCGAAAAATTCGGCGGCGCCCGCATCTATCTCAAACGCGAAGACCTCAACCACACCGGCGCGCACAAGATCAACAACACCATCGGGCAGGGGCTGCTCACCCTCCGCATGGGCAAGAAGCGCATCATCGCCGAAACCGGCGCCGGGCAGCACGGCGTCGCCACCGCGACGGCGGCGGCGCTGTTCGGGCTGAAGTGCGACATCTACATGGGCGCCGAGGACGTCCGGCGACAGAACCTCAACGTGTTCCGCATGAAGCTCATGGGCGCCAACGTGATCGAGGTCCACAGCGGGTCGAAGACGCTGAAGGACGCCACCAACGAAGCGATGCGCGACTGGATGGGCAGCGTGGACGGCACGCATTACATCATCGGATCGGTCGTCGGTCCGCATCCGTTCCCGATGCTGGTCCGCGACTTCCAGAGCATGATCGGCCGGGAGGCGCGCCGGCAATGCCTCGAGATGGAACAGCGCCTGCCCAATGTGGTCATCGCGTGCGTGGGCGGTGGATCCAACGCGGCGGGCATCTTCGCCTCGTTCGTGGACGACCCGGGCGTCCGGCTCGTCGGCGTCGAAGCCGGCGGTCGCGGTGGCGCGCTCGGGCAACACGCGGCGTCCCTCACCCAGGGCAGGCCCGGCGTGCTGCATGGGTCGCTCTCCTACGTCCTCCAGGACGATGACGGGCAAACCGCCGATGTGCATTCCGTCTCGGCCGGTCTGGATTATCCCGGCGTCGGTCCCGAACACGCCTACTGGAAGGAAACCAACCGGGTCGAGTACGTCTCCATCACCGACGACGAGGCACTCGATGCTTTTCAAACCGTCGCACAATACGAGGGCATCCTCCCCGCGCTCGAGACGGCCCACGCTTTCGCGCATGCGTTCAGGATCGCCCCCACCCTGCCCCCCGAGGCGATCCTCCTGGTCAACCTCTCCGGCCGGGGCGACAAGGACTGCCAGGAAGTCGCGCGCCTCATCGGGCATTAGCCAAAACCAAAACCCGCCGCTCCACGTTGTCCCGCGCGCGTCGCGCTATTCGTCGAGGACGCCGAACGGGAGATTCGCGGGCATGGGCGCGGGACGCTGGTAAGGGGCGCTCGGCCTGAAATCCTTTCCCTGGTTCGACGAATCCAGGAATCCCTGCATGACATCCAGCACGGTGAACGCCTGCTCGGCGCCGGCGCGGTGCGGCCGGCCGGAGCGGATGGCGCAGGCCATATCGGCGACCCCGATCGATCGCCCATACCCCCGCACGAACATCGCCGGCGCCTCGGTCCAGTCCTCCTCCCCGGCCTTGCGGAAATGCACCGGGCCGTCGAACTGGTTGGGATCGGGAACGCGCAGCGTCCCTTCCGTGCCGAAGATGGTGATCGGTTGATTGCCGTCATATCCCGGATACATCGTCGCGAACGATGTGATGATCGTCCCGACGGCGCCGTTCTCGAACTCGATCGTTCCGCAGATGTGGTCCTGCGTCTCGACCCTGATCTTCTTTCCCGATTTGGGCTGGCTGGTGATGGTGCGATCGGGAATGGCGATGCTCGCGACGCCCCCCACCCGCCGGATCGGTCCGAGCAGGTTGAGCAACGCGGTGAGATAATACGGCCCCATGTCGAACATCGGCCCGCCGCCGACCTCGTAGTAAAACTCGGGACTGGGATGCCAGGATTCCGGGCCTCGCCCCATGTTGAACGCCGTGAACGCGATCGGTTGGCCGATCGTCCCGTCATCGATGATCTTGCGCGCGGTCTGAATGCCCGCGCCCATGAAGGTGTCGGGCGCGCAGCCGATCCGCAGGTTCTTCTCCGTCGCCGCCGCCACCAGCCTGCGCCCCTCCTCGCGATCGATGCCCAGCGGCTTCTCGGCGTACATGTGCTTCCCGTTCTCGATGCACTGCATCCCCACCGGCACATGCGCCTTGGGAACGGTGAGATTCAGCACGATGTCCACCTCGTCGCTCTTGAGCAGTTCCTCGACGGATAGCGCCCTGGGAACGCCAAACTTATCCGCCTGCGCCCTGGCCCGCTCGGGGTCCAGGTCGGCGCATGCCGACACCTCGACGGCCGGGAAATTCTTCGCCATGCCCAGGTACTGATCGCTGATCTTGCCGCAACCCACCACGCCCAAACGCACTGTGTCCGCCATGAGTAAACCCTTTCCGATTGAATGACGGCAACCAGATTAACGGGAGAACACATGGTCCGCCATGGGCGGGCCACCCTCCATCCAGGGTGGAACGCCGGGCCGGCCGTTGCCGAAGGGATTGCCCGTGGGTTCGTTTTGCGTTTTCACCTCCTTACCCTCGCCCGTGGGTTCGTTTTGTCGATTCACCCTCTCACCGTCCCGCCCTGCGGGCGATTGCCCGAAGGGGTCGGCCGTGGGTTCGTTTTT
>CAYUNS010000198.1:620-6024 GCA_964446155.1 uncultured Tepidisphaeraceae bacterium | reverse complement strand
CCGCCGACCATGATGTAATGGAAGTGGGCGATGATGAAATAGGTGTCGTGAACGTGAATGTCGATCGGCAGGGTCGCCACGAACAGGCCGGTCAGCCCCCCGAGGGTGAACAAACCGATGAAGCCCCAGGCATAGAGCATCGGGGTGAGGAATGCCACCGACCCCTTGTACATTGTCGCGGTCCAGTTGAAGACCTTGACGGCCGAGGGGATGGCGACGAGGAAGCTCAGGAACGAGAAGATCATCCCACCGTAAACCGACTGGCTGCTGGTGAACATGTGGTGTCCCCAGACCAGGAAGCCGAAGACGGCGATGGCGAGGCTGGCGAAGGCCACCACGGGATAGCCGAAGATGCGCTTTCGCGTCATGGCGGCGACCACCTCGCTGATCACGCCCATGGAAGGGAGGACCATGATGTAGACCGCGGGGTGGGAGTAGAACCAGAACAGATGCTGGAACAGCACCGGATCGCCACCGTAAGCGGGATTGAAGAATCCGAGTTGGAAGAGTCGCTCGAGCGCGACGAGTACGAGGGTGATCGCCAACACGGGCGTGCCGAGGATCATGATGAGGCTGGTCGCGTACATGGACCAGCAGAACAGCGGCATGCGGAACCATCGCATGCCCGGGCAGCGCATGGTGTGCATCGTCACGATGAAGTTCAGTCCCGTGAGAATGGACGAGAAGCCGGCGATGAAGATGCCGACGACGGTCAGCGCCACATGCGATTTGGAGAATTCGCTGCTGTAGGGGGTGTAGAACGTCCAGCCGGTGTCAACACCACCGAGGACCATCGCGGCGATGGCAAAGACGCCTCCGACGATCAGGCAGTACCAGCTCAGGAGGTTGATCTTGGGAAACGCCAGGTCCTTGGCCCCGATCATGAGGGGCAGGAGGAAATTGCCCAGTGTCGCGGGGATGGAGGGGACGAGGAAGAAAAACACCATCGTGACGCCATGCATCGTGAAGACCTTGTTGTAGGTCTCGGCTCGCATGAGGTCGCCGGCTGGGGTGGCGAGTTCGATACGGATCGCGGTGGCGAAGGCGCCTCCGACAAAGAAGAACAGGGTGATCGTCAGCAGGTAGAGAATACCGATGCGCTTGTGATCGACCGTCAGCAACCACGACCGGACGGTGTGGCTGATGTTGAGATAGTTTTCCCGGGCTTCTCCCGGAAGTGGCAAATCGATGGCAGTCACGGCTTGGGGTCTCCCGATCGTTGAGTCGCGGGTGCGATGGACGGATTCATCGGCATGCCGGCGGCGGGGGTGGTGGCATCACCGGCCTGGGTATTGGCAAGCGACTTGATGTAGGCGATCAGCTCGACAAGCTGTTCCTCGCTGATCTGGTTCCGGAAGCTGGGCATGATCGGCTGATACCCCGCCACGACGTCGTCGGTGGAGTTCAGGATCGATTTCCGAAGGTAATGCTCGTCGGCGAGGACGGTGCGGCCGTTGGAGAGCTGGACCTGGCTGCCGAACAGTCCGGACATGCTCGGTGCTTGCGAGGCGTGGCACTGGATGCATCCGAAGTTGTGGAAATGCTGCGCGCCCGCGACGGCGGGGGCGACGTTCGGCACGCTGCCGCTGAGCCAGGCCTGGTATTCCTCGGGTTCCATGACGACGACCTTCCCGATCATTCCCGAATGCTCCGTTCCGCAGTATTCGGCGCAGAACAGGCGATATTCCCCGACCTTGGTGGCTTTGAACCAGGTCACGCTGTATCGGCCGGGAACAACGTCCATCTTGATGCGGAACGCGGGCACGAAAAAGCTGTGGATCACGTCCTGCGAGGAGAGGATGAGCTTCACCGGCGTATCGACGGGGACATGCAGCGTGTTGATCTCGCTCACGCCCTCGGGATGCTGAAGCTTCCACATCCACTGCTTGCCGATGACATACACCTCCATCGCGTTTTCAGGTGGACGATAGACCTTGAAGTAGAGCGATGCGCCCCAGAAGAAGAACGACATCGCGAACATCAGGGGGACCACCGACCAGAAGATCTCGAGCTTGTGAGAGCCTTCAATGGGGTCGGGGATTTCCTCCGACCTGCGGCGATACTTGATCGCGAAATAAACAATCAGGACGAAGATCAGCAGGGTGAAGAACGCGCCCACGCTACACAAGTAGAAGTAGAGCAGATCAACCTGGCCTGCGATGCTCGAAGCCTGTTCGGGATGTAGACTGAAACCTTGGTCCATCGAATTACCTGTCGATCACGCGTCGGCGCTGGGATGCGCGGAAGACTCGAAGCCCGTTTCACCGGCGGCGACGCGGCGTTCGCGGCGCAGCCAGATGAAAATGAAGCTGCCCAGCACGAGCAGCAGCAGAATGCCCGTCACGCGGAGGCTGGTCATGATCGCAAAACCATACTTCCCGCTGGACGGGTCATACTGATAACACATCAAAAGCACCTGGTCCGCGAGGGAGCCGATCTTGTTCTCGGAGGCCTCGATCAGCCCCAGGCGAATGTCCTTTGGGGCGTACTCCAGGCCATAGAAATACTTCGAGATCACACCTTCGGGGGTGATGACCATGATGGCGCTGGCGTGGGCGTACTGCCTGGTGTTTTCGTCGTAGACATACCGGAAGCCGACCGCCTCGGTGAGCTGGCGAATGGGTTCGGGGTCGCCGGTGAGGAAGTGCCAGCCCTTGGCGGCGGCGTCATCGCGGCCGTAATGCTTGACGTAATTCGCCTTCTTTTCAGCCGCCAGCGCCGGGGTCTCGGTCGGATCGAAGCTGACCGTGATGACGTCGTACTCCTTGCCGATGTCGAAGGGGACGGCCTTGAACGAACCGGACATGCCGTTGAGCGTCATGCCGCAAAGCGAGGGGCATCCATAGTAGACGAGGGAGAGGATGATCGGCTTTTCACCGAAGTATTCCTTCAGTTGCACGTCGCGGCCGTCCTCGTCGTGGAAGACGAGATCGAGGGGCAGTTGCGCCCCCAGCTTCTGATCGACGCCGACCTTGTTGAGCATCGTCGGCGACGTGTTCAGGGGGTCGGTGATCGGCCGGTTGTACTGCCCGTTCACCACCGGCGCAATCAACAGCGCCAGCAGCACGAAGCAGCCAATGCGAGCGTATCGGATGATGTTGGGACGGTGTGACATTACTCTTGTCCTGACTCCTGCGCCGTCGCCGCGCGGGCGGGCAGCATGTTTCGCTCGATCAGCAGCTTTTTGGCCTGCTCGATCGGGATCTGATGAAACCCGTCGGCTTTGACGCGCGAGGTGTTGAGGATGCGTTCGTTCTCCAGTTTCATTTGCCGCGTATCGTCCGCGGCGGTGTTGTCATGATATCCGGGGATGCCCTGAAGCCTGGGAGCCTCCTGCCGGCGGGTTTCCGGCCGGGCGCCTTCGATTTCCGTCCGGCGTTCCACCACATCGACGCGCGATGCGGAGTAATCCAGCACGCCGAACAGGAAGTAGAGAAGGATCATCACGAGGATGATGACGGCGACCAGGCCCGCCAGGGTGATCGCGATGCCGCGCAGATGCACGTCGGTGTGCTCGTGGTTTTCCGGATGCTCTTCCGCGTGATGATGCGTCACGTCGTTACTAGTGGCCATGATGCACCTCGGCAAGTCGGGGGTCGTGCAGGGGCAGCAGCGGCAGGCGACGAAGCTGCCGGATGAAAACGGCGAACCAGATTCCGCCGATCGCGATCGGCGTGACGAAATCCATCCAATGCAGCAGAGGCGGCATGTGTCCGGTCGGATGAGTCAATTCGCCCTGGAGGAACGTGGGTTTGATCGTCCAGTGCAGATCGACGAACCGCATCAGCACCAGCGCGATCGCCAGCGTTGCCAGGAACGGCATCGAGCGCTTGGTCCGACGCCACATCAACAGCAGGAACGGGATGAAAAAATGGAACACGATGAGGAACAAGGCCGTGTATTGCAGTCCATCCCGTGTGCGGACGAGATAGTAGGGCGTTTCCTCCTTGATGTTGCCCGCCCAGATGATCAGGAACTGGGAGAAGCAGAAATACGCCCACACGAGGATGAACGCCATCAGCAGGTTGCCCAGGTCCTGAAACTGCGGCCGACCAACATGCCCGGCAAGGGGTTCGTATTGAAAGAGGATCGTCATGAGCGCGATCGTGAAAGCCAACGCCGCCAGCACTTGCCCGATGATGATGATCAGGCCGAACATCGTCGAGTACCAGTGCGGATCGATGGACATGACCCAGTCGATCGACGCGCAGGTCATGGTCGCGACATAGATGAACAGGCCCGGTCCGCTGAGGATGCGCATCCGGCGGGTGATCCGAGGATCGCCGGTCGCGTCCTCGACGCGGGACCATCGGTTCAACAACACCGTCAGGACGATCCAGAACAGGAAGTAGATCGCGGCGCGGATGATGAACCAGGTTTCATTCAGCCACAGGACCTTGGCCTGGAGGATGGGATCCTTCGCGACGGCCTCGGGATGCGACCAGTGATAGAGGCTGTGGATGCCGAACAGGAGCGGAATGAACAGGATCGCCATGAGCGGGATCATGCGCGATCCGGCTTCAAGCACCCGGCGGATGACCAGCCCCCAGTTGCCGCCCGACTGATGCTGAAGCATCAGCAGCGCCAGCGAGCCGAGAGGGATCGCGAGCCAGAACATGTATCCGAACAGATACGACTGGTAGAACTGATCGGGGTTGCTCACATATCCCCAGCCGAGAAGCAGGGAGGCGGCAACACCGACGATCAGCGCGGGGGTCTGAACGGCATTGAGCAATCGGGGTAGTTGCGGTGGTTGATGATTCATTCGTTCACCGCCTGGGGCGCGGTCGGCCGCTCTGAGGACAGTAGGTTGGGATCGGCGTGTCGGCTGAGTTGGAGCGCCTTTACATAGGCGGCGATGGCCCAGCGGTCTTCGATCTTGACGCGGTCGCGATGAGGGAACATTGCGCCGAAACCGTTGGTGATCACATCGAAGACATGCCCCGGCGGCACATCCTGGAGCCATTGCTCATGTTCCGTGAGAGGACGCGAGTCCAGGTACACGAACGAAGGCGGGGGAACAAAGCCGCGGCGGACGATCATGCCGTTGCCGTCGCCGGTCGCGTTGTGGCAGACCGCGCAATAGATGTTGAACTGCGATTGCCCGCGATCGAGAATTTCCGCCGTGATCGGGTAAGGGAACTCGGTGGCGGGTTCACCGTTCACGCGTCCGGTCAGCAGGTGTTGGTCCTGTCCTGCCTGGCCGCGGGCGACGGTGCCTTCGACGGTCGGTCGGGCGGACTGCCTGTTCTCGAAGAACTCGCTGGGTTCATAGGGAACGAGCCGCGAGTCGCGATTCATCTTGTTGAGGGGATCTTCGCAACCGGCGGAGGCGAAGACGACCAGCGCCAGCGCCGCCGTCAGCAGCGGGGCATGGCGGCGCGGGGCGCGAAGCGACCATGCG
>CAYUNS010000198.1:0-610 GCA_964446155.1 uncultured Tepidisphaeraceae bacterium | reverse complement strand
CCATGCGCGTCGAATCCAACCAGGCCGACCGGAAGCGTCGTTCCGCGCCGCGGCGAGATGTTCAAGGGATCTGGGGATCATCATTTCCATTCTCAATGCTCACGCTTCATCGGACCGGTGGGCACGACTTCAACACTGCGCGCCCCGGTTGATTCGAGAAACCGGCGCGTCGCCTCGAGATCGAACTTCGCGTCCGACGACTCGATGCACAGGAAAAAGTGCGTGTGCGACGCAAGCTCGAAGTTGGCGACGTTGAACAGCGGATGATACGGCTGGGGCAGCCCGTTCAGCGCCAGCATGCCCAGCACCGCTGACAGGGAGGCGCAGAGAATCGTCGTCTCGAAGGTGATGACGATGAATGCGGGCCAACTGTTGAACGGCCGGCCTCCCACGTTCAGCGGATAATCGAGGACCGAGGCCCAGTATTGCAGCCCGAAGCCTCCCAGCGCGCCGATGATGCCTCCGAACAGGACGATCAGCGGAAGGCGCGTGTGCCGAAAACCCAGCGACTGTGACAGACCGTGAATCGGGAAGGGCGTGTACGCGTCCATGCGCGTGTACCCTTCACGATGCGCGCGGCGGCTGGCTTCGAGCAGCCGGTGGGGCTGGT
>CAYUNS010000197.1:0-6067 GCA_964446155.1 uncultured Tepidisphaeraceae bacterium | reverse complement strand
CACACCAGCACCGTCCCGATCTGCATCAATCCGCTGACCAGCGGCTGGAGCATGGTCCATACCACGTGAATCTCCTGCTCCTTGGCGGTGTACTCGTCGCTGCGTTCGTCAAAGCGACGGATCTCGCGATCCTCATTGGCGAATGCCTTCACGACGCGCACGCCCGGCACGGCGTCTCCGACGACGGCCGTCATCCGGCTCCAGTAGGTCCAGAGTTTGCCGAACAGCCTTTGCATCGTCATCGCGCGGTAATACGACACCACCGTGAGAATCGGCAGCGGCAGCAGCGCCAAACACGCCAGCTTCCAGTTCATCCAGAACATCACCGCCGCGATGAAGATGATCATCGTCACGTCGCGCACCATGTTCACCGATGTGAAGACGATGAAATCCCACAGCCGGTCGGTGTCGCTGGTCACCCGGGTGATCAGGCTTCCCGTGCGACGCTTCGAGAAATAGCGCAGGCTCAGCTCGTGCAGGTGCGCGTACACCATGTGGCGCAGATCGCCGGTGATGCTGGTCCCGATCCGCGCCAGCATTCGCAATCGAATCCCACCGATGATTTCGCTCGCCGCGATCGCGCCGATCAGCGCGAACGTCCACCAGAGCAGCCGGGATATGCGCTGCCCGTCGGTCAGGACGGCGGATTCCATCTGCCCCGCCGCGGTGTTGTAAATCTTCGGATCGATCGCCGTGTCGATGAGTTGCTTGATGAACCACGGCGACAGCGCCGTCAGCGCCGAGAACACCAGTGTCAACGCCAGCGCGAACCACAGTTTCCGCCGATACGGCGTCGCGACATCGAGCAGGCGCCACAAAATCCGGCGGTTGTGCAGGCACTTGGGGCAGACCCCCTCGGCATACGAGGGGATCGACTCGCCGCACTTGGGGCATTTCTCCTTTTTCTCGGCCTCGCGCTCGATCGCCTCCAGCCAATCGGCGCGCCCTTCCAGCTCGCCTTCCTTGCGGGGCAGACGGCGGGAGAGCTTGCGATGCAGGCGGGTCATGCTCCGCCGGTTACGCCGGGTGTATCGCAATTCGGCCGCGGGCTTGCCGGCGACGGTGAGATTCAACCGATCGACGCCCAGCCCCTCGACGACCTTCGCCTCCTCGATTGCCTGCACCGGAATCACCCGGAGAGGGGCGTCGCTGATGATGACGAGCGATTCCTCCGTCAGCACGGCGAACTGCCGCGCGTAGCGATTGCGATCATCCAGATCGAATTCAGCCCATGCGACCACCGGCTCGCCATTGAGCTGGCCGTTCAGTCGCAACCGCAAGGCATGGGGAAGCTCGGGGGCATCATCCATCGCTTCATTGGTTGCATCGTCCATGAGTTTTCTTCCACAAAAACGCCACGCGATCGCGGGACCGCGTGGCGCCTCGTTCAATCATTCCAGGAATCGCGCTGATCGTTTCGCATCCGGTCCACGCGGCGGGGGGCGGGCAATGGCCCGCACGGACTTCTCCGTCACGGCCACGCCGGCGGGCAAGCCGAATAGCTTGGCCGATGCCCCCGGAGTCTGTCAACTGGCAATCCCCCCAATGTTTTGGGAAACCCCGGGAAAAATGGCATTCCGCCGACCAACTTCTTATTCGTCGAAACGCGCATCAAACGCGCCTTGATGCTATTGTAGGAACTCCTATGCCCACTTCTCCACGAACCGCCCTTGTGACCGGCGGCGCCAAGCGCGTTGGCCGGGCCATCGTCGTCAAACTCCTCGAAGAAGGCTTCAACGTCGCCTTCACCTACAACACCAGCGGCGACGAGGCACAGTCGCTGATCGATGAATACGGCCCCCGCGTCCTTGCGACCCATGCCGATCTCACCAGCCCGGTCGATGCCACCGAAGAGATCCGCCGGCGATTCGCCTCCTTCGGCAACCGCCTCGATCTCCTCGTCAACAACGCCTCGCTCTACGAACCCGCGCCCCTCAACCGCACCGACACGGACCTGATGCGCCGCGTCATGGCGATTCATTTCGAAGCGCCCCTGCTGCTCATCCGCGCGTTCACGCCCCTGCTGCGATCCGCGCATGGACACATCGTCAACATGGTGGATGTCCTGGCCGAACGTCCCTGGCCGCGATACCTCGCCTACTGCGCCAGCAAGGCCGCGCTCGCGAACCTCACGCTCGGGCTGGCGCGCGAGCTTGCCCCCGACATCAATGTCAACGGCATCGCGCCCGGCGTGGTCGAGTGGCCGGAAAACTATCCCGAGGAGGAAAAGCAACCGTATCTTCAGCGCGTCCCTCTCAACCGGGCCGGCGCGCCCCGGGATGTCGCCAATCTCGTCCATTTCCTCGCCACCTCGGGCAACTACATCACCGGACAAATCATTCGACTCGATGGAGGACGTTCCATCACCTGATGGATTCCACCTCGACCTTCTTCAATTCACCCGGAGGCTTTTCATGGTTCATATCGCACTCGTCGGCTGCGGCGGCATGGCGAACTGGCATGCACAGCAGTTGCAGAAGATCACCGATGCGAAAGTCGTCGCGCTTGTGGACACCAATCCCGCGCGGACGCGGCAGTTCAAGGAAAAGTATTTCGAGGACGCCGCCGAATTCGATTCCTACGAGAAGCTGCTGGAAACCCCGCCGCCGGACCTTCACGCCGTTCTTCTCGTCACGCCGCACACGCTTCACTATCCACAGGCCAAGGCCGCGCTTCAGCGCGGGCTGCACGTGCTCGTCGAGAAGCCGATGGTGACCAGTTCCGAACATGCCTATGACCTGTGGAAGACCGTCAGGGAAACGGGCAAACTGCTGGGCATCACCTACCAGTCTCCCTATACGCGCGAGTTCGGATATCTCGCGAAGATGCGGGATGAAGGGCAACTCGGAACATTCCAGATCATCTCTGGATGGCTGGCGCAAAGCTGGAAACCGGGCACGACCGGCACATGGCGGCAGAACCCGGCCCTTTCGGGCGGCGGGCAAATGTACGACTCGGGGGCGCACCTGCTCAATGCGTTCATGTGGCTGATGAATGATCCGGTCGTCGAGGTGGGATGCTTCTATGACAAGGTCGATACGGAAGTGGACATCAACGGCGTCGCAATGATGAAGTTTCAGAACGGCGCGCTCGGCAGCGTGGCGATCGGTGGAAATTGCCCGTGCGGTTTCGAGTACGACCTGACGATCCAGACCGACACGATGTTCATCCACACGAACCAGTACGGTCGCAAGCTCGAGATGCAGGGCAGGCACGGCAGAATCTATCCGCCCGTCCCGGCCGACGACCGCCCGAGCGCGGGAACGCCGCATCTCAACTTTGTCGAGGCCGTGCTCGGCAGGGAGCCACTCCGCGCGCCGGCACGCTACGGCGTGCTGCTGTCGGCCTTGATGGATGCGATGTACGAATCCGGCAACACCGGAAAGATCGTGAAGGTCAAGCCGGTTCCAAACGAACCGTAAAACCTTCCTCGGGATGCAAGCGGCGGGGAAGCAAGCCTCGGCGCGGCGAATGCGACTTACGAACGGGGCAGTTGCCTGGGATCAGGCCCCTGCCGCTTGCGGATGCCCATCGGCGTGGGTGTCGGGGATTCCTTGAGATGGATGACCACCTCGCCGCTCAATGGGTCGTCCGCGCCCTGGTCGAGAATCTCCCAGCGGCGTTTCTCGTCGATGACCTCCCACCCCTCGCCGAGCCACTCCTTCCAGTCGGCCCCGGACTTGTAGCTCTTTTCCCCTCCGCCGCCGACCATCTGCGACAAGGCGCTCATCCGCAACGAGTCGCGCGTGTCGAATTCGAAAATGTAATGCCACATGCCGTCGCGATGGACCGCCTCGACGTTCCACAGGATGAGGAACTTCCGCTTCACCTGCGGCGCGATGGTGTTCTCCCCGCCGACGCGCATCACATCCCACGGCTGAACAGGCTTCGGCGATCGCTTGTAGACATAAATCATAAAACTCAATCGTAGCACGAAATGGCCCGCACGGGGAACCCTCCCCGCGCGCACGCCAAGCCATGCCCCCATCGTCGGCCAAATCGCGCGTTGACTTAACCGCCGACGGATCACCACCGAACGAGAAAAAGACGAAGCGGGACATCCGCGACCCGCCTCACCCCGCACCTCACTCCGCACCTCACCCCCGCCGCATCCGACGCAACGTCAGCAGCCCGCCCAGGCCGAGCAAACCCAGCGCGCCCGGCTCGGGGACGACGGCGACGAACTCGTCGGAAGCCACCGACTCGAATGTTGTGCCGATTCGGATTTCATCAAAATAAGCCGGGATGGAACCTGCGGCATTATCCCAGATCGCGATTGCATCAAAGGAGAAATCGCCCACTTCGACATCGCTGAAATTCGGTGTGGGCGCAGGCTCGCCGGGAGTGGGGCTGAGCCATCCGGTAATCCGGTCCCCTCCATCGAGAAAATCAATCTTCAGAACGTACAGGTCCTGGCTGTTCTTGGCAACGGCGCCGAAGTCGCTAACCTGCGTCAGGCCTTCAGTCACCCTGGCATTGCTGCCGTTGCGACCCAGAAACCAGGCACGCGCGCCATCGCGATACCCTTCCAGGCCGATGTAGTCCTTCACCTCGTTAACCTGCATGAGATAGCTGATGTAAATGGTCGTCCCATCCGCGCCGATATTTCCTGCGCCGTTCACAATGCCGGCGCTGGCGAAATTCCCGCCTGGAGAGGTATCCAAACCAAGAGTGGCCCGCTCCCTGTTGGCGGAATTTTCAACGCGATTGCCGGCGGTGTAGGGACCGCTCGTAAAATTGAGGCTTCCAGCCGCGACGACAACATCCACCGCCGAATCAAGCGTATCCTCGATCCATGTATTGCCGCCGAACCCGTTGCCTGGTCCATTGCCGGCGAGAACGCCCACCTCATACTCGAACGATTCCTCCGCCAATAGTGCCGCGCCAACCTGCGATGCGCCAAGCGCCGCCATGCTCATGACAGCGCCCGACAGAATTGTCCTAACGCGATTCATAACTCCTCCAAAAGAAAGAATTGCCCGAAATGCCCAACAGGTACGGTCCAATGGTGACACAACCCCCTTTGGCCTTTCATCGCCTTGTGGCGAATGACTTACCGCATCCGCTTCATCTCGAACGTCTCTCCCGCCAGCGCGCGCTTGGCGGGGATGCCCCAGTAATCGTTGGGTTCATAGCTCCAGTCCTTCAGCAGCACGGGGCTGGCCTTGGGATGGAAGCTCCAGGCGGTCCAGTTCAGCCTGTATTGCTGGACCATGCCCAGAAAATCGGGAACCCATGTCGAAGGGTCTTCGTGTTCCGATTCGGGAATGAACGAGAGCCGCTCCTGCGGCGCGCCGCATTCACCGACGAAGATCGGATGCCTCTCGGCCACGTCGAGAAACGCCTTCTGCCAGCCATTCTTCCACGAATAGACATGCGTTGAATAAACAATGCCGTTGCCGCCCCGATCATCGAGCGCGTAGCCCTTGAGAATGCCCGACAGGTCGTAGCTCCAGCCCAACCCGCCGACGATGACGATGTTCTTCGCGCCCGTCCCCCGGACGGCGTCCAGCAGCGCCTGCATTCCGACCGAGCGGAAACCGCGAAGCCTCTCGTTGTTCTCGGCGATGATGCTCTGGTCGCGCTTCTGATCGGTGACGAAGCCGCCGTCCTTCCAGACATCCCACGAGATGTCGTGCGGCTCGTTGAACAGCTCGAACAATACGGCCGGATGATTCCTGTATTTTTCGGCCACCACTTTCCAGAACTCGACATGCACCGGCTCGGGGGCGCGGAAGCGGTGCAGGTCGATGACGATATAAGCACCCCTGGCTGCGGCGAGGTTGACGACGTCGTCCACCAGTTGCCGGTAACCCGCCCCGCCATCGTTCTGATAAGGTCCGACGCCGTTCCAGAAATGCTCACGGATTCCGAGACGGATGACATTCGCCTTCCAGTTGTCGATGGCTTCGGTTGTTGACTGGAGGATATTCTCCCCGCCGGCCGACCATTCCATGCTGGGGATGGCGACGCCCTGGAGCCAGACTTCCTCACCATTGGCGTTGACGATCCGGTTGCCCTCGACGCGAAGCGCCGGCGGCAACTGCTCGGGGGTGGCCGTATCATT
>CAYUNS010000196.1:0-6141 GCA_964446155.1 uncultured Tepidisphaeraceae bacterium | reverse complement strand
GGCGGATGTATCACGGCCGCGTCAAGGCGCTGGCCGATGCGGCACGCGAGGGCGGGCTGAAGTTCTAAATTCGTTGCGATGCCTTCAGACCTCGCAACCTTGATCGAGCAACACTATGGCAGAAGAAAATACATCAGAACAACAGGGCACGACTCCCGCGGACGCACAAGCTGCCGCTTCCGAGACCGTTGCGCCCCAGACCCCTGCGGCGGCGCCCGAGGCGCCGCAGCCGGAAGCCCCGCAGGCCCCGCAGCAGAGCGCTCCCCAGACCCAGCAAGGTGGGCGCGGCGGGCAGGGCGGGTATCGCGGCGGTGGACGACCGGGCGGTGGTCGCGGCGGACGCGATCGCGGGCCTGACCGCGATGAAAGCGGCATTGAGTCCGCCGTCGTTCGCATCTATCGCTGCTCCAAGGTCGTCAAAGGCGGTCGAACCTTCAGCTTCGGCGCGTTGGTCATCGCGGGCGATCGACGCGGCAATGTTGGCATCGGCTATGGCAAGGCCAACGAAGTCCCCCCGGCCGTCGAGAAAGCGACCAAGGACGCGCGCAAGAACATGGTGCGGGTCAATCTGAAAGGCACGACCATCCCGCACCAGGTGAAGGGCACCTCGGGCGCCAGCACGGTGGTGCTTGTTCCGGCCCGTCCGGGCACGGGCGTCACGGCCGGCAAGAGCGTGCGTCCCTGCCTCGAACTCGCGGGCATCACGGATATCCTCACCAAGGCTTATGGATCGACCGCTCCCAAGAATCTCGTCAAGGCGACCATCGCCGCGCTGGCTCAACTGCAAAGCCGCGAGCAGGTCGAGAAAGGCCGGGGCGTCGGTCTGGCCACCGGTGCGGGCGAATTTGTGTCGGCTTGAAGCAGGAAAGTTGCCTGTTGCCGGTCCCTGGGACCGGCTTCTTCAGCAACCAACAACCAGCAACTGGATTTGAAATGAACACGATCGAAAACATCACCGCCGGACAGCGCCACAAGCGTGCTCAGCGCAAAGGACGAGGCGAGTCGAGCGGCCGGGGTAAAACCTCCGGACGCGGCAACAAAGGCTCCAAGGCTCGCGTGGGCACTTACATCAAGCGCGGCTACGAAGGTGGCCAGACCCCGATCTTCCGTCGATTCCCCAAGCGCGGCTTCAGCAACGAGAATTTCGAGCGGCGCTTCCATATCGTCAACCTGATGGAACTCGAGCGCTTCGAGGACGGCGCCACCGTTGACGCCGCGGCGCTTCTCGAAGCGGGGCTGATTCCCGATCTGAAGCAGCCGGTGAAGATCCTCGGTGAAGGCGACTTCGGCAGGAAGCTGACCATCATCGCGGGCAAATACAGCAAGTCCGCCTACGAGAAGATCACCCAGGCCGGAGGCGCGGCGCAAAACCTCCAGGGCGAAGCCTTCGAGTTCCCCAAGGAAAAGAAGAAGTTTGTTCTCAGGGAGAAGGCGAAGAAGGGCGCGAAAGGCGCTGAGGAAGCCGCTCCCGCTCCCGAAGCCGCCGCTCCGGCGGAGAGCGAATAAGGACCGATGTTTTCCCCTTTCGCCATCCACCGGTGGATGGGGCCAGCGACTTGAAACGGTGAAGCTTGTTTAAGACTTTTCTCAACATCTTCCGCGTCCCCGAGCTTCGGAACAAGGTGCTGTTCACGTTGCTGATGCTCGGGATCTATCGCATCGGGTATCACGTTCCGATCCCGGGCGTCGATCAAAGCGCGTTCGCGGAACTCGCGGAAAAGCAGAGCGAGGGCGAGTCGGCCGCGGGACGACTGGCGAACTATGTGTCGCTGTTTTCCGGCGGCAACCTGTCGCAGAGCACGATCTTCGGCCTGGGCGTGATGCCTTACATCTCGTCCTCCATTATTTTCCAGTTGCTGACGACCGTGGTCCCCACGCTCGAAAAACTGAAAAAGGAAGGCGAAACCGGGCGCAAAAAGATTCAGGAATGGACCCGTTACGCGACCATTCCATTGTGCGTCATCCAGGGCGTCTTCTGGATTCAATACATGCACGGCGCGGAGATTCGCCTCGTGCAGCCGGAATATGCGCACACCATCAGCTTCTGGCTGATGGGCATCTTCTCCCTCACCGCCGGCTGTATCTTTCTCATGTGGCTGGGCGAGCAGATCGATGAATACGGCCTGGGCAACGGCATCAGCCTGATCATCCTCGCGGGCATCGTCGCACGAATGCCCGAGGCGGCGATTCAACTGGTGACGCAGGTCAAGTCCGGCGACATCCAGGGCTGGAAGGTGTTGCTGCTCGCCGGCTGCTTCGTGTTCGTCGTCATGGGATCGATCCTCGTGACGCAGGCGCAGCGGCGGATTCCGATTCAGCAGGCCAAGCACACGCGCGGTCGGCGGGTGTACGGCGGGCAGAAGCAGTACCTGCCGCTTCGGGTGAATCATGGCGGCGTCATGCCGATCATCTTCGCCCAGTCCCTGATGCTCTTTCCCGGCGTGCTGTTCGGCTGGCTGGACGGGGCGGTCAATCAAGGACGGGCCGCGGAAGGATTTTTCGGTGGGCTGGCGCAGTTCCTCAACGCGCAGTTCGCCGGTGGATCGTTCGTCTACATCATTACCGAAGTGTCGATGATCTACTTCTTCGCCTACTTCTGGACAACCGTCCAGTTTCAGCCGAAGGAGATGGCCAACCAGCTTCGCGATTACGGCAGCTTCATTCCCGGGCTTCGTCCCGGCAAGCGTACGGCCGACTATCTCGAAAAGGTGATGATGCGCATCACCTACGTCGGCGCGGCGTTCCTCTGCGTGATCGCGGTGGTCCCGATGGCGCTGGCGACCTGGCTGCACATCCCGTTCACGATCACGGCGTTTCTCGGTGGAACCGGGTTGCTCATCGTGGTCAGCGTGGCGCTGGACATGGTGCAGCGGATCGAGGCCAACCTGCTGATGCGCAACTACGGCGGCTTTCTGGAAAGTGGCAAGGGCAAACGGATCAAGGGCAGGCAGTATTGAGGCGTGGCTGGTTGCTAGTTGCTAGTTGCTAGTAAGAACCAGGCGAAAGCGAACTAGCGGCCGAATCCCAGCGACGGTTGCGATGCCGATTGTATTGAAAACCCGCCGCGAAATTGAGTTGATGCGGCGAGCCGGTCAGGTCGGCAGCGAGATACTTGGAAAAATGCGCGATGCCGCCCGTCCCGGTGTCAGCACGCTGGAGCTTGATGAACTCGCCCGCGTGGAACTGGAAAAAGTCGGCGGGATCGCGACATCCAAGAATTATCCGACCTACAAGCCCGGCGAGGGTTTTCCCGGATATACCTGCATCAGCGTCAACGAAGAGGTGGTTCACGGCATCCCCAGCCAGCGCGTGCTGAAGGAGGGGGATGTGGTGACCTTGGATCTCGCGATGTCCCTGAACGGATATTGTGCCGATCTGGCGACGACGGTCGCAATCGGGCAGATCAGTCCGGCCGTGCAAAAACTGCTGGATGTCACCAGGGCGACGCTCGACCTGGCGATCCAGACGATGAAGCCGGGCAAAAAATGGTCGGATGTCGCCCGGTTGATGCAGCATCATGTGGAAACCAACGGTTTCAGCGTGGTGCGCGAGTTTGTGGGCCACGGCGTCGGTCGAACGATGCACGAAGACCCCAAGGTGCCGAATTTCGTCACCGCCGAGCAGCTTCGAGGCGACTTCAAGCTGCGTCCGGGGATGACGATCGCCGTCGAACCCATGGTGGTCATGGGCCGGCGGGATGTGGTGCTCCTTCAGGACGGCTGGACGGTCGTCACCGAGGACCGCAAGCCGGCGGCGCATTATGAGCATACGGTGGCGGTCACCGAGATGGGTGTGGATGTCCTCACCGACGGTCGGGCGCCATTTCAGCTCTGATTCCCGGGCTTTCTTCGGGAAAACCGGGTTGAGAAACTGGAAATTTTTGCTATAAGGTTCGATTCGCCTGCCGGAGAGCGGGCGGGGACAAGGTGTCACTATGAAAGTCAGAGCCAGCGTCAGGCGCATCTGTGAAAACTGCAAGATCGTTCGCCGGAAGGGGACCGTGCGCGTGATCTGCACCAACACGAAGCACAAGCAGAAGCAAGGATAACATCGCCATCACGGGCTGCTGAAAACGGCATCCCCCGGCGATCAGCCGCCAAACAACAGCCAACTGGAGCAACCATGCCGCGTATTGCAGGCGTTGATATTCCGAACGACAAGCCGATCTGGGTCAGTATCGGCTACATCTTTGGCATCGGACCGACGAACGGCCGGGCCATCCTCAAGGAAGCCGGCATCGACCCCCAGCGTCGCGCCAAGGACTTGAGCGAGGAGGAACTGGCGACGATCATCGGGATCATCGACAAGACCGTCCTTACTGAAGGCGCGCTGCGCCGTCACATTCAACAGAACATCGCCCGGCTTCGTGACATCGGCAGCTATCGCGGGAATCGCCATCGCCGCTCGCTGCCCGTGCATGGTCAGCGCACCCGGTCCAATGCCCGCACCCGTAAAGGTCCGCGCAAGACCGTCGCCGGCAAGAAGGGCGTCAAGGAACTCGGCAAGTAAAGGCGTGCCGGTAAAGGTGGGTCGGCAACCAGCAACTACGAAAGCGGGGACGGCGTAGAACCGGACGATCCGCAAAGGAACAGGAATCATGGCAGAATCATCCAAAGGCGGCGCCAAAGCGGGCGCGAAGAAGCGGGTCCGCAAGGGCGTGACGCGCGGTGTCGCGTACATCAAGGCGACGTTCAACAACACCATCATCACGATCACCGACACCAACGGAGAGACATTGTCGTGGGCGTCGGCGGGAACGATCGCAGGCATCAAGGGCGCCCGCAAGAGCACCCCCTGGGCCGCCGGTCGAGCCGCTGAAGCCGCCGCCAACCAGGCGCGCAAGCATGGAATGCTCGAGGTCGAAGTGAAAGTGAAAGGCCCCGGCGCCGGACGGGAGCAGGCGATCCTTCAGATTCAGAACGCCGGGATCAAGATCAGCGGTATCGAGGATGTCACCCCGTTGCCTCACAACGGCTGCCGCCCCCCGAAAAAACGTCGGGTATGAGTCAATTGGTTGCTGGTCACTGGTTGTAAGCTGCCGGTAACGGCGCTTCACCGGCAACCGGCAACAAGTAACCAGCAACTGTTCAGAACGTCCGGTCGGCGAGACGGAAGTACAGATGGCCCCAATCGGTTGGGGCGGGAACTTTCCGTAATTCGTACCGGATGCAAAGGAGATCATCATGAGAATTCGTTGGCGCGGTCTGGAATTGCCGTCGCGAGTCGTTCGCGATTCCCATATTTCCACCGATCATTACGCGAAGTTCACGGCCGAGCCTTTTGAGCGCGGATTCGGCACCACGGTTGGCAACAGCCTCCGAAGAATCCTGCTCAGCAGCCTCGAAGGCGCCGCCGTCACGCACATCCGCCTCAAGGGCGCGGAGCATGAATTCTCCAGTCTCCCCGGCGTGATGGAGGATGTCACCGACATCATCCTCAACATCAAGAGCCTTGTCGTGAAAATGGACGCCGACGAGCCTCGGGAAATGCGCCTCGTCACCAACAAGGCCGGTGTCATCACCGCGGGCATGATCGAAAGCGATCCGTCCATCACGATCATCAACAAGGACCTGGTCATTGCGACGCTCACCGAAGACCTTCCCTTCGAGATGACGCTGACCGTGGACAAAGGTCGCGGCTATGTCACCGCCTCGGAGAACATCGCCGACGAGGAGGAGCAGGAGATCGGCACGATCGCCGTGGACAGCATCTACTCCCCCGTCGTCCGCGTCCGCTACGCGACGGAAAACGCCCGCGTCGGGCAGAAAACCGACTACGATCGGCTCATCCTCGAGATCTGGACCAACGGAACGCTTACCCCGGAAATGGCGCTGGTCGAGGCCAGCAAGATCCTCCGCAAGCATCTCAATCCGTTCGTTCAATACTTCGAGCTTGGCACCGAAACCGCCAGCGAGGACTCGATCCTCGCGCTTCAGGACGCCGGTAAGGCGCTGATCGATCCCGAGCTTCAGCAGAAGCTCAACATGACGGTGCAGGAACTGGATCTGTCCGTCCGGGCGAACAATTGCCTGGAATCCGCGAAAATCCAGTCCGTTCGTGAACTGGTTCGCAAGACCGACGCGGAACTGCTCAAGGTTCGCAGCTTCGGCAAGACCAGCCTCCGCGAAGTGAAGCGCAAGC
>CAYUNS010000195.1:0-6233 GCA_964446155.1 uncultured Tepidisphaeraceae bacterium | reverse complement strand
TCGCTCGGATCAGAACTGCTGATCCCGGTGCTGAATGAATATTCCCCGCCCATCCCCGAGCCGGCGTCGATCGGGTTGATGGGCGTTCTCGGTGTTGTCCTGGCCGTTCGGCGAAGGAGGTAATGTGCGGCATAACGCCGATCACCTCATCACTGTTTCAAACAAGCCAACTCACTTTCATCAATCGAGGCAACGATCATGTTCAAGTCACTTTCAATTCTCGGTGGCACACTGGCGATTCTCATCAGCACTTCCATCGCGCGATCGGCCACTATCGTCGAGTACAATTTCAATGCGAGCGGCGCCGTGCCGTCGGCGGTGGCGGACAATGTGACCGCGGCGAATTTTGGCGTTGGCGCCGGAATTACCGGAGGACATTATCGCACTGATTCCTATCGCGAAGCCGGTACGGCGACCGTGCGCGATTACGTTTATACTGTCGAGACGCCGCAAATCGCGTCAGCGAACAATCCGCTCAACATCGCTAATAACGATTACCTCGAATTTTCGGTGACGCCATCGCCGGAATACGCGCTGGACCTGGAATCGTTCAGCTTTGTGTATGGCGCGGCCCATGCGAATAACGATGGTAATACAAATCTCCATGTATATTTCCATGTCCAGTCGAGTGTGACCGGTTGGGGCAACAACCTGGCGTTCCTACAGCGGAAGAACGGCGCTTTGGATGACGATTATTCCGAGGCTACGATTGTGCTTGGGGACGAGTTCTCCGGTCTGACCGAACAAGTGACCTTCCGCATTTACCTGACTCGATCGGATTCATTCACCAACTGGGTTTATCAGGCTCGTGTGGACGACATCCAACTGGCTGGTGAGGTCGCCGCCGTTCCCGAGCCGGCGATGGTGGGATTGCTGGCCATGGCGGTCGTCCTTGGCGGCTTGGGTCGATGGCGACGGGCATGATCGATCGCAGGGTGATCCGTTTTCTGTCACAATGGAACATGCCATGTCAGCTTCGGCAAACCATTCGCTTGCGTCCAACGCCGTCCAGCGCGCCGGCGCGTCCGGGGAATCCCGGAAATTGCCGACACTTGACGATTGTTCTCGTCAAGACATATCTTCCGGCAAGGCCGCTCTGGGACGCGCCCAGGCGCCCGCTTTTCATATGGCCAAGCGGACGAAACGAATCAGCCTTCGAGACATTGCCCAGAAAGCGGGAGTGACCGTTCCCACCGTCAGCCGGATTCTCAGCAACCAGACCGACAATTTTTCTGTTCGCCCGGAAGTGCGCGAGCGCGTGCTGTCGGTGGTGGAAGAGCTGAAGTATCGCCCCAACGTGCTGGCGCAGTCACTGCGGAAAGAGCAGATGGGCATCGTGGGTCTACTGAGCGTGCAATCGGACCTGGGCTATTTTCAGGCAATCATCAATGGCTTGATGGAAATATTCCAGAACCGGGGGATCGCGCTGTGCAGCACCTATTCGCTCGAGCCGCACCCGGTGCAGTCGATGCCGCCCTGGCGGATCGACGGGGCGATCGTCGTGTCGGCGATTGCGCCTTCGGAGACGGACCCGATCGAAGCGGCTCGCATTCCTTACGTGAGCATCAACGGCGCCGGCGGGCCATCGGCGATACGCGTGGCGATGGATGATGTCAGCGGAACCCGCGCCGCAATCGAATACCTGTTGCGTCTGGGACATAAACGCATCGCCTATGCAAACATCCGTGGGCCGTTTCATGCCCATCCCAGCGTTGCCATCAGGCGGGATACTTATCTCCAGGTGTTGCGCGAGGCGGGACTTTCACCGGTGGAAACGTCCGATGATGCGGTCGATGTCGAGCAGACCGGTGAATTCATCCGCAGGAATGTTCTGGACAGAGGCGCAACCGCGGTTGTGGCATACCACAGTTACCAGGCTATGTATCTGTTGCAGGTGATTCAACGCCTCGGTTTGCGCGTGCCCGCGGATGTCAGCCTGCTTTCGCTCAGTGGGGGCTACCCGCTGGAGGCCGCGTTTCCCGCCGTGACCGCGGTCGATCTGCCTTTTCACCTGGCGGGGAAAACCGCGGCCGAAATGCTTCTCTCGGCGATCGCGACGGGGGTCGTGCCGACCGCCGAGGTGATCATTCCCGAATCGTTGACGATACGCGATTCCACAGGCCCGGCGCTCGAGTAGTTCACCCTCGCGATCCATACGTTCCAATTCTCGCTTTTTATCGTCGAAAGAGAAGGCGGATCGTTTCGGGGCGGTTATTCCGTATCGCCGGGGCGTTCGGGGACGAAGCCACGGTGACCGGTGGAAAAGACGACGATCATGTCGGCGTCGGTGTCTCCGAGGTTGACGGCATTGTGGAAGATGCCGGGGGGGATGGTGATGGTGTCTCCGGCTTCGAGGATGAAGGTCTCGTCGCCGATGCTGTGTTCGATCCGGCCGGCGAGGAGGTGGAGGACTTCCTCACAGTTGGGATGGCAGTGCCGGGGATTGTGGTGTCCGGGGCGGATGGTGGTTCGTCCGACGGTGACGGCCGACCCGGTGAGGGCGTGGCTGGCCAGCCAGTTCAAGCTGCCCCACAGCTCATGGGCGGTGGCTTGACGGGCTTCGGCGACGGGGCGGATGACGTGTTTCATGTCGAACGCTCGCTTTCCTGATTCAATTGGATGTATTGTAATTCAAATGAGTTGAATATCCAGGGATGGGCGCCGGGAGGATCGGCGCATGTCGTGGTTGGCGCTTCGGGCGGGTATAAACCGGGGATATGACACTGGGCACACGAATTCGGAAGCTGCGCACCCGGCAGCGGTTGACGCTGGCGCGGGTGGCATCGGCCTGCGGGGTGACGACGAGCCTTCTTTCCAAGATCGAGAACGACAAGGCGCTGCCTTCGGTCGCGACGCTCACGGGCGTGGCGGCGGCGCTGGGGGCGCCGGTGTCGGCGTTGCTCGATGAATCGAAGGGAAAGATGACCGTACTGACACCGGCGGGGAACGAGTCGGCGTCATGGACGAAGACGGACAAGGGATACCGCTTTCGTGCCCTGTGCGCCGATCGTGTCGAGAAAATGATGCAGCCACTGCTGTTCGTCGCGGAGAAGGGAAAGCTGCAATCCGGCACGATGAAGCACGGCGGGGAGGAGTTCATTTATGTTCTCGAAGGGCGCATGAACTACAGCGTCGGGAAAATCACCCATGAGCTTGGTCCGGGCGACAGCCTGTATTTCGACGCCGAGGAGCCGCACGATTTGCAGCCGATCACATCGCGGGTGAAGTACCTGGCGATTTTCACCAATCCACCCATGCCGATCAGCCCGCGCCCCGGGGTCGTGAATGCCGCTCGCCGCAAGTCGGCCGCGCCACGGGGGTGAATCGGGTCATCCAGGGAGGTTGTCGCATCGTCATGCGCCGCGAAGGCGGAAGACGGTGATTTCCGGGCGGACGTTGAAGCGCACGCGCTGGAGATAACCGAGGCCGGGGTTGATGTAGAGGTGTCGCCCGTCGTTCAGGTCGAAATATCCCTGTGTATAACGGCGATTCTGAACCGGCAGGAGCGGGGGCGTGAGGAAAGGCGCCTTGCATTGTCCGCCATGCGTGTGTCCGGCCAGAAGCCAGCCGCGAAATCCACCCCACACGGGCAGATCGACGGTGTCGGGGTTATGGCACAGGATGAGGTTGGCTTCAGTCGAATCGAGCGAGGGGATTACGTTTTGCGGGGCGAAGCGGGGACTCCAGACATCATCGATGCCGGCGATGTTCAGGCCGGCGATGTTGATGCGCTCGTTGCGCAGAACGGCGATGCCATGCCCGCGCAACCTGTCGGTGAGGGCATCCGCGGCGGTGAGATTGGACCAGCCGTGGGCATAGTCGTGGTTGCCGAGGCAGGCGACCGTCGCCAGCGTCGGTTGGGGGAGGTGCCGCAGGATGCGATCGACATGATCGATCTCCTCGCTCTGTCGACAGGTCATGAAATCACCGGTGATGGCGATGAGGTCGGGCTTGATCTCCGCGATGCCGCGCAGCGCCGCGATCATGAAATCATCATCGACAACCGGACCGATATGCAGATCGCTGATCTGCACGAGCACGTTGTCCTGGAGGCCGGGCGGCAGATGATGGATGGGCATGTCGCGGCGGACGATGCCGACCCAGTGCGGTTCGATGCGCCATGTGTATCCAAGCGTGCCGACGCCCGTGAGCAACGCCCCCGCGCTAAACTGGAGGAAGCGGCGGCGCGTGGGAAGGAGTCTCTTCATCCAGTGGGAAGATAATTGAGGCGGGGAATGGAGTCCATATCGGATGGCAATTTGGGAGAACTTCGCTTTTCGGAAACGCGCAATTGTTGCCGGAATTTGTTTGTGGTGGCCGAAAGAGTTGGCTATGGTTCCGCTTTTCAAGAATTGATGAGTGTGAACACGATAGAAATTGAGACGGAGCAGGCACGGTTTGCTTCATCGGGCGAGTCGGGAGTTTCTTCCGGTCATCGTGGATTTTCGTGACGCAACGGTAGTTCTCATTTCAAACAGAAGGATCATTACATGCGAGCAATGTGGATCGCGGCGGGTGTGGGTGTCAGTGCGGGTTTTGCGATGGCGCAGCCGGTGCATCGCGATATCGATGTGGTGCTGCAAGGCGGCGGGAGCGAACTGGAAATTTATCAGGTCGCCGTTCAGGATGACGGATTTGTCGCGGCGAGGGTTTCGGTCGATTGGGATGATGCGGTCACGCTATACACCGGCGGGAGCAATGTCGCCGGCGACCAGGTGATTGCGGCACGAGATCAGACCGCGTGGGGAACCAGTGCTATCGACGACGTGGTGTTTATCGGATTTGGCGAACTGGCGATCAGTGGGTCGGGAAGCGACACGCGCCTCACGTTTGTCGGTGATCTGGGTGGGACAGGCGCCGTGGACAATCGAGCCGGCATTTTTCAGTATCGCGAGGCGGGAAGCACGCAAAATCCGGTGTACAGCGACGCCACGGATCCGAGCCTGCGCGTGAATGTGTGGGACGGGCCGTTCCTGCAGGTCAACGCGTCGGGGACGGCGTTGTTCCCCATGGAGCAGCCGAATGAAATCTGGCGGAAGGCGGTGGGCGGCGCGGAGGAAGTGGTCGCTTCCGCGGCGCTGGATGTGTACGAGTATGGCCAACAGGCCTCGGTTCGACATGCAATCACGCCGGACGGCAGCGCGGTTTATCTTGCGAAGGACAATTCCGGCGACACCACCTTGTCGATCATGAAGTTCGGCGTCGGCGCGACCGAGCCCACGCTGGTTGCGGGCGGTGTGGCGGGATATGAGCCAACGCTTCTCATGGGCGCGACGGACAACCATGTGCTGTATCACGCCTACAACGGCGACACCAATAAAACCGCGGCATTCATCGTGCAGGATGGGGAGCAGGTCCTGTTGCACGAATATGACGGCCTGGGTGGAGCAAACTTTTATGGCGGGGGGATGCTGAGCGCGAACGACAAGGGGGCATTCGTGGAGATCGACGGAACTTTCACGTCATCGCTCTGGTATTTCGATGCCGCGGAGACGATCACCGGGCCGCTCGACTCGCCGATTGTAATCGGCGATGGGTCTTCCGAGGTGGATGGATGGACGATCTCGAGCCTCGATTTTGACCTCTTCAATCTGTCGGCGCCGATGGTGAACGACAACGGGTTTGTCGTCTTCAGCGCCCTGCTGGAGAATGACGAGGAATCCGGCGTGCAGGCTTTCCTGTCCTGGAGCGAAGCGACGGGGTTGGGCATCATCGCGAAAGCGGGGGACACCTTCGACCTCGAAGGGGAGACAAAAACGATCTTTACGTTGGTGTCCACCGGGTTGTCCGCGGATGCGGACCCCTTGAAGGACGGCCTGAGCGATGTGAGCAATTACTTCGCCTTCGGGGTGATCTACGGCGAAGACGATTACGAAAACTTCGCGATCCTCCGCACGCAGTTGATTCCCGAACCGGGCACGGCGGCGCTGCTGGCGGGGGGGATGCTCTCCCTGGCGATGCGCCGGCGCCGCCCGGCCTGAATCTCGGGAACGACCCCCCGAAACGCAAAAAAGCGCGCCAGCCCCGGCCAATTGGTCGGGGCTGGTTTTGTAGATGGATGAAGGGAAAGACGTAATTCCCGAAACCGGGGTCGCATATCCGGGATATCATCGTCATGCGGATTTCCCACGGCGACGTTCGCGGCATTCTGACGCGGAGCAGCGGATATCTGAAGACCGTCGCATCGCATTCGTTGCAGCCGTATCGGGGATGCGCGCTGGGTGGGAGCCTGT
>CAYUNS010000194.1:0-6261 GCA_964446155.1 uncultured Tepidisphaeraceae bacterium | reverse complement strand
CCGTGCAACCGGACCGATTCGACCGCCGCCATTGGCATCCAATCGAGTCCGGGCGAACGGTCATAGACATTCGGACTGGCCAGGTAATCCAGGTCGGGGCAATCCAACAGCCGCGACAAAGCGGTGTGCCCCCGGCGCATGTCGGCGACGTAGAAATGGTATCCATAGAACACGCCGACCAGCAGCCGCCGGTCACATGCCGCTTTGGCGACGTGGCAAAGTCGCTGAATGGCATCGACGATCGTCGTGCTGTGAAATCGTCGCGCATCCAGCGCGGCGGCGTCCTTGATGGGGTCCAGCCAGCGCTTCTCCGGCGGATGTTCGATCGCCGCCAGGGCCGACGCTTCATCCTGTTGCGGCGAATGCCTCCATGCCGCCCGTCGCGCGTCGAGGCTGGGGTGGATCTCCCGTAGATAATCCGTGAAACCCGCCAGGCGGGCGGGGTTGCGGTCCGACGGTTCGCCGGGGTGATGATGGAACCATTCCTCGGTCGCGCCGGCGGCGAGATGAATGCCCACCAGGTGCGGCGCATAACGACTGCCTGCCAGCCAGGCGATGACCCGTTCAATCGCCTTCGTCGCCGCGTCCAGCCAAATTGGCGAGGTGAACGACTGTCGCAGCAGGCTGCCGTCGCGGCGCACGCGACACCCGTCGGGGTGTTTTTTCTCCCACCACACCGGCACATCCAGGTGCAGGCGCATCACGACCCGCGCATCCGGGTCGGCGGCGAGAATCATCTCCAGGTCGTTGATGATGTCGGTGAAATCGAACGTCTCCTCCGATGTCCATATGCCGTTTCGGAACGGGCCGATGCCCGATTGCACATTGATCCCGCGCCCGGCGAGGTAGGCGGGAAACATGTACAGATGAAGACCCAGCGCCGCCATGTCGCGATGGCACGCCTCCCGCGGAAGGTAGCTGGTGTAAGCCAGCGGGGGGTGGCTGTGGCTGTCGATCAGCAGCGCGGGAACATCGAGTTGGACGCGACACAAGGGAAAACGATGAGGCATGAACGTGATTCCGCTTACGACCGGCCGGCGGCGAGCGCGTCCAGTTCGGACAAGGTGAAGCGCGTGCGGACCACCGACTGCTGTTCCTCGCCGGCTGCGTATTTGATGTAAGTGGTGGCTAGGATCGTCCCATCCGGCAAACATTCGACGCCGGGATAACCGCAGTCGCAGCCGGCGTGGCTGTGCAGCAGCTTGACGCGATATTGACCGGGTTGGTCCAGACGGATGTCGTCATCATCGCCCACCCACGCGACGAAATGCCCATGAGTGGGGCTGTCGGCGGCCATGTCGCGGAATGCGATCACCAGGCGTCCATCGGGCGCCCGCACGCCCTGATGACGATCGCCGGTCAGTGCCCAGGTGGCGGGTCGCGGAGCGCTCCATGTCGCGCCTTCATCCTGACTGAACATGACCAGGCTCGGTCCGCCACGGCTGTTTTCGCGCATCAGGCAGATCAGTTCATCACCATCGGCCGATCGGAAGACATACGGCTCGCACGGCATTTTGCCCGGAACGTCGGCGATGACCTGGGGCGCGGACCAACTCAGCCCGCCGTCGGACGTGATCGCCCGCACAATCTGAAGCGAGGTGGCGTGATCGCTCTCACCGGCGCGAGCATCGGATCGCCGGTGATACAGGCCCATGTATCGTCCGTCGCGCAGCCACGTCACGCTGCTGAACGCCATGACGCACGGCAGACCCAGCGGCGGCATGTCGAGCCAGGTTTCTCCTCCGTCATCGCTGACGAGGCGCGGCATGTCGGGATGCGCCGAGAAGACGAAGAGCAGATCGCGGCCATCGGGCGCGATCAGGCGATAGAGACTTGGGCAGTTGCGATGCCGGCCAAAGGAATCGGGAAGACGATCATCGAGGCGAACCCAGGTGTCGCCTCCATCATCGCTGCGCGCCATCGGCCCGCAGTTCCCGCCGTGGCCGTGCGTCCAGACACAGAAAATCGTTCGGCCATCGGGCATCAGGACCGTCGTCGGATGCCCGTGATAAATCTCCTTCGTGCCCCGCGCGATGATCCTGTGCCGCGAGGTGTCTTCGGACAGATCGAGGGAACATGCCCCGAACGCCTGTCCCACTGCCGGCGCGTTGTCGTCCGTCGCATCCGAACGATCCGGCTTGCCCCTGAATGGTATCCGAAGAAGCTGGTTGTGCATGGTGGTGATCCCGATTCCGATGGAAGACGCGTCATGTGCCCGAAGCGTCCCCGCATCACTTTTTCAGCGCTCTCATATCTCATAAAAACGAAATAACCGCCCGGCGCCGGTCAAGCGTTTGACAAGATCGGATTGATCGCCGAACATGAATTCTTACTCTAATAATCAGGTAAAGCAATGCCCAATGAAGCCGCTCCGTCGTTAACATCCCCGGCACAAGCAACACGTCTTCCGGTTCATTTGCCTCGCGAGTTGGAGGTGAAGCACGAGGCTCAGGTGATCGTCGTGGGTGGCGGCCCGGGCGGCATCGGCGCGGCGGTGTCGGCGGCGAGGCAGGGCGCCGACGTGCTCCTGGTCGAGCATTACGGATTTCTCGGTGGCATGGCGACGGCGGGCGAAGTCAACCCGTTCATGCCCAATCACCTCAACGGCGCCTCCCTCGACACCGGCATCTTCGAGCAATGGGTCGATCGCATGGCGACTTACGGCGGGGTTCGCCCCGGCTCGCGCGTGTTCGATCCGCAGGTGGCGCGGCTGGCGGCGGAGGACCTGTGCGACGAGGCGGGCGTGCGATTGCTGTATCACCATCGCGCGGCCCACGTGGAGGCGTCCTCGGGACGCATCGACGGCGTCGTCCTGCACTCCAAGAGCGGACTCACCGCCGCCCGCGCCCAGATCTGGATCGACAGCACCGGCGACGGCGATCTCGCGGCGATGGCGGGTTGCGAGTTCGACTACGGCAATGAGGAAAACGGCGACGCCCAGCCCATGACCCTCTGCTTCAAGCTCAAGATCGCCCGTGAAGACATTCCCCCGGACCAGCAGGAGATGTCTCCTTACCAGGTCGTCCGGCAGCAGGGTCCGCAGATACAAGCCGCCTATCAGCAGGGCAAGGCCGACGGCCGGATCGACTGCCCGCGCGAGAATGTGTTGATCTTCCCCGGTGTGGAGGACGATGTCGTCCACTTCAACACCACGCGCGTGATTCGCCACCCGTCCATCGACGGCGCCCAGCTCTCGCAGGCCGAAATCGAAGGCCGACGGCAGTTGCGGGAAATCTGGCAGGTGCTGCGCGAGCAGGTGCCGATCTTCCGTCATTCGCGAATCTACTCGATCGCGCCGCAGATCGGCATCCGCGAGAGCCGTCGCATCCGTGGCCGACAGTATCTCACACTGGAAGACTACCGACAGGGCCGCATCTTTCCCGACGCCGTGGCGAGAGTGACGTATCCGGTGGACATTCACAATCCCTCGGGCACGGGCACGCAGATCGTGCATCTGCCCAAGGGTCGATGGTACGAGATTCCCTGGGGCTGCCTGCTGCCGAAGGGGATCGACAATCTCGCCATCGCCAGCCGCTGCATCTCCGCCGACCACGCGACGCACTCGAGCCTGCGGGTGATGCCGCCGGTCTGCTCGCTCGGTCAGGCCGCCGGCACTGCCGCCGGCATGGCGATCCGCCAGGGCTGCGACATCAGCCGAATCGACGGCCTTGCCTTGCGGCAAGCCCTGATCGAGCAAGGACGTCATCTGCATCCGCTGGACGCTCCGACCGAACCGGAGACCCCCCGCCAGGCCGACGCCCGCGCCCATCGCGAAGCCGCCGCCGCACGCGGCTATTCCGCGTGAAATCCGACCCCGGCCACCATTGACCGGACATTCGGGAAATCCAATTGTCAGACCAGTGAGGGACTGGGAACGGCGAGACTTCGGACAAACAAGGAATTCCGCCAGTGATCCTGACCGGCGATCCGTTCAAGTCGTACATCAACCGCTTCAACCGTCTCGAAAAAGAGACGGTCGTTCAGGACGTGCCCAACGAAGCGGCGTGGGAATGGCTTGAACCGAACATACCGCTCTTTGATTGCCCGGACGAGGTAATCCAGAAGACTTACTACTTCCGCTGGTGGGTCTATCGAAAGCACATTAAGACCACGCCGGATGGTACGATCATCACCGAGTTCCATCCCCGTGTGCCGTGGGCGGGCAAGCACAACTCGATCAATTGCGCCGTCGGCCATCACCTTGCCGAAGGACGCTGGCTGGGCAATCGAGACACGTTTCTGCCGGACTACATCCGGTTCTGGTTCCGCGGCGGCGGCAATGCACGCTCCTACAGCACGTGGCTGACTGATGCCGTGCTGCGATATTGCGACGTCGCCGGACGTTATGATCCTGCGATCGATCTGCTTCCCGACTTCGTCGCGAATTACGAAGCGTGGGAACGGTCGAACCTCCATGAGAGCGGTCTGTTCTGGTCGAACGACGGCCACGACGGGATGGAACTTTCGATCAGCGGGCCTGGCCTGCGTCCGACGCTCAACGCCTACCTCCACGCCGACGCACTGGCGATCGCGCGAATCGCCCGACTGGCCCGGCAACCCGAGATCGAACAGCGGTTCACCGGGAAAGCTTCAACGCTCAAGCGACTCGTGCAGGAACGACTCTGGGACTCGGAAGCGAAGTTTTTCAAGGTGATCCCGCTCAAGACAAGGGACGAAGCCGTTGCCACATGGGACTTTTGCCGGATCAATCCATCGCATAACGTCCGCGAGCAACTCGGATACATCCCATGGTATTTCAACCTGCCCGATGCGGGATATGGACAGGCGTGGCGAAGCCTGATGAACGAACAGGGGTTCTTCGCCCCTTTTGGGCCGACGACGGCAGAGCGCGGGCATCCTCGTTTCATGTTTGCTCATCACCACGAATGCCTGTGGAACGGGCCATCCTGGCCTTTCGCGACGTCGCAGACGCTCACGGCCATGGCGAATCTGCTGACGCGATATCCGCAGGACGTCATCACCCCAAAGGACTACCTGAAGCTGCTGCGGATTTATGCCTCCTCCCACGCCCGTGTGAAAGCGGATGGCACGCGCGTGCCATGGATCGATGAGAACCTCGATCCGTTCACCGGCGAATGGATTTCACGACGCATCCTGGAAGAATGGGGATGGCCCGGCGACAAGGGGGGACCGGAGCGCGGGAAGGACTACAATCACTCGACGTTCTGCGACCTCATCATTTCCGGCCTCGTTGGCATTCAACCACGGAACGATGATCTCTTCGCCGTGCAGCCGCTTGTTCCCAGCGATGACTGGGACTACTTCTGCCTGGACCGGCTGTCATACCACGGCCGGCTCATGACCGTGATGTATGACAGGAGTGGCACACGCTATCACAAGGGAAGCGGCTTTCGCATCTACGCGGACGGCATTGAAATCGCGCACTCGCCCACGCTGGGGAAGTTGATCGTTAAGCTTGCCTGATGACAATTAGGCTTCCACTCCCAATAGAAAAGCGGTCCGCGTCGATCGCAGACTGGAAATGGGCATGCAAAATGTCTACGCAAGGGCACGAATCGCCTGCGCTGGAGTCGCAGGATATCCGGCGGCGTGGAATGCATTCTCTATGCTTGATTGACTTCGTACCACGCCAAGACTTCTGAAGGCGGCGCCGGAATGAGCATGGGCATGCCATCATTGCGAAGCGATGCCGCGGCGAGGCAGCCGGCGGCGACGGCGTTGCGCGCCGCGACGGGGGAGGTGTCGGTGCTGCCCCCTTCACGCAGATAACGAAGGAACTCGCCGACGATGCGCGGGTCCGCACCGCCGTGGCTGCCCGATTCCTCCTCGGGAAAGTGAAATGCCTCGTGTCCTTCGGGCTTGTAATAGCAGCGGCGGTTCCACAATCGCACCACCGTCTTCTCACCGGGGACATCGCCGAAGTTTTCGATCCGCCCCTCGGTGCCGATGATGGTGTAATTCCGCCAGGCATCCGGGCTGTAGTGGCATTGCTGGTACGAGCACAGCACGCCGCTCTCCAGTTCCATCAGCACCAGGCTCAAATCCTCGACATCGACGACCGGATTCAGTTGCTTCTGGGACAGCGGCGGCCAGTTGTCCTGCGACCAGCTCGCATTGCCCCGCTCGTCAGGAGAGTGACGGTCGGTGATCTCGCCGTAGACGCCCAGGTTCCCCATCGCCGTCACGCGCCGCGTGTACGATCCGCAGAGCCAGTGAAGGATGTCGATGTCGTGCGCGCCTTTTTGCAGCAGCAGGCTGGTGGATCGCGTCCGATCGGCG
>CAYUNS010000193.1:0-6269 GCA_964446155.1 uncultured Tepidisphaeraceae bacterium | reverse complement strand
CGCATTTTCACCTTCTCTCCCTTCCCCGGTTCGTTTGGGTTCGTTTTGCCGATTCGCCCCTCGCCGGCGCGTGGGGCCGGCCTCATCCGTGTGGATTCGTATTCATTCGTGGACCCATCGCGAGCGGAAACCAACAGACCATTATACCCGAATCCCCCACAAAATCGGCGAAAATCCCGCCAAAATCAGCCGCCGGACGGGGCCGTCAACCGGCGATCCGCCGGCCATCCCAACGTTGTCCCCGAAACGAGCAGTGGTATCATCGCCACGCCATGGCCAGGCCGAGTGCATGCTTCGACGACAAGGCGATTGTGCCCGAGGAAGACAGAAAAGGCAGGCCGAACAAGGTAAAGGGTGATGTCGCCTTCAGTTTTCCTGTGGGGGCTCTCCCTCGAATTCGGCTGTTGCCCCCGCCGCCCTGATTCGTGTCGATTGGTGTCCATTCGTGGACAATCCATCTTATGGGGCGGGGTTATCCGCCGCTTTGCCAGCTTCGGATGGCGTCGATCGGCCAGAGAAGCATGAGGATGTTGAGCATCAGGTTGTCGCGAATCCACCAGAGCAGCGCCAACTCGACGGCGAGAAAAACCGCGATTGACCACCATGGCCCGATCCGCCGCGCGATATGGAAGCCGATGATGAAACTCGCCACGTCGGCGATGGAATTGAGGATCGAATCGCCCTCATACCCAAGCGAAATGGTCGCGGCGCGGTAGCGGTTGATGATGACGGGGGAATTTTCCACCACCTCCCACAGGATCTCGATCGCCGACGCGCCCACGAGCTTCCAGCCGAGGCTCCATCGGGGCGTCAGCCACGCGAACGCGCCGTAGAACAGGATACCGTGCAGCAGGTGCGAGAGGCTGTACGCGTCGAACGGGTGTTGTGAGTTGTGCCGGGAATGGACGACGAGCGAGATCGGATTCCACTGTCCGCATTCGCACCACCAGATTCGATTCCGCATGGCCAGGTAGACGATCGCCGCGACGAGCATCGCCGCGATCGCGGCCCAATGGACGCGCTGGATCGAGCGGGGGTTGATCGATTCCGTCCGGGGCATCAGAGATCGACGTTGGAGAAATGAAACCGAACGCCCGCGGCGTCGGCGGCCGAGAGCAACGCTTCAATGGCCTTGAGATCGCGAAGAATCGGGTTGGGCTGCTTGAAACCGTTCAGATTGGCGTGAACGAACTCAATCAGGGTGCGCGCCGTCTTCAATCCCTCCGATGCGTCATACCACATTTCCGCCGGAATGCGCATCTTCGACGGATCGAACCCGTCCTCGATCATCTGCCGGCGAAGCGCGTCCTGGTTCTGGGACAGGAGCGAGGTGATCGACGCGACGTTCTTGTACCTCGCCGCCGCGTCGAGGCGATCCGATTCGCGCGCCAGCGCCTTGCCGGTCTTCCCCTTCGCATAAGCGGCGGCGGGCGCGGGGAGGTCTTTCTCGAGCGTGACCACGATCGCCAGTGCCATGTGCGTGCCTCCTCGGCAGGGGATTGCCATGAAAAAACCCCGAACTTCCTGGGAAATCCGGGGTCGATGAGTGCGGCTGAGAGGAGTTGAACCTCCACGTCCTTACGGACACAAGAACCTGAATCTTGCGCGTCTGCCAATTCCGCCACAGCCGCAGCGAAAAGCGAGTGGGGTATCTTAAATCCCCAACCATGCGTGTCAAGCCGCCGCGAAACGGCATTGGCGCGAGGCTCCATTCGCCAGCGCGGGCGAGTGAAGTTGGGCCGGGTTGAGGGAAGCGGAAGGTGGAATTGTGGTCGCGGGCGGTGAAGATCGTCAAGGAACACTTCAATACGCTCTGACGACGCGCAGGCTGGGGAACGCGGTGAAGTGCTTAACGTTTTGCGTGAAGACTTCGATGCCCAGCCGCAGCGCGGTGGCGGCGATCTGACAGTCGGGTCAATCGACGCCGTGTGACAGGCGAAACTGACGATAGAGGTCGAGGGCGGACAGGCCATCGGCTTCAGTGGGGAGCGCCAGGTCGAAAGTCTGTAGGAAGGAGTCGATTAAATCCTGCTCGTTCTTGTCACGAGCGCCAGTGAGCAATTCGGCGGCGACGAGCAAATGGGTTCGCGGGTGGCTTGTGACAGTCTGGCTGGCAAGAAATGTGATTGCGTCGGTACGGCCGCGGAGACAATCGATGAGAATTGAGCTGTCGAATATCCCGCCGATCATCATTCCCTCGTATCAGTCCGACGCATCATGCACTCGCGTAATTGTTTCGATGCCTCGATGGAGTCATCGGGCAGATCGGTGCGATCCTTCCAGATGCCCAGAGCGGGATGTGTAGTGATCGGTTTGGCCTGTGAAGTCCGGTTCGAATCGACCAATTCTTTCAACCTGGCCTGTACCTGGGCCAGTTCCGCGGAACTAAGGCGAAGCAACTCCGCAATGATTTCGGCGGTGCTCATAGGATGGAATTATAGCAAGGCCGCGAACACGTCGATAGTTTTTTGCATGTTCGCCCCTCTCCATTCGCCAGCGCGGGCGAGTGAAGTTGGGCCGGGTTGATTCCATTGACAGACCAAGGCCGGGCGTCATCGTGCGGTGATGTACTCGATTTTGCCGATGGGCGGAACGAGTCCGGCGTCGGCGCCTTTTTTGAGGAGCAGGTCGATGGCCTGGCGGCCGCGGGGGCCATAGTCGAGAGTCCAGTCGTTGACGTACATCCCGACGAAGCGGTCGGCAAGGTCGCGATCGAGGTCTCGGCCGAACTGCAACGCGTATTCAACCGCTTCGGGGCGATGATCGAGGCTGAACTGGATCGAGCGCTTGAGCAGATCGGTCACTTCCTGCATCGTTTCGGCGCCGAGGTCTTTGCGGATGCAGTTGCCGCCGAGGGGCAGAGGGAGTTGGGTCTGCTCGTGCCACCACACGCCGAGATCGACGATGAGATGCAAACCGAGGGTTTTGTAGGTGAGCTGTCCTTCGTGGATGAGCAGTCCGGCGTCGGCTTTGCCGTCCCTGACGTAGGCGGGGATCTGGTCAAAGTGGACGACATCGTAGTCGAACGCTTCGCCGGCCTTGCCGATGCAGAGCTGGAGGGCGAGGAAGGCGGTGGTCATTTCGCCGGGGATGGCGATTTTCCTGCCGCGGAGGTCTTCGATCCGCAGGGGTTCGCGGGCGACGACCATCGGGCCGTATTGGTCGCCCATGCTGCTGCCGCAACTGGTGAGGGCGTATTTGTCGGCGACGTAGGGATAGGCGTGGATGGAGATGGCGGTGATCTCAAGCTCGCCTTTCATGGCGCGCTGATTGAGGGTCTGGATGTCCTGGAGGATGTGTTCGAAGCGGTATCGCCCGCTGGGAAGCAGGTTTTTGGCCAATCCGTAGAACATGAAGGCGTCGTCGGGGTCGGGGGAATGGCCGAGACGCAACAGTGGTGATTCCATTAAACATTACTCCAGTCAAAAGATACTACGGAGTATAGGGATTATCGCGCGGGCATAAAGGTTTCAGTGGAAGTGGAGCGATAACAAGGAAAGAATACGGAATATGCGAGGGGTTTCGGCGTTTCAGGAAATCAGATGGCGCGGCTGCATCCAATGCTCGAACCGTATCGGGCGTCGAACGAGGGTCCGTTCGACGCGGTGAAGGCGGCGCACCTGCTCAACCGGGCGGGGTTTGGAGGGACGCTCGATGAGATCGAGAAGGTGCGGAAGCTGGGGGTCGCGGGGGCGATCGACTGGCTAATGGATTTTCCGGACGCGCCGGCGGAGGAGTTGAGCCGGAGCGACCTGCCGGACTTCTCGTCCATCGACGGATACCCGAGGAATTTCCGGGAATACCGCCGGAGCCTGTTCGGCAAAACCCCCGAGGAGCGGCAGCGGCTGATCCAGGAGTTCATGCGCGCCAACCGCGAGGCGATCATGTCGATGGGGGCGTGGTGGTTGAAGCGGATGGCGTATGGGCCGTATCGCTTGCAGGAGAAGCTGACGCTGTTCTGGCACGGTCACTTCACGACCAGCGCGCTGGATGAACGAAGCGCTTTGCTGATGTGGAAGCAGAACGAGCTGCTGCGGATGCAGAGCGCGGGCAACTTCCGCGAGTTCGTTCGGTGGATCTCCCGCGATCCGGCGATGCTGGATTATCTGAACAATCAACAGAACTCGAAGCGCAGCCCCAACGAGAATTATGCGCGCGAGCTGATGGAGTTGTTCACGCTGGGGATCGGCAACTACAGCGAGCGGGACATCAAGGAGGCGGCGAGAGCCTTCACCGGATGGGGACACGACGGTGAGGCGTTTTCCTTCCGGCGCAACGATCACGATTACGGGGAGAAGATTTTTTTCGGAAAACGCGGGAGCTTCGACGGCGACGACATCATCGACCTGATCCTGGCGCATCGAGCCTGCGCGCCGTACATCGCGGGGCGGCTTTTCTCGTTCTTCGCGTATCCGAGTTCGGATACGGCGATGATGGCAAGCCTCGGCGAGGTGTTGCGCGACGCGCGGTACGAGCTTCGGCCGGTCTTGAGGACGATATTCGCGAGCAAGGCGTTTTACAGCCCGCAGTGCATCGGATCACAGATCAAAAGCCCGGTGCAACTGATGGCGGGGACGGTGCGGCTGCTGGATGCGGATCTGCCCCAGACGCGGGTGGTGAACCGGGCGCTCAATCAGATGGGGCAGGTTCCGCTCATGCCGCCCAACGTGAAGGGCTGGCCGGGCGGGAGAAACTGGATCAACTCCAGCACGCTGTTCGTTCGATACAACAGCGCGGTGGCGCTGGTGGGAGCGCAGCGGGCGAGAGCACTGAGGCCGCAAGGCCGAATGGACGATGAGGCGCTGGTGGATCATTGGATCGCGCGGTTGATCCAGCGGCCGATCGCGCCGGAAAAACGGGGGATTCTGATTGAATCGATGCGGAGAAATCCGAATCGCGACGATGCGATGATGCGGATGATCCAGTTGATCGTGTCGATGCCGGAATACCAGTTGTGTTGAGGGGATAACAATCGGGAAGCCGCGCCGCCGCGCCGGCGTTCACGTTGAAGCGAGGACGAGACATGCGAAGCGATCTTGGGACACGCCGGGCATTTCTGATGAAAGGGCTGACACTGCTGGCGGCGGCGCCGACGGTGCCGGCGTTTCTGGATTCGACGGTGTGGTCCATGGCCAACCCGCTCGATGCCAAACGCACGCAGCAGGCAAGCGGCAAGGACGGGAAAATCCTCGTGGTCGTGCAACTCTCGGGCGGGAACGACGGGCTGAACACCGTCATCCCGTATGCGGACGACGCCTATCATCGCTCCCGGCCGGGACTGGCGCATGCGGGGAACGACGTGTTGAAGATCAATGATTACCTGGGGTTTCATCCCAACCTCGCGCCGCTGAAAAATCTGTACGACAACGGGCGGATGAGCATTATCCAGGGCGTGGGATATCCGAATCCCAACCGGTCGCATTTCCGCGCGATGGACATCTGGCACAGTGCGGACCCGGGCAAGGAGATCGTGACCAATGGATGGATCGGGCGGTATTTCGACAACACCTGTACGGGGACCGATCCGCATGTGGGCGTGTCAATGGGGGATCAGCTTCCGCTGGCGATGCAGGGGGAGCGTGTGACGCCGCTCAGTTTCGAGCGGACGGAGACCTATCGATATCAGGGACGCGATCTCGATCGTTACAAGGCGCTGAATCAGGTCGCCGAAGCCGAATCGACGGAATCGCCGGCGCCGGGGACGCCGCGGGGGAGGCATTCACGGAGCGCGCCGAAGATCGAGATCGCGCCGGCGAGCGAGTTGGAATTTCTCAGCCGGACGGCCATGGACGCACAGGTGAGCAGTGACGACATCCTCCGCATGACGCGGGGACACAAGCCGGCTTTTGATTATCCAACGAACGGATTTGGAAATGGATTGAAGACGATCGCGGCGATGATCGCGGGGGGGCTGGCGACGCGGGTGTATTACGTCAGCCTCGGCGGATTCGACACGCACGCCGGGCAGCGGGGAAGGCACGATCAGTTGATGCAGCAGTTGGCGCGCGGCGTGGGGGCGTTCTGGGAGGATATGGAAGCGCAGGGGAATGCCGATCGCGTGCTGATGATGACCTTCAGCGAGTTCGGCCGGCGGGTGCAGTCCAATGCGTCGGGGGGAACCGACCATGGGGCGGCGGCGCCGATGTTCTTGTTCGGGCCGGGTGTGAAGGCGGGGGTTGCCGGTCCGCATCCCTCGTTGACCGATCTCGATCAGGGGGATTTGAAATACAACATCGATTTCCGAAACATCTACGCGAGCATCCTTCAAC
>CAYUNS010000192.1:0-6299 GCA_964446155.1 uncultured Tepidisphaeraceae bacterium | reverse complement strand
CAGCCAGCCGAACGATCGCTCCACCACCCAACGCCGCGGCAGCAGCACGAAGCCGCGTTTGGCCTGCGGAAGCTTCACCACCGACAGCTCGATGTCGCTCTTTCTCGCGTCGTCTGCGGGCCGTTCGCCGGTGTAGCCCTGGTCCACAAACGCCACCGACACCGAATCCCCCGTGGCCTCCTGCACGTCCCGGGCCAGTTGCTTCACCCGTGAACGGCATGTCCGGCCGGTATCGAATACGAACCGCTTGTGAGTCCATCCAACGTGGTAATCTCAGCCGCCAATAAAGTGCGGCTTTCCAACGGCTCGACAAATTGATAATTTTTACGCACTGCTTTATTTGATCGCATGTTGTCCCCGTTGGATGTGACTGACATCGGACCAGATCCGTCTGATCCAGACGCCATACAACATCCGTCGCGTCCCATAAGAAGCAAATGAGATTCGTTGTCCAAAGGAAGTATTTACGACCCAGTTAAATTGTCGCTACGAGTAACGGTGGTGATTGACATGCGCCTCATCTTTCTTATCCCCAAGTTCCCTGGCCAGACACATGCGTTTTTCTGGCGGGAGATCCTCGCCATGCGGCAGATGCACGCCGAGGTGCGAATCGTCTCCACACATCGTCCCTCGCCCGATGTGGCGAAGCACGAATTCGCCCGGGAGGCGATGGCCGAGATATACTATCTGATGCCCCCCCGATTCGGGAGGGCGATCCTCCAACTGCTCCTCCGGCCGATCCGCACATTGAAGGCGGTGGGATATGTCCTGTCGCTTCGTGAAACACCCCTTCGGCAGCGAATCAAACACCTCGGCGCGATCCTTCTCGCCGCCGATTTGCTGCAGCATGCGAAGCAGGACGCGATTGATCATATTCATGCCCATTCCTGCGGCGACGCAGCGCACATTGTCGCGATCTGTCATTGCCTCGGCGGACCCTCTTACAGCCTTACGCTCCATGGCGACTTGCCCGTTTATGGAAAAGACCACGCGCAGAAGATGCGCCATGCGCAGTTCGTCTCCTGCGTCACGCGCGCGCTGCAGGCGCAGGTGGCCGAGAAGATCGGGTTGCCGATGGAAAAGCTGCCCGTCATCTGGATGGGTGTGGATACGGATCGTTTTGCGCCCGTGGCATCCGCCGATGCGGAGGCGGGGCAGTTGCGCATCGTCACCGTTGCCCGGCTGAACCGCGCCAAGGGTCACCGCCACGCCCTCAAGGCCGCACGGCTGGCCGTCGATCGGGGCGTGAACATCCAGTACACCATCGCCGGCACAGGCACGGAACGGGAATCGATTGAAGCGATGATCAACGAACTGGGACTGCAGCGCCACGTTACCCTTGCGGGCACACTCTCCGAGCAGCAGGTGCTCGAATTGCTGCAGCGGGGGACCGATGTCTTCGTCCTCCCCAGCGTCGGCTTGGGCGAAGCGGCGCCGGTCTCCGTGATGGAGGCCATGGCGTGCGGTGTCCCCGTGATCTCGTCGATCATCGGCGGAACGCCCGACATGATCACCACCGATGTTGACGGAATCCTGGTGAAACAGGGAGATGAGGAAGCGATCGCCGAGGCATTTGTGACGCTTGCTGGCGATCCCGGCCTGCGAAGACGCCTCGGGGCGGGGGCGCGTGAGCGGGCTGTGCAACGATTCGATTACCGCTCTATGGCCCGGCTGCTGCTGGATGAGCTGAATCGTGCATCAGGGCGGCCGACGCCTGCGGCGCCATAAAAAAATCGGGCCTTCCAGTTCAATGGCTGGAAGGCCCGAGATGCATTCTCGCCTGATCCTGTCCGCTAGGCGACCAGTCGCGCCCCGGCGGTGTTGTTGTTGACCGTCGCCGTGTAGGTCGCGCCGAGGGTCACGTTCTGATACTGCTCGTCATACACGACATCGAAGCTCTCCCATTCCTCGGGCGTCAGGTAGCCGCGCGAGTCGGACCAGTTGTTCCACAGGTAGAAGAACCCGCCCTGCGCGTAGCTGGTCGTTTCCGGGATGGTCCAGATGTTGTTGCTCACCTGGCGGAAGCTGTCCATGTCGTCGTCCTGGATGTACACGACGGCGGCGCCGTGCGAACCCACGCGGTAATTGGGCGCGACGTACAGGTTGTGCGTCAGCGTGATCCCCTCCACGTCGCCTTCCACTTTCAGGAATTGCCCGAACTGTCCGTTGTTGACCACCGTGTTGCTGGTGATGGTCACATCGACCGTCGCCCGGTCATACGATGCGTCATACCCGTTGAGGAGGAACGCGCCGCCGCCGTTCAGATGCACCACGTTGTCGCGGATCATCACATGCTCGGCGCCATGCGTCACCCGGATGCTGGTGTTTTTCGCGATGTTGTTCTCGATCACCGCGTATTCCCAGCGGGCGCCCCTGTCGCCGAATCCGTCCGGGCCGCCCAGCGGACCGACCCCGATCCCGCCGTCGGTGATCGTGTTGTGCGTCACGAAGACGTAGGTTCCCTTGTGGATCACCATCGTGCCCTTGGCCATGTCGGAGCGGTCCACCGAGGTGCGGTCCAGGTTGGTGAAGTCGTTGTAGGCCAGCAGCACGCGATCCGTGCCGCTGGCGCCGATGCGGACAATGTGCTCGCGGGTCGAGTTCGCCACGACATTGCCCAGGTAGGCGTGGTCCGAGCCTTCCGACCAGATGAAATAGCTGCGGATGCCCGTCTCCAGCGGGGCGACGTTGTCCTGCACCAGCATCCCGACCGGGCGGCTGTTGGCCTTGATCGCATCGGTGACGTTGAGGAACTGGTTGTCACGGATGGTGATGTTCGTTCCCTTGGGGATGATGCCCGTCACGCGGATCTTGTCCGCGACGGTGTTGGTCGCGACGCCATAGGTGTCGAACGTCAGTCCCTGGATGGTGATGTCGTTCGAGCCTGCGCCGATGCTGATCACCGCCGTGCTCACGTTTATTTGTTTGTGCATCAGCACCGGGCGATCGCCCGTGCCATAGCTGCCGACCTTGATGTTGTTCCCGTTGACGTGCAGGGTGTCCGTCGTCAGCCAGGTCTGCCCCCGCTTGAACAGCAGGATGGTGTTGTCCGCGAGAAGCTGCTGGGCGCGGGCGATCGTCTTGACCGCCTGGTTGGCCGACGTGCCCGAGTTGCTGTCCGAGCCGTTGGCGTCCACATAGATGATCTTGCGCGTATCGGCGGAGACGGTCACCGTGGTGCTCACGGTCGTGCTCTTGCCCGCCTTGTTCGTCACGGTCAACGTGATCGTGTAAGTGCCGGCCTTGTCATAGACATGGGCCGCATTGAATCCGCGCAGTTGATTGTACTTGCCGCCCGCGTCGCCGAAATTCCAGTCGTAGTGGGCGTCCGATGCCTCTCCGCCGTTGAGGATCGAATTCAATCCGTGGACATGCACCGCATTGCCCGCGGTGACATACGAATCCATCACCGTAATGACCGCCTGGGGTGAAACACCGTCATTCTGGGCCGGCGGAGCCGGTTGCGACACGGGTTCCGGCTCAGGCTCCGGCGCGGGAGCCGGTTCGGGTTCGGGCATGGGAGCCGGCTCAGGTTCAGGAGCGGGTTTGGATTCAGGCTCCGGTTCGGGTTTCGGCGAAACCGGATCTGCGGTCGTCTCCGTCTTCCAGGTGGGAGCGTGGTCATTGGGGTCGTGCTTCAGGGTGTCCTTGTCGGTGACATTGACATAGGAATCCGCGCCCTGGGCGCCGTTGAGGACATTGACGCCCGCGCCGCCGTCAAGGATATCATCGTCCCAGCCGCCGTAGAGGACATCGTCGCCATCGCCGCCATGGAGGACATCGTTGCCGGCCCGGCCGTCGATGTAGTCGTTCCCCTCGCCGCCATCGATATAGTCGTCGCCATTGCCCGAATAGATGATGTCGTCGCCGCCTCGACCTTCGATGTGGGCGGGGATCGTGGTCATCGGGTTGATGTGGATGAAATCATCCTTCTCCCCGCCGATCACCTTGATCGACTTGATTTCCGATGCGTCGAACGCCGTGCCCTTCCCGTTCACGGTGGCCCAGAGCAACTGTTGGTTCATGGGCTTGTTGATCCAGATCGAGTTGGAGGCGTGCGTGTCTCCAAGGATGGTCAAAACACCGTCATTGAGCGTCACGGAAGATAACAACTGCCGCGTCTCGAGTGTTTCGAGCACGGCCCGACCGATGATGTCTCTTGTATTGTGCTTCATACCCGTCGAATCGGAGGTTTCTCACGACGGGTCAGGTTCAACCTTAACTGGATTTCCTGGATTTCGCAGATTTCCCCACCGTCAAATCGGGCATCTCGTATAGCCGGAATGTTTTCACGTCCGATAAAAAATCGCCATCCAATTCTGATCCCCAACACCTGCCGTCGAAGACCGGGAGGCGAGGTGGAATCGCCTGGCGATGCCGGAGGTGGCCGTGACCGGGAAGAGGAACGCCCCCAACCCGATTCCAATGAAAACGCCCGCGCCGGCACAAGGCCGGCGCGGGCGTTTCTTATCGGAACAAAGCGGGTGGTCAGACCTGTACGGCGCCCACGGTCCATCCACCGGTGCCCGGGCGCGACTTGTCATACAAGTCCGCGAAAACGCCCGGAATCACCTTGCCCGCCTTGGCGGCGATGCTGGAGGAGGAGGGGGTATAGGAGCCGGAGAGGATGACATCCCCGACGAACTCGGTCCCCACGACGCCGTAGGCCGCCCATTCCGTGGGCGTCAGGTAGCCTTTCTTGTCCGACCAGCTTGGCCAGACATAGAACAGCCCTCCTTCGGCGAACGACAGGGTCGTCGCGTTCGCCCATACGTTGTGGCTGATCTCACGGAAGCTGTTCAAGTTCGATTCCGCGACGTACACGATCGCCGAGTTGTGCGAGCCCGTCGTGTAGCTGGGCGCGACGAACAGGTTGTTCGCCATCCAGATCCCGTCGGTTTTGCCTTCAACCTTGAGGAAATTGCCGCGGGTTCCGTCCGTCACACCCGTATTGTTGTAAATGTAGAGGTTCTTGATGCCGCGGTTGAACTCATCGTTCCAGCCGCTGACCGTGATCATCGCCCCTTCGTTTCGCATCAGAATGTTGTTGCGGAACATCAGGTTTTCACTGCCGTGATTGACGATGAGGGCGGTTTCGAGAACGTTGTTTTCCAGGACGCCCCATTGGAAGCGGGCGCCCTTGTCCGACAGGCCGTTCTCGCCGCCCAGCGGACCGAAGCCGGTCCCGCCTCCGCCGATCACGTTGTTGTGTGAAAGCCAGACATAGCTCGCCTTGTGAATCACCATGGATCCCTTGGCTTGATCACTGGGATCCACCGAACTGCGGGAGATGTTGCTGAAGGTGTTGTGCGCCATCAGCAGGCGCTCGGTTCCGCTGGCGCCCACGCGAACGATGTGTTCTCGCGTGGAATTCGCCACATTGTTGCCCAGGTACACATGGTCGGTGCCCTCGGACCAGATGAAATAGCTGCGGATGCCCGTGTCCAGCGGGGCGATGTTGTCCTGAACGAGCAGACCAGTCGGCTGGCCGTCAGCCTGGACGGCGTCGGAGACGTTCAGGAATTGGTTGTCGCGAACCGTGATGTTGGTTCCCTTGGCCCAGACCGCCTTCACGCCGATCTTGTTCGCCACGCCGTTCGTGGCGGCCCCTTCCGTGTCGAAGGTGATGCCTTCGATCATCACATCGCGCGCCTTCGTGCCGTCCATCGCAACCGTGCTGTTGCCGGTCTTGTTCATGATGACCGGACGACTGCCCGTGCCATACGCGCCCAGCACGATGTTGCTGTAGTTCAGCCACAGCACCACCGTGCCCGCATGGGTTTGACCGCGCTTGAGGTAGATCGCCGTGTTGTCGCCGAAAAGGCTCTGCGCCTTCGGCAGCGTTTTGATCGGCTTGTCGATCGTGCCCGGATTGCTGTCCGATCCGGCGACCGCGTCCACGTACACCTTCTTGCGGGTGTCCGCGGTGATCGTCACCTTCGAGGCGACCACCGTGCTCTTGCCCGACGAGTTGGTCACCTTCAGCGTGATCGTGTAGGTTCCCGCCTTGTCGTACACATGTGCGGCGTTGAATCCGTTCAGCCGGTTGTAATCGCCGTCGGGGTCTCCGAAATCCCACTCGTAATTGGAGTGAATCGGATCCCCGGCGTTCAATTTCGTGTCCATGGCATGGACATGAATCGCCTGCCCGGCCATGACCGATGAATTGATCATCCTGATGACGGCATTGGGCGCGCCCGCCACCGGACTTGGTGTGGGCGTGGGAGTCGGGGTTGGGGTTGGAACGGGCGTGGGGTTGGTGGGGGCCGGGTTCGAGGAACCGCCGTCGTTGTTGCCGC
>CAYUNS010000191.1:0-6423 GCA_964446155.1 uncultured Tepidisphaeraceae bacterium | reverse complement strand
GCATCAACCGGGCGGTGGTGAAATCGTAGCAGGTCAGCATGGGAACCCTGGACCCGCGGTCCCGTTCGGCACGCAGGTCGTTCAGGGTGAATTTCTTCAAAAGGGGGGTTGGCATTGCAGGGATTATAGGAGACTCACCGCGCCGATGGCGAGAGGCATTGTCGCCGTGGGGCCAGGGCACGGGATCGCGGGGCGTCAAAACGGGCGGTGCAGGGTGATCCTGTCGGCTTGTCGCGCCGCATTTTGTCGAGTTCGCGGCAATCGCCGGTTCAATATCGCCACTGGACGCGGCGCGGGCGGTAGTCGTAATCCCACCTGTCGAACTCGCTGTATCGCGAGTATCGCGCGTGGTTGGAGTGAATGAAGTAGGCATACGACATCGCGATGTTCCGGGCGCGGATGGCGGAATCGAGGAACGCCTCGGCCGTCACCAGGTCCACGCGGGCGTTTCGGATGTCCTCCCTCGCGGCGAGGATCGTGCTGTCTTCGCGGACGCTGTCGGCGAACGCCTCCCGCAGTTCCAGGACGCGCGCCTTGGCGAGCCGCAGATCCTGCCGGGCCGCATGGACGCCCTCATCGCCGTTCACCAGTGCCGTTTCCATCGTGCGGGCAATGGCGGCGTATTCGAGCTTGAGCGTCGCGAGCGACAGGATCTCCTCGATGTTGGAATGACGCCGGCCGTGCTCATCGGAAATCCGGCCACCGAGCTGATGGCTCATTTCCTTCATCGCGAGATAGCGGGGTTCGTCGATGAGCGGCTGAAGGGCGCTTTGGCGCGCGTTGAGGTAGGCGTTGTAAGCCTGATTTTCCGCCGTGACGGCTTCGCGGTAGATCGGGGAATTCTCAAAATTCCGACGCAGGTCGCGGACCGCGTTGTTCAGCGCTGTTTCGGCCTGGCGGAGCGCGACCCGCGCTTCCGCGGTTCGCGCGCGGGCGAAGGGGACAGCCTGCACCTCGGCGGCGGGGTAATGCTCGGCGAAGGTTCCGGAACGGGACATGGGATGATCCGTCCGGTATCCGGCGCCTCGGCGGATCGGCTCGATCGCACCGGGGCGATCCGGTTCCTCCATCAACTGGCCCCATGCCGGCGCCGCCAGCATCGCGCCGGCAAATACGGCGACGGAGGCGACAGCGCGGGTGATTGCTCGTGTCATGACCACTCCATTTCTTGCCCGGAGCAAAACCGTCAAAAGGCGCAGCACCGGCCGGCTCTTTCCTCTCCCTTGATTATATCCCTCCCCATCAGACATCTGTCCACTCCAAACGTTGGTTATTTCGCATCATGGAGATGCCGGAGAATGATCCCCTGGACCTCGGTGGGTTCGATTGGCGCGTTGTAACCCGTGTCCAGATGAGGCGTAACAAGAAATGCCCCTTCCTCCGGCCGCGCCGGCGCCACGCCGTGCGAGCCGCGCACCAGCGTCGCATCCGTGGAGATGACGTTGAGCAATGTCCGAAACCCGAGCTTTTTTTTCAGCAGCATCGCCGCGATTCTCAGCCGGGGCAGGCGCAGGTTGGGATCGAGGAACAATTCCACGGGGTCATATCCCGGTTTGCGATGGATATCGACCGTGTTCGCGTAATCCGGCCGGCGGGATTCGTCCAGCCAGTGGTAATAGGTGAACCACGCCTGCGGCTCGGCCAGCGCGACCAGCTCGCCGCTGCGCGGATGATCGAGGCGTAACTCGCGTTTCCCCCCCTCGTCCAGCACTCGCGCCACGCCGGGCGTTGACGCGAGCAGCTTGTGGACCTGTTCGATGCAACTGAGATCATTGATATAGACATGGGCCACTTGATGGTCCGCCACCGCGAAGGCGCGGCTGGCCCCGGCGTCGAGCAACTCCCGCCCCCGCTCCTGCCGCACCGCGATCAGGCCCGCTTCGCGCAGCACGCGGTTGACATGCACTGGCCGGGACACTCTCGATATGCCGTATTCCGAGATGAGCATGATCCGCGCTCCCCGCCGCGAGAAATGATCGATCAACCGCCCGCAGACCGTATCCAGCTCGCGCAGATCCTTCGCCGCCTCCGGCGTGCCCGGTCCGTGGCGCTGCATCACGTAATCCAGGTGCGGCAGATAGATCAGTGAGAGCGTCGGATCCTGTTGCTCATCCACATGAATCGCGGCATTCGCGATCCATTCGGTCGCCGCGATGTCGGTGGCAGGCCCCCAGAACTGAAAGAGGGGGAATGTTCCAAATCTGCGTTGCAACTCATCGCGCAGATGCGCGGGATGGGTATGGCAGTCGGGCAGCTTTCGACCGTCGGCGGGATACATCGGACGGGGCGTCACGGTGAAATCGGCCGTCGAGTACATGTTGTACCACCAGCAGATGTTCGCGCAGGTGAAGCCCGGATCGATCCTTCGGGCGATGTCCCAGATTTTTTCCTTCGTCACCAGTCGGTTGGATTGCTTCCAGAACTTGATCTCGCATTCATCGCGAAAATACCATCCGTTGCCCACGATCCCATGTTCGCGCGGCCAGGCGCCGGTGAGATAGGTTGACTGAACGGAGCAGGTGACGGCCGGAATCACGGGATTGATCGTCACGATGCGCCCCGCGTCGGCCAACGCCTTGATCCGCGGCGTTTCCGGGCCGATGAGCGAGGGCGTCAGCCCCACCGCATTGATCACCACGGTTTTGTGCATGACTGAATGGATATGCGAACGGCGCGGCCGGTCAAGGGCGCGCGACAGGCGCCCGTCGCGGCGGGACTCCGCCCTCAGGCGGTCGAGGCCCGCTTCCACACGGTTCGCCCGCCCATCGTCACCGACAGAATCCGGTTTTCCATCCGACCGGCGATGCGATACACGTCATCGGAGATGGCCTGAAGTTCCGGGCCGATTTCGACGCCTGCCGCCGCCAGTCGATCCAGCGATCGCTCGTAATCCGCATCGCGGCGTCCGCGATCCAGATCGCGCCGCGACAGTTGCAGCAGCGCCCGCAGGATGACCTCCTCCGCCGTCGTCCCCGCCGGTGTCGCCTGGACCTGGATGTACGACATCGACTTGCCGATCTCGAACGATCCCAGTTCCTGATCCATGCCCAGCAGCCCCGCCGGCGAGAGCGTGGCGAGGAACAGCGCCCGCTCGGGCGTGGCGAACTTCGATCGGCCGGCGTGCAGCTTCAAAAACTGCGCCATCTCCGCGAGCATCGAGGTCGTCGGGGACGCCCCCATGTCCGTCGCCAGCGCATAAGGAATCCCCCGCTCATGCAGCGCGTCGAGACGCATCACCCCCGAACCCAGCAGCATGTTGGAGGTGGGACAATGCGCGACGCACGAATCCGTTGCCCGCAGAATGTCGAATTCGACATCATTCATCCAGACGCAATGCGCCAGGATCGCGCGGTGGTTCAGCAGCCCATCGCGCAGATAGACGTGCGCGTAGCTCTCGCATTCCGGATGAAGCGTCTTCTCGACATGGTTTTTCTCGCTCAACTGCTCGTTGAGATGCGTCTGCATCCGCAGCGCCAGCCGCGCCGCCAGCGCCGACGCCCGTTGACGCAGCGCTGAATCCACCGCGACCGCGAAGCGGTCGGTGACGATGAACCGCCGCCCGAATGCGTGAGCCATCGATTCCACGTCCGATTCGAAGTTCGCCTCGTCGGTGCGAAGATTCTCCGGTGAATCGCGGTTCATCATCACCAGCCCGACACTCCAGGTTTCGGGGAGCGTCTCCAGCGCCAGTCGCGTGGCCGCCGCGTGCGTGGTCATATAGGCCGCGCCGCCCACCACGCCATGCGCCAGCGTGTCGCGATGGAAGGATTCCACGACCCGCCTCGCCGCCGCCTCATCCGCGCAGCGTGCCTCGGTGGGGAAGACATTGCGCTTCAGCCCCGCGAGCAGTCGTCCTTCCGGCGGGTCGGCATCGATCCCGGCGAGAAAATCGCCCCGGATCGGAAACTGCGGGATGTGCGTGTGAATGTCGAGAAAAGGCGGGGTGATGATCCCCGCGCCGCGGTGGATCGGCACGGTCGAATTCGCCAGCCTCGGTTGAAGCGAGGCCCAGTCGCCGACGTAATCGATGCGTCCTTCGCCGTCGCACTTGAGGGCGCCGTTAACGAGATACTCCACCGAGCCGTCCGGCCGGGGGTTGAGCAGGGGACCATGAATCACATGCTCAAGCATGAGCGTCCCTTCCGTATCGGATCGAACACGCCGTGAACGTCGTCTTCACCCGTCGCTCGCGCGTCACCTGGACTTGTTCTCGACCGCCTGCACCTTGGCGCGCGGCTCGATGGTCGTTTCACCCTTGAGCGTTTTCACCTTTCCGATCACCGTCGCGAGATTGTCGATGTACAATCGCCCACCGCGATTGGTGATGTTCCCGCCGATCACCCCGCTGACGATCACCTTCGCGCCGCGCTCGATCGACAGGTCGCCCGAGACGTTTCCGAACACGTGCGCCCGCCCGCCGAACTCGACGTTCATGTCCCCGTAAATCGCGCCGCGGGCGTAAAACTTGCCCCCTTCGACCACCGTGACTTTCCCACCGATCGAGCCCCACAGCGTGAACGGCTCGAACACCACGACGTTGCCCGGCAATTGCCCACGTTCTTCCCGCATCGCGTCCCTGTCCCGTGAAATAAGCGTTCCGCGAGATCAAGCCGCCCGCGGCGTCGGAGAAGCGAGTTTCCGTTACAGCAATTCCGGTGAGGGCGGGGGGTCGGTGTCGCCTTCCCCAAGCGCCAATTTGATTCCGCGATTGCTCTTGATCTGAATGACAAGCAGGAGGATCACGGCGACGGCCGGGAATCCGGCGTAGCGCGCCCATTTCAGGGTGGCGAAGGCGAAATCATCCGTGGGAAACTTCGCGCCGTCCGTCGGACTGGTCAATTCCTCCCAGGTGTACAACACGCCGGGAATCTTGAATGCGTGCGGTTCGAGAAACGCCTGCCACGGGAACAGCAGGACGATCAGCACGATGCTCCATACGAAAGCCGAGGTGAGCCGCGAGGCCCCGATCAGCCGGCCAACGAGCATGATCGCGACGATCAGCAGCAGCACCACCGACAACACCACCGACAGCGCCACGCCGAGGAAATTGATCAGCCCCGTCACATACTCCAGCGCATCGGCCGACCGGTTGGTTGCCGTCTTCACCACGCCGCGCGCCTCGGCGACGGCGCCTCCACCGTCCACCGGCAGCGTCGTCGCGATCGCCTCCTCGTCCAGCCGCATCACATCCTCCCGCGCCTCGGGAAGCACGTAATCCGTGTATCCCGCGACGAAGAAGACCGTCAGTTGAATCAGCAGCATGAGCAACAGCAGAAGAAACAGCCAGTTCTTCGCCCGCCGCGCGGTGATCATCGCATCCGCATAATCGGCGGCGGTGGCGTAGGCGTTGTCGGACATGGTGAAATCCTTTCCCTTGAATCAATTCCCTGTCGTAACGCAAAATGGCCGGGTCCGCAATAATCGAGGCAACCGCGCCACGGCGGATTTTCGTCCGGTGGATTTTGCGGCATCGCCCGGAAGGGCGGATGCGCGGGTAAAATCTCCGGCCGCGCGTTCGCAAGCCCGTCTTCCCTTCCCGTGCCACCAGATCCTCGACTGAGGTCGGAAAGGGGGCAAAGCGCATTTTGGGGTTTGACAACGTCCCTCGACCCGAATGGCATTCTCCTCCGTCCACGTTTCATACTCCATCGGAAAGGTCCGAACTATCTCGAATGCGACATTGCCTTCAGGCTCCCCCCGAACTTTCGTCGTGCGGTTTCGGCGTTCGATTCCATGAATTGATTGATTGCTTCATCTCTCATCATCGCATGCCGTTGATTGTCCGTAGCGCTATCCGGATATCGCGCTGCCAGCAAGATACCTTCAGCCCGAATGGATGCCTCCTTGCTTCTTAGTAGGCGAGATATTAGAGCGGCTTTATCTTGGCATTTGTGATCGGCCAATCGAATGAACCGCTCTACATCCTCCGGCCATAGCTGTTCTCCTCGCCCCGCAGCACATTCGGCGTTTCGTACATCCAGTTCAGCGCTCATGGGAATGGAAAGGCTTAGCCACCACCCGAGCAGAAACAGGTTGACGAGCACGCCTAACGAGACGGCCGCGTAGATGGCAATGTGGTGGGGCTTACGTTTTGCAGGCATTGGCTCTCGCACCATTTCTTCATCTCCTCCACGAACGGATCCTTCAAGAAATCCTCTGCTGGTTCACCTCACGTTTTGTTTATTCCGTCATAGCCGACCATGGTTTGTGAAGACAGAAAAAGTGGATGTCACGAATGCCATTCTGGCCCGCCCCCATTCCTGGCGCCCGCCGTTATGAGAGCATGACCAACCCCTCTCCCTTCACCTGCCGCTCCGAAGGGATGGCCCGTGGGTTCGTTTCGCATTTTCACCTCCTCATCTTCCCCAGTGGGTTCGTTTGGGTTCGTTTTGCCGATTCACCCCTCGCCGCCGCGTGGGGCCG
>CAYUNS010000190.1:0-6456 GCA_964446155.1 uncultured Tepidisphaeraceae bacterium | reverse complement strand
AGCAGTCGGCCCGATTGAAAAAGCTCGATCCCGTCGTTGCGAAACGCCGCCTGGTCGGCATGCTCCAGCGTCGAGGGTTCGACTATGAATCGATCCGTCCGGTGGTGGAGGAGGTTCTGGGGCGAACCGAAGGGGAGTGACGGGCCGTCTTGCCCGCTTCACCTCGTCTTGTCGCGATTCAATTGCTTTTCGACGGCGGACAGGACGCTTTCCGCCTTCAGCCACTTCATGCAACTGGTGTGGGAGCAGGCGCGCGAATAGCACGGGCGGCAGGGGATATCGACACCGACGACGCTTTCCATGCGGCGGTAGGGGCCGGTGCGGACGGGATTGGTCGGGCCGAACATCGTCACCAATGGTCTGCCCAGCGCGGCGGCGATGTGCATCGGTCCGGTGTCGTTGGCGATGACGACGCTGGCGCGATCCAGCAGGGCGGTGAGCTGCCGAAGCGTGGTTTGTCCCGCGAGGTTGGTCGCGCCTGGAAGCCGCGAAGCCAGCGCCGCGGCATCCGGTCCGCCGGCGACGACCGCGCTCAAGCCGAAACGAGCGCGCAGCGGTTCGATCAGCTCCGCGAAATGTTCGATCGGCCAGCGCTTGGTCGCCCAGTTGGCGCCGGGCAGCAGCACGGCGAATGGCGCGCGGTCGGGAAGGAGCGCGTCGATGTGCCGGTGATCCGAATCGTCCATCACCAGGGGAAACTCGACGGTTTCGCTCAAGCATCCCAGCGCGGCGGCAATCTTCAGATAGCGATCGACGGCATGTTGCTCCATGGTGTCGATGGCAACCCGATGCGTGTAAAACATCCACGCCAGCTCGCGCGCATTCGCGAAGCCGATGCGGATCGGCGCCCGCGTCGCTCTCGCCAGCCACGCGCTGCGAAACAGACCCTGGAGATCGATCACCAGGTCGAACGCGCGCTCGCGCAGATTTTGGGTGAAGGCGAGGAATCGCTTCGCGGTCGAGGGGCTTCTCCAGCTTGTCGCGTATCCCTTGCGGTCGAAAAGGATCGATTCATCGAGCAACGGATGGTTGTCGAGCAGCCCCGAGCAGACCGGGGTGACCAGCCAACTGATTCGTGCGTCCGGCCAACGATTGCGGAGCAGCGCGAGCACCGGCAAGGCATGTACGATGTCACCAATCGCGCTTGGCTTGATGATGAGGATGCGTTGTGGCGGGGTTGGGAACGACAGCGCGGTCATGACGGATTCGCCTCCTCTGGAGGTGGATCCGAAGGGGATTGTGAATCCGAAGGGCGCGAATCCGGCAGGATTGCGGCGGTGGGCGCGTATCCTCGACAGAGCGCGAGCGAGTCGGCCGGGGTGTATTGTCCGTGCCGTTTCATGCTGAGCAGGAGACGCTGCATCCCCTTGCCTCGCCGGCGCCGACCGGACAGTCCGTCCACATCGATGAGCAGGGGCATCGGTCCGGTCTTCTCGTCGAGAAGCACCATCCAGTTGCTGGACTTGGTGTCGCGATGGGAAAGACCGTCCAGCTCGAGCCGACGAAGCAATCGACCCATGCGATGAAAGATCAGGTCGCGCTGTGGCCGGGTCATCGAATCGAGATCAACATGGTTCATGCTTTTGGCGGGGATTTTTTCGAACACGATGAGAGCGTCGGTGACGTAACCGAAGGCGCGTTTTTCCATGAGCAACATCGGCCAGGCGGTGGGGATGTCTCGAACGACGAGTCTCCACGCCTTGGTCCAGGCCCGCCGCGCCCGACCGGGGCGGATCATTTCGATCAGGAACCGATGCCACAGCTTCCGTCTGGGGCGCTTGACGATCACGCCGATCGGCCTGCCGCCGAGGATCACTTCGCCTTCAAGCACATCTCCGCTGGGGGAGCGCTTGATGACGGTGAGCTGGTCCGACTCGATTTGCTTCCAAAGCAGCGGCCAGGCGCGCTTCCAGTCTTCGCCGGTGATGTGCATCCGGCTGACCGACGACCAGCGCTGCGCGTAGCGCGATCGCTTGAAGAAATGGCCTCGCCAGTTGTCCGCGCGCAGTTGTCCGAAGTAGCGGTCTTCCCGGGTGATTCTGCGGAGCGTTCGATGCCATTGGCGCGCGTCGAGGGGATTTTGACGGGGTGGCTTGCCGCCGTCGCCGAGTTGCTCCCAGGCGCGCTGGATGTCCGTTTTCGTCGCAAAGGCGCGCGCGCTGTGGGCGAGGAGTTGCAGGTCGCGCATGCGCAGCCCGCCGCGGTGGACCGCGTAGGCGTCGATCAGATGCAGTTTTTCGTTGCTCAGGAGGAAATTGCCGAGGTGCAGATCGGAATGCCCGAGTTTGGCCCGGCCGAGCTGATGCGCCAGCGACCGCACCATCGCCGCCAATTCCCGTCGATTGTCGATTCGTTCTCCGCGAACGAGGAGATCGTTGAGATGCCGATCGAGGGGCACGCTCGGTTCGATCGCCTCGAGGATGACCGCATCGCCGAGGCGATCGTCCAGGCGATAGCCCACCAGCGTCGCCACGGCGCGGGGCGCGGGGATCGACGCTTTTTGCAGCCACTGGAGGCGCAGGAATTCCCGCAGCGCCGGGTTCCCTCGGAAGATCCGCCGCAGCCGTTCCCACCATCCTCCCCGCGGATAAAATTTCAGGTAATAGGCGCGATTGTCCTGCTCGAACCGCCAGATCTGGCGGTATCCGCGATCCTTGACCAGCGTGCCCATGCGGGCCAGGTTCTTGAGTGTGTGTTCCAACGATTCCGACACGGCCGGGGAGTGTATAGGCAGACGCGCGGTTTGTCTTGCGTCGAGACGCCGCTCAGGAAGTCCAGTAGGTCTTGATGTAGAGGATGATCAGCGACACGCCGGAGACGATGACGGTGGCCCACAGGGTGAACTTGAGGATGCGGAGGCGATTGGCGATTTCCTTGTCTCGCCATTCGGCGAGGCGTCGGTCGATCTCGTCAAGCTTTCGGTCGATGCGCGATTCGATTTCGTCGAGCTTCTGGTTGACGTAGCTGTCGGCCGACCGCTTGATCCGCCCGGCGATGCCGCCGAACAGACCGGCGTCCTCGATCTCGTGCTTGATCGACGCCGAACGCGGCGCGTTCGGCGGAGGGGTGGTCGTGGAGGAGGCGTTGCCCGACGACGGGGGAAGATGCTGATAGTCGGCTTCGCTTTCATCCCCCAGCATGTTCGAGACGATCGAGCCGATGAACGATCGCCGCTTTCGGCTCAGGCGGGAGAAGAACCCTTCCTGCTTCTTCAGCTTTTTGACCAGGGTTGGGACGCCGTCGGCGCTTTCGACGTTCACGCCGCGCAGCCGCGCGAGCGCGACCAGTCCGCGGTGGGACAACCCCGAGAAGCGCATCGAGTTGATGCGGACGATCTCCTGCGCGAGATGCTCCTTCGATGCGTTGATCGTGACGGGGCGCCTGCCCCAGCGGATGACATCCATCATGGCGTCGCGGTCCAGCCCGGCGATCATCTGCCGCCGGTCGTGCAGCGCCGCGACAAGGCTCTGTCGGGAGGCGTGGTGCGTCGGGTCCAGGCCGAACATCTCGGCAAGGTGGTGGAGTTCGTCCCTGGGAATGTCCGAGAGCTGGCGTGCCGGGGATGTGGCCGGAGTGACCGGCGCGGGGAGCGAGCCGGGCTGCTCCGTGGGCAGCATCTTGACATCCCGCGGGTCGGATGGATTGGTCGGCATCAGAGCTTTCCCGCCTCGATCAGGCCATGCAGCCACGACATCAGTCCGAACGCGACGCACAGTAGAAGACAAATCAGCACATCCCCCCAGAACGCCCGGAACCGCAGTCGCAATCCATGCACGATGAGATAACGTCGAAGCACCGAAATATATCGGTCCTGACCGGCCAGCCAGAGATACCATTCCCGCAGGGACTGCGCGGTGATGAGGGTCGCATAGATCGTGACGATTATGCAAAGCGTCCACCGGAAGAAATTGAACAGGTCGATGTCGAACACGCTATTCTTCCTGTGCGTCATCATCGGCAGGTTTGCCGCCGAACAGAAGTGAACCGATGCGAACCATGGTGGCGCCTTCCAGGATGGCGGCCTCGAAATCGTCGCTCATGCCCATGCTCAGATGCCGGAAGGAGGCGCCTCCGATCTTCTGCCATCGCAATTCCTCGAAGATTTCCCGCGTGCGGGCGAAGACGGCGCGGGTGACGTCCTGATTGGCGCCGAGGGGCGCCATGGTCATCAATCCGACGATTTGCAGGTTGGGCATGGAGTCCATCTGTTCCGCGAGATGGACGGCCGCTCCGACCGCGACGCCGTGCTTGCTCGGTTCCTCGCTGGCGTTGATTTGCAGCAGCACGGGGATTCTTTTCTGAAGCTTCGATGCGTGCGTGTCAATCTCCTCCGCGAGACGCAGGCTGTCAACGCTGTGAACCAGCGTGATGAGCGGGAGAATGGGCTTGACCTTGTTTCGTTGCAGATGCCCGATCATGTGCCATCGAAGCCGGCCGGGGACATTTTCGTCCCCATGGGCGAGCCGTCGCTGGAGAAACTCATTCACCTGCGCCGCCCGCTGCGTGAGCACCTGCACGCGCGATTCTCCCAGGTCGCTGACGCCGAGTTGCAGAATTTCACGAATCTGCTCGGGCGCCGCGGTTTTGGTGACGGCGATGAGCGTGATTTCGCTCGGATCGCGTTTCGCCTTTGCGGCGGCGTTGGCAATACGGGTCCGAACTTCATCCAATCGATCAGCAAGCGGCGTCTGTTTGGCCACGGATACTCCTTCTCCGTCTCGGTTTTGGTCCAAAACGGGCATTATAGGAAAGGAAGGGAAAAGGTGTAGTTGTAACGCGGCGAAAGTATCACCCGATAGGACGCGATGGCAATGAAGCATTGGAAACAAAAAGGTGCGTGCCGGCCGAAAGGGATATGGCAAGTGAGCGCGTGTTGTGGTGAAATGGATGATCGCCGTAAGGTTGATGATGGGCGCAGGGGTTTTGTAAACGGAGATGACATGGCGACGGATGCCGCCTTCACACTTTCCACCGATGAGCAAGGCCGACTGATTCTGGAACGGCCGGAGCAGGAACGCGCCGTTGATGTGCGCGTCCGCCGTTCCTTTCCCTGGAGCCGGCCGGACAGGCATATCAGCATCCGCAGCAGCGAAGGCAAGGAACTGGTTCACGTCCGCAGCCTGGACGATCTTCCCATGGAGCAGCGCCGGATCGTCGAGAACTGGTTGGCGGCCACCAGCTTCATTCCCCGGATCACCCGCGTGCTCACGGTGGACATGCGATTCGGCTACCAGCAGTGGAGTGTGGAAACCGACCGCGGCCCGGTGGAGTTCCGTGTGCAGGAACGCGAGGATGTGCGCTTCCTGGGCGATGGACGGTTCCGGCTGAAGGATGTTGACGGAAATGTCTATGAGCTGGTCCGTCTGGATGAACTCGATGAGGCCAGCCGGAAAAAACTGGAAATTTTATTGTGAAAACGGTGTGACAGGGGGAAAATCGGGCGGTTTTGGGGCGTTGCGGGGGCGCACAGCGCCCTCTTGTGTCGATTTTTGAAATCGCTATACTTCTCGATTCGCATTATTTTGAGACCCACGGAGAAGGTTCGATGGCCGTCAAGTTGAGATTGCAGCGTTTGGGACGTACCAACAGGTCGTTTTTCCGGTTGAACGCGATTGATTCGCGCTCGCCGCGCGACGGGCGAGTGATTGAGCAGTTGGGTCATTACGATCCGCACGAAAAAGACAAGGCAAAGCAGTTCGTCGCCGATCTCGAGCGTTGTACGCATTGGCTCAATGTCGGCGCGATTCCTTCGGAAACCGTCTCCTCGCTGCTCAAGCGGAGCGGAATCGAACATAAGTCCCTGCGACTTCCCAGGCCCGGCAAGCCCAAGGCGGCGCCGACGGTGGAAGGCGAGCAGCAGGGCGCGGCGGCCGCGACCGCTTAACGTGCTTGTTTCACGCGACGACCGGCTGGTCGTCGCGTTTTCGTCTTGATGACGCCCACGACGCGCCCGTGGGCGTTGCAACGTTCAGGGTGCGGGATGGCATCTCCGGTCATGCCGCTGCGATTCGACATTCTGACCCTCTTCCCGGAAATGTTCGTTCCCATTCTCGGGACGAGCATCCCGAAGCGGGCGGCGGAGAAGGGGCTGGTCAGCTATCATCTGACCCAGATTCGCGACTTCGCGACGGATGCGCATAAGTCCGTGGACGACAAGCCCTTCGGTGGCGGTCCGGGCATGGTCATGATGTGCGGGCCTCTGTTCGACGCCGTTGAGAAGGCTGAAAAGGAAGACCCCAGGCCGGCAACGCGGATTCTGCTCACCCCGCAAGGCCGCGTGTTCGATCAAAAAATCGCCGAGGCGTTGTCCGGGCGGCCGCGACTGCTGCTCATCGCGGGGCATTACGAAGGGTTCGACGAACGCATCATTGATGGTTTGTCGCCCCTGGAGCTGAGCATCGGCGACTATGTGCTCAGCGGCGGTGAATTGGCGGCGATGGTGATCGTGGACGCGAT
>CAYUNS010000189.1:6248-6516 GCA_964446155.1 uncultured Tepidisphaeraceae bacterium | reverse complement strand
ACCAGAATGTCGAAGAAGGCACGGCGCTCGCCGGTCTGGTCGCGGATATCCCGCTCCACGTCTGCGCCCGCGTTGAACAGATTGGCGGTGAAGGAAAAATCCTTGCCGCTGACGGTGATCGTGTCGCTCATTCGATTATCTCCTCAATCATCAAAAAATCGTCCGACCCGGCCAGATCATTCCCAAGGCCGCCGCAGGCCCTCCGGATTATTCGCCACCGCGCGGCCGGCGGATCGAGGCTGAATTTGCGCCTGTTGCGTCAGGCGCA
>CAYUNS010000189.1:0-6238 GCA_964446155.1 uncultured Tepidisphaeraceae bacterium | reverse complement strand
TCCCCCAACTGATCTGCGCGCGCGGCATGTCGGCAATAGGCCATCAGCAAAGGCTTCTGCGCCGGCCCGAACCAGCGCGGCGGCATCGCGCCAACTGTCGCGTCCCAATAGACTTTCGCATTCTCCACGAGACAGTCCGGTGCGGCCGGCTTCCCGCCCGCGATAGGGACGGGTGCGATAGCCAGCGCCGCACCGCTTTTCCTGCCTCTAGCTCCCATTGCGCCCTCCGAAATTCTTGCCGTTTATGAAAGATTCTATCCGGCAGCGGTCCGGCGGCCGTTTCGATTTCAGGAACATCATGCCCCCCCCCTCATTCCGGCCAGCCAGTCAGGCCGATGCGCTGCCTCGCCTTGGCGCCTCGATCCTTCGCGTCCTTCGCGTCCGCACAATCGCGGCACAGCAGTTGGTAGTTCGAGCGATTGCCGGTTCCGCCCTTGGCCAGCGGGACGATGTGATCGGCGATATGGCCGGGCGTGACGCGACCTTGGCGACGGCACTCTTCGCAAATGACAACGGTGGCCAGCAGTTCGGCGCGTATGGCCTCGTGCTGCCGGCCATAACCTCGCGACTGGCGCGATGTGCGTGGCCAGGCCATCAGGTCCGCCTCGCGAATGGGTTCGGGAGGCCAGTCCCCGGCGAAAGCGCGCGGACGATCCCCTTCCTGGCGCAATGGCGGCAGAGGGGCTCGGCGATCAGGCGGCGCTGGCGCTGGCCCTGACCCGCACGTCCGCGAAGGCGATTACATGGCAACCTCGCGCTCACCCTTTGCACTCCAGTTCGAGGCCGTAGGCATGAGACAGCACCGCGTTGCGTAGGTCGGCTCTGGCGCGGTTGAGGAGTTGAGGAATGCGAGGGCAGTGCTTGTTGTTTAATTCTGCAATGATCTCTTCTTTGGTACGACCCTCCGCAGCGAGGCGTTGGCCGTAGCGCCTGAGAACAGCCGCGACAGCTACGTAGGCCTCATCCATTTTATCGTTCACGATCGCGTCGATCTGCTCCGGTGTCATCTGCCTGCATCCTTGCCGTCTCGGCCTTTCTTGACCGCGAGCGTCCACGTCCCCGATCCAGCGGCTGGTGATTCATCGGTGTCCCGGTTGGCGTGCCACATGCTTCCACCATGGGTGACCATGTCGCCGGCCTTGTATCCGCCAGGCCGCCACACTCCCCGATACGCCACTGCCGACTTCGCGGTCAGCAGTTCGCGGAGCTGCGCGACCTCCGATGTACGGGATTTCTCCAGCTCCTCCAGCTTCTCCAGTCGCTTCCGAAGGTCGCGGAATGACTCGGCGATATTCCCGGCAAGCTCGTAAAGCTCCAGTCGCGTCGGCGGCTTGACCATTGTCTTGTCGCCTACCTGGCGCTGCATTTTCCGGGCGAAGTCCGTTTCGGGCGACAGGTCCATCAGCTCGATCCTCCAAGCCAACTCCCGCCGGCGCCCTCCAGCCGGTCGATCCGCGTCCGGAGCTTCTCCGCGAGTTCGCTGTGAACCGAATTGAAGAGGCCGATCTTCGACATGATCGCGCCGAGCGTGATGACCAGCGCCCACCAGTCGCGGTTTGTGACGGCGATCGGATCGTCGGCCGACGCCGAATTGAGCGCGTCCCGCACCTGAGCGAGAATATCGACCACCTCGGAAACACCCTCGGTCTGCCACCCTTCCAGAGCTTCCGGCGCCAATGACTCCAGATCGATCATTTGCGCCTCCCGCCGGGGCGGGTGTCGAGGCGGACGACGCGGCTGCGCCTCCCGCCGGGGCGGGTGTCGAGGCGGACGACGCGGCTGCGCTTCCTGGCAGGGCCGTCGAGCCTTACCCGCACATGAGGCTCGGGGATGCCGAGACGCACGCGGCGTTCACGAGCTTCGCGACGCTCGGCCGCCGACTTCGCCAGTTGCATCTCCAGCGGCGTCAGCCGCACGACACGCCCGACAGCGGCGGCGATGGCCGGGCTTAGCGAGACACGGCGAGTCGCTTTCGTTCCGGTGATCTTCGCATCCGGGTGCGCCGGCACCGCGACGGCGGAAATTTCCAGCAGCTCCCAGCGGCGATACAACCGACCGCCGCCCGGCAAGGGTTCGTCTTCCAGCGAGCGGAATCCGATGCTGACGTGTGAGCGAAGCCTATTCCGTATGAGGCTCCAGCCGTAGTCCACCAGCTCCTTCGCTGCCCCCGGCTCGGCGATCTTCTTGATCCGCGCCCAAAACTTGATGCCCGCGTCCGTCACATCCAGCCGCTCGACCTCGCCGACCACCTTGCGATGGTCGTGATCGATCATGAACGGTAGCGGAAGCGACCAGACGCCGCCGCGCGGCAAGATTGAATCTCCGACACGATCCTGACGGCTGTTGGTCGCGATGCCCTCGATAAGCCGCTGCTCTTCGTCAACCGACTTGATCGACGCTGTGTAGAAAGTCTTTTCCATGCCGCCAATATACAGGCTCCCAAGTCCCGGCGGAACGGGCGCCGGGCAGTATTGGGAAGTGTTCGGGCAGTATTGGGAAGTGTTTTCGTTCAGAATTGCAGCACGCACGATCTCACCCGCGCCAGATCGTCCAGGCGGTAGCGTTGCTCGCGCCCGATCTTTTTTGACGCCAGTCCCAGTTCACGCTTGCGGTTGCTCAGGGTCTTGGGCGACATGCTGAGCAGCGCCGCCGCGTCGGCGTGCGCGACATACCCCTTCCAGTCCACCGCCATGCCCAGCCCCAACGCTTCAGCGCGCAGGGCCTCAACCTCGGCGGCTAGCGAGGGAGCGTCCGTTACCATCGCCTGGGGGCGACCGCATGTCGGGCAACAGGTCATCAGCCCCAGCCCTCGACAGGCTCGTCACCGGTTTCTCCGGGCGCGAGGATTTCTCCGCGAGCGGATCGACGCGGGCTATCGACTGAGGGCGCGGCGGCCTCCGAGGGGGCCGCGCCCGTCTTATACGTAGTATAAGGGTGAGAGAGAGCGCACGTCGGCGCGTCTACAGGGCGCACGTCGGCGCACCCAGTCGGCGCGGGGTCGGCGCGGAGGTCGGCGCACTTTCGGCGCAGCCCGAAACGGTCTTTCCGATCGGCCCGCCAGAGGTAGCCGCGCTCGATCTTTTCGACCCTGAAAAGCCGATCCATCGCCGCTTCCAACCGCGATCGGCCGATGCCCTTACTCTCCGGCATCTTGTCGAACACCAGCGGCGCATAGGTCCGGCTGGCGGGGTTTTCAGACACCGCGCGTTCCTGCCCGTTGCGGGCGTCCAGGCAGCGCAGGAACAGCTCGTTATCGGCGCTGGCCTTCACCGTCTCGGCGAGCTGTTCGGCGACGTTCGGCGGCAAATCCTCCGGCCGGACGAATGCCCATTTGTGCCAGCGGAAGCGCACCTCCTCGCCGTTGCGGGCGTAGTTCGCCTTGGCGCGGGTGAGCACCCGGAGGTCGGGGTCGGCGCAGGCGCCATCCTCGTCTTTCGGCGTCTCCATGAACAGGCGCGAGCGCACCTGATTTTCCCACGCGGTCGAACCGCTGAACTCGGCGCCGGCCTTGTTCGGATGCCCGATGAAGATCACCGCGCCGTCGATCGCGGACGCCAGCCGGTTCATCATGTGGACGAAGAAGGCGACGTGATGCCGGTCATTCTCATTGCCGCCGAGTAGATGGGCCACGTTGTCGAGCGCGATCACGCGCGCCCGGATCGCCTTGGCGGTCGTTATCAGATCGTCGAACAGCGCCGTCTTTTCCGGCTGGCCATTCTCGCCGATCCGCATGAGCGCCCGATCGATGACGAAATCGCTCCAGCTCATGACGTGGAGACGGTCCTGCAATTCTTCCCAGCGGACGCCCATGGCCTCGTTGATGCTCGCCTGGCGCCGATGCAGCTCCTCGATCGCGTCTTCGGCCGTCACATACAGCGAGACCGCCTGCCGCGTCTCAATGCCCATGAACGGGCGCTCGGTCGCGGTGCAGGTGAGAAGCTGTTGCGCCAGCAGCGATTTGCCCGCCGAACCGGGGCCGGTCAGATAGGTCGCCTGCCGGTGCGGAATCCATTCGTGCAGCCACCACTGGCGCGGGGCGATGTCCGTTGCCCAGTCTGGCCCGAACGAAATGAAATCGAGCGGCAGGCTATTATTGTCGATCGCCAAGGTCGGCGCAGGCGCCGCCGCATCAATCCGCGCGGCCATCGCTTCCATCGGATCAGTCGCCATCGGCTGCCTCCCGCTCGAAGAAGTCGGCGCACATGGCGAGGCGCAGGCACTGATTGCGCACCTCCGTCAGTCGCTCGACCGACGCGGCGGCGAACGCCCAGCGGGTCGCCAGCTCGACGATCATCCAGTGCAGTTCCTGCGCATCGCGCGGGAGGCCGCGCTGAATCGCGGCGCTGGCATAATCCCGCGCCCGCAACAGCCGCTCGCGCGCCTGGCGCTCGCCTTCTCCGCAACCGGGCAGGAAGGTCGCGATCGGATCGAAGCGCGACGACGTCGTCGCATTTGCCTGCGCGCTCATCGCCGCCACTCCCGCACATTCTCGCCGCCGGCGTCGATCAGCGCAGCGCGGGCTTCTTCCTCGGTGCGGAACGGCGCCAGCACCGCCATCAGCCGATAGTCGCCGACCTTGGGCTCAATATAGGCGGAGACTGGCGCGACGGCCGCGTAGATCACGCCGTGCGGTCCGTCCGCCATGAAGATGCGATCAGCCATGCCGCGCCTCCGGGACGTGAACATCCACGTTGTCGCGCCACCAATGGCGGGCGATGATGGGAGGAATTTGAGTGGCGGGGGCGGCTGTGCTATAGGCTGCTGCGATATTCCCGCTCAGGAAATCACAGAAGCCCTCGCCGTTCGCCCGGCGGGGGCTTTTCTGTTCCATCAGGCGGCCTCACGCTCGGCAACGCGCGCCGCGATCCAGGCGTCTATTTCAGCTTCCGGCCAGACGTTCGCCCGCGCGCCGGAATATACCTTCGCGGGTCGCGGGAACTCGCCTTTGCCCATCAGGTCATAGGCGACGGACCTTGAAAGGCCCGTCTTGTCGAGCACCGATTTCAGCCTGATAAGTCGCATTGTGCCGTCTCCGTCTCGTTCAGGACGGCACAGCATTTATAGGGATGAACGGGACGGGTGCCCCGTTATGTCCAGATTTATTCGGGTCCCACGATCCGGCTGATTTGCTTCGTGCTCAGCTCGAACTCAGCGGCCGTGTGGCGCAACGCGTTTGGCCGGTCCTGCCCCTTCCCGCGCCGCGCCTGATAGCTGTCCACGATCACGCGGTTGCGCGCCTTCACTTGCTCGCGCCTCGCCTCAGCGCCCTTGCGCGCGCCTTCGCGGGTGCCCTTGCCGCTCTCCCATGTCGGCTCGTGTTCCTCTTTGATGCGCGACTCCGCTTTCAGAACGCCGATGTAGAAGGCAAAGAGCGCCGCCCGATCATGGTCCCCGCGTCGCTGATTGTCGCGAAGCCAATAAATCCGATCGAGGATTGCCGCTGCAAATCCGACGCGACTATGCGGCGCGAAGCCCCAGGCTTTGGCGATCGGCTCGACGGTGTTGGCGATGCCCCACCCGCGCAGGAAGTCCCCGCCCGTCGGTAGCTTCCATTCGGTCTTTGTATAGGCATAGCAGCCATGTTTCCCCGGCAAGCCCGCTTCCTCTAGGATGCGAAAGCAAGCCCGCTCGGTTGAAGCGATCATGCCGTCCAGCGTTGCGCTTTCGAGCAGCTCCGCAACCTCCGGGTCCGCTTCGTCCGCCGTGTCATCCCAGCGATAGGTCGGCTTTTCAGTCAGGCCGTCGCCTACGGTGCCGCGCTTAATGGTCATCGGATCGCCACCACGTTGCCGCGATCCTTCGCGGTCACAATGCGCTCGACCTCGGCTGCCCAAGCGTTCAGCGCGTGCCGCTTTTCATCAAGAAAGTTATGGCGCTGATAGACGCCGACTAGCCCGCCGCGCGTGCCCGCAACGTGATTAAGCACCGCCTCCGTTACTTCCAGCCGGACGCCTAGCCTTTGCATCCCGGTCGCCAGCGTCCGCCGTAGATCGTGAAGGGTAAACCGCTCGATCGGCTCCCCTAGGTCCTTTTCGATCGCAGCGATTATTCGCTCCAGCGCCTTGCTAAAGCCGGACGCGCCCCGCTTGGGATCGTCGCGGGAAGGGAATAGCTTTGCGCTGCCGTCGATCGTCGGAACGCCCTGCACCAGCTCGGCAGCGGCTGGGGATAGCGGGACAAGGTGCGCCTTGCCGTTCTTTGCCCGCTCGCCGGGGATCGTCCATAGCTTCGCCTTTAG
>CAYUNS010000188.1:4494-6610 GCA_964446155.1 uncultured Tepidisphaeraceae bacterium | reverse complement strand
CTCGTTTGAAGGCGCCGCCTTCGGTGGCGTCGATGATCGTGCGCCTGCTTCGCAGAAAGTCGCGCTCGAACTGTTGCAAATAGGTGAACAGCCGCTCCTCGGTGTACATCGGCCGGCCTTGCTGATCGGGAATTTTGCGGAGAATCCCCCGATCGCGGGCAATCTGCTCCCACTGTTTCATTTCAACGGAGCAAAACCGCGAGAGTTCCGGCCGCCAGACATCTTCGTAGCTCGTGCCCGGCGTGTAGCACAATCCATCACTGAATCCGAGGTCCTGACCGACAAAAATAATCGGATCGCATCCCAGGTGCTCGGCGAGATAATAAGCCAGATGCGCCACCGTCGCCCCGCTGGGCAGGCCTTCCTTGTTGAGATTCATCTCACGCAGCAGCCCCTCGGCGAAGCTGTTGCCGAGCAGCGTCAGCGGCCCGGGGTTGAGGGAGAAGATCGCGTCGGTGGCCTTGGGTTCGGCGATCAGTTCCGTGCCGAGAGTTGGAGGCAGCTTCTCGAAGAATCGCGTGCAGATCGGGTGATAATCCAGCGAGGTGACGAAATGCGGCTCGACGCCCATTTCCAGAAGCGGCTGAAGCGTGGTCTGCACCGCGACGATCACGGCCTTGCCGGATGCGTCCTTGATCAGATGCCTGTTCTTTCGGAGCGAAGGTCCGGCCGAGACGATGATCGCCGGCTTGCCGACATGCCTGTCGCGCAATCTCCCCACGCCGGGCGTCGAGACATACCACCCGATGTTCCTCGCGATGTTCTCCGCAGTCTTCCGGCCGTTGATCACCAGCGTGTTGATGCTCGTCCGCGCATACGAGGCGAACTCCCCCAGCCATGCCGCCATCCGTTCATGGAAATCGGGGTGAAGCTGCCAGCTCGATGGATGAACGATCCCCCGGAACCCCATCGAAAGCAGCGCCGCATGTGGCGTGAGCCGCAGCAGCAGGTCGGACTTGTCCGGGCGCGAAAAGAAATGCAGGCGGCGGCTCTCGATGAGCCGCGTGTAATCCCGTTGTTCAAACGCCGTGCGCAGCGCGATCAAATCCGGTTCGAGCACACAGATGATCGCCTCGTCACCGATGCGGTCGAAAAGTTGCTCGACGTGGTAGCCCAGTCCGAACCCATGGACATAAAATGCCACGCAGCCGTCGATGCCGGCGTTGTCGATCAGCTTCGCCGCCTCGTCGATCGGCGCATAGCGGCTGTGCAGGTAGAGCGGTTTTCCGGATCGCTCGACAATCGCCGTCATCTCGCCGCCCCTGCGCGACGGCTCGACGCGATGCGACGGCACGCGATGCAGCGCCTCGATCTCCCGCGCCAGCGTGGGATCGACCGCCCACATCGCCGCGAGGTTCGCCAGCAAAGGCGCTTCCTCCGACAGGACATAATGCGTGGATGAATCGCTGCTTGCAGTCATCGGCGCGGGGCGGTAGCGTGGCCAGGGCAAAACGGTCGCCCCGTCTCCATTCATTATCGGACGTTTTCACTGGTTTCATTGAGAAAAATACGATGGATTACCTTCTTGATCCCCCCATCTGGGCCTTGCTGCTGATCGCCGGCGCGGGCGTGGTGATGGCGATTTCGGGCAATCGCCGGCAGGATCGCACGCTTCTGCGCGTCGGCGGTGCGGTGGTGCTGCTGACGGTCGCATGGGGAATCATCGGCGCCGTGAAGGAGACGGACATCGAGCAGGTCGAGCGGCGAACGACGGAGTTGGTTCGCGCCGCCGAACAGCGCGACTGGGGAGCGCTCGCGTCGGTGCTTCACCCCAACGTCACTTTTTACCAGTATCGCAATCGCGACGCCCTCGTCGCCGGCGCGGAAAAAACGATCGATCGCATCGGGCTGCAATCCGCCGGCGTGACCCGGATGGAAACGAAGCAGGATCCCACGGGCATCGTCGTCAATCTCAACGCCACCAGCGTGCAGAGCTTCACCCTGAACCGCCCCTTCCCCACCGCCTGGCGGCTGCACTGGCTCGACGACGGCGATCGGGGCTGGCTGCTCTACCGTATCGAGGCACTGCCCACCCTGCACATCGGCCCGGACCAGATCCACGCCAACCTGGAACGAACGCCATAACCGCCGCACCGATATCCGGCATGGCGTCTTC
>CAYUNS010000188.1:0-4484 GCA_964446155.1 uncultured Tepidisphaeraceae bacterium | reverse complement strand
AGACGCCATGCCGGATATCGGTGCGGCGGTTATGGCGTCTTCGTTTTGCCCGCTTCGCGCCCCGCAGTTCAGGTCCGCTCTCTTTTTTGCAATCGCCCCATTCTGATCCTCCCCGGCCCGTGGTATTATCGGTTGCGTCCGCCGTGCTCACGTTCGCATGCGGAAAGGACGATGAGCGGAACACCAGGCCCGCGGACCTATAATTCACCCATGACAGCATTCGTGGAATCTTGTGTGGAGACGGTTGCCGATTCGGCCAGCGCGGTGGCGCGCCGATCCCGCGACAAGCCGCTCGCCCGTCACCTGCTCAAGCAGCTCGCGGGCAAGCGGAACATCCTCGTCACCTCGCATGAGAATCCCGATCCCGACGCCCTCGCGTCCTCGCTGGCGCTGAGCATCCTCCTCGACAAGCAGCTTCCCGACGTGAAAGTGAGCGTCGCCCTCAAGGGCAACGTCGGAGGCGGGATGAACGAGATGTTCGTCCAACTGACGAACCTCAAGCCGATCCCGTGGGATGAATCCACGCTCGGGGAGTTCGATGCGATCATCCTGGTGGATGTGCAGCCCAATTTCACGACCAGCCCGCTGCCGGCGGAGTTTCCGGCGATGGCGGTGATCGACCATCACCGCCGCCTGCGGGGTCGACGTCCCAAATGCGCGTTCTGCGACGTCCGCCCGGATGTCGGCGCGACCAGTTCGATCATCTTCAGTTATTTCATGGAGTTGGAGCAGCCGATCTCGCGTGATCTCGGCGCGGCCCTGCTTTTTGCGATCGAATCCGACCTTGCCGGTGCGGCCGGACAACCGGGGGAACTCGACAATGTCGCCCTTTCCAGCCTGACGCTCATCGCCGATCCGCGCAAGCTCTACAAGATGCGCTACGCCGAGCTTCCTCAGTCGCATTACATCGCCTACGCGCAGGGGCTGGGCAACGCGGTCTATTACGAAAACGTCCTGCTGTCCAGCCTGGCGACGATCGACTCCCCGGAGAAAGCCGCCGTCATCGCCGACTTCCTGCTGCGATTCGACCAGGTGAAATGGGCGCTGGTGACGGCGGTTTACAAGGAAAACCTTGTCCTTTCCCTGCGCACCAGTCACTCCAAGGCTTCCGCCGCCGATCTGATGCGAAAACTCGTCCGCAAGCTTGGAGAAGGAGGCGGGCACGGCACCAAGGCCGGCGGAGCGATCCCGTTACAGAGCGGAACCCCGGCGGAACTCGAGCGCCTCCACACCACCCTCCGCCGACGCTATCTGCGCGGCCTGAACATCCCCTCCACCCGCGGCCAGCGCCTCATCCCCAAGCCGGATTCCACCACCAACGCGCGGTGAACCGTGCCAGGGTATGAAATCCCGGAAAACGTCACGGGTCGTCCGCCTTTGAACCTTCCGCCTACAGCCCCCGCGATCGCATCCAGAAGCTGTTCGCGGCGCTGCCGTCAAGCTCGCTCCACCAGCCCCGCCGCTTGCCGGTCAGATCGGTGTCGATGTCATCGACACGTATATAAGTCGCCACATGACCATCACCATACAGAACATTGTAGCGCACCGGGTTGTAATGCGCGGGCACCAGGGTTCGGCCGTTGGGTCCGCCGCCATAGGCGTTCCTCCAGTTGTCGGCCAGGATGCCCGTCTGGGCGCGGGAGACCGCCGACAACTTCGGGATCTCCGTCCATTCCCCCCATCCCTTCGAGGCGGGCAGCACCCGCCAGGGATTGAAATAGGTATAGGATGCCCAGAGGGTATACACGCCGTCGAACGAGGGTGTCCACTCACCGTTGCCCGCGCGAACCCCGCGATGGAAACTGGCCCGATAGCCACTTCCACTCGGATCGTGAAAATTCAGGTCGTCCGCCGGACAATAAAACAGATCAGGGGTCCTGATGTACCCATGGACGAACAGAAACATGATGCCGACATAGTTGGCGTTGCTGCCCGAATTATACGCGATGAGCCACGGATGCCCGAAGTCACAGACCCAGTTGTACAGGCTGGTCGTCGGTCGATCCGCGTGGGGGAAATACCCGCCTCCCGGCATGATGTAGTCATTGTGATCGTTGGCGTACAGATGGGTGGCGATGCCGAACTGCCGGAGCTGGCTCTGGCACGCCACCATCCGCGCCGCCGCCCGCGCTTTCTGAAGCGCCGGCAACAGGATCGCGATCAGAATGGCGATAATGCCGATGACCACGAGCAGTTCCACCAACGTGAATCCGCGGCAATTGCGCTGACGGTTCATTGTAAGGCTCCGGCGAGAAAGCCACTGGTCACTTGCAGGCCACCCCACCTGAGGTGGGGTGGCCAAGGCCTGCGGCGGCACGCCATTGCGTGCCGACTCCTCAATTTCTTCGCCGACGCACCGCCAAACCCATCATCGCCAGGCCCAGCCCCGCGAGAGTGGTCGGCTCGGGGACCGGAGCGCCGATCACGTCAAGCTCGCTGTAGCCGCTCCAGGTGGCTTCCGCATTTTGGAAAGAGAAACGAACCTTGGCGACATTGTCGACCAATGGTCCGCTGTCGCTGCTGAGCCAGGCCGCTGTATATGTTAAGCCCCCACCGGTGAACGGTGGATTGTAGTCCACGGCAGCCAGGTCAGTGAACGTGTCCGGGTCGGTGACCGTGGAGTAGGCGACAGTCAATTTCTGGTGATCCCGGCCACTATCATGCCAGCCGCCATAGATGTTGATATTGGTGAGGGTATAGCCCGCGGGGCTTGCAACTGTGTCCAGGCTATAGAGCACATAATGACCACTCTGGGCTCCCACGCGATGTGTACTATCCCCCACGCCATGTACGCCATCGGTCAGCACCTCGGGAAGACCCACTGCGCCATCACCCGTTCGCACGCTCGCCGATTCCAATACGGCACTGGTTTGCAGCAGATCATCGTTCGCAACGGTATACGGACCGTCGCGGTTGGAGTCGTACGCCACAATCACCGCGCCTGATGCTGTGGACACCCAGCCAAAGCCGAGCGTCGCGCACGCCGCCAGCGCGAGCATCGCGCTGGTTCGTGGGTTTCCGTTGAGTCGTTTGCCTGTCCGCATATTGTTCCCTCACTGAGTTAAAGACGTGTGTGAAGATCGTGGGCTGCCGACCATCGGCCACCCGCAACGTTTCGTTCCCAATCAAACCCGCCGACGACGCGCCATCAATCCCATCGCGCCGATCGCCAGCGCGCCCAGAGCCGACGGCTCGGGCACGACGGTGAGGATGAGGTTCTGTCCATCGCCACTGAAACCGATCGTGCCGGTGAAATCGCCGATCGAACCGGAGAGGTTCTCGCCCAGAGTGCCGTTGATGGCCGCGTTGGTGTCGAACAGCGTGTATTCGCCAACCCCGAACCCGCTCAGCGGATTGAACGCGAAATCGTCGAACTCCAGCACGCCGTTACCGATGAATAGCGTGCCGGCGAGCAGATCGACGCGGTCGCTGTTGGCGACGGTGTCAAGGTCGAACAGCAGCGTTGGCGTGGTTGCGTTGCCCACGCTGTCGGTGATGTTCAGGCCCTTGTCCCCCAGGGTCATTGTCAGCGTGCCGACCGCCCCGGCTGAGGCGCCCGGTGAGAGCTTGCCATAAGACCAAAGCGCCGCATTGATTTGCTCGCGGCTGGTCAGCGTCACGCCCTTGGCGCCGGTGTTGATGATAAACCCATTGCCCCCCAGGATGCCGGCCCGCACGGTGACATCGCCGCTGCCGGTGCCCGAGCCGGTCGGGTTGTTGACCAGCAGCATGGGATTGCCCTGTACGGTGTTCGAACTCGCAAGCCCGACAAAGGTATTCCCGGCGTAACTCTGTGCGTGGTTGATCTGCATGAGAGCAGCCGAACCGACTCCAGCGCCGTCCACATTGACATGCCAGTTGGTGGCTGTGGAGTCCAGCGCGTTTTCATGGTTCACGAAAAGGCTGCCATTGCCATTGACCGAGACAGTATTGCGGATTGCGCCAACGGCGTTCAGATTGACGGTGGCCGACTCCCGCACACCCAGAACGGTGTCCGCGTTAGGGGAACTGTTGTTGAAGTTGACGGTTACATTTCCAGCCGCGTTTGCGACCACGGAGTTTCCGCCGGTCTGATGACGGAGAACCTGCCCCGTGAAATCAATCGTACCGTTGCCGCGCAGGTGGAGGTCCCACCCTCCATGGCCGTACACAATACCGTCAAATGTCACGGTTCGGCCACTATGTCTGACATCAATGGCATGACCGCCATGGGGGTCCGTAGTCTCCTCCCGGATAAACCGGAGCGGCGCGGAGACGGTCATCGTGCCCGGCCCTTCCACAATCAACTGCTGTAAGATCAGGTCACTGCTTCCGTTGAGGATGTACGCGGAGTGATTATTGAACGTGGCGTTCAGAATTTTCCGGTCGGCATCCACCGTCACGATCAGCGGATCCTCGCCGGCACCGTTGAACGTCGCATTGCCGGTGTTGGGAGGGGTCTCGAACGTGGCGATGACGCCCTCGTGGCCGCCGACCGCCACCCC
>CAYUNS010000187.1:0-6669 GCA_964446155.1 uncultured Tepidisphaeraceae bacterium | reverse complement strand
GTTCCATCCGCAGGCGGGACAGGAAGCTGACGTGAAGGTCGCTGGGCGCGGCCGGTACGGTCAAGGGCCGCGCGGGCGTCTGGACGGACACACAGTTCACTGCGGTACTCGCCGCCGGCGGATGTTATGGAATTTCACTGTAAACAGTGAGATCGTCCCCAAGGCGGATAAGACGCGCGAATAATTGTGCATCTATCGCCACCGACATGTCGTAATCGGTTGGCTTGGTCTTCAGCCATATTTGGAAGCGCTCGCACTGGGGGCGAATTGCCTCCAGCCGTTCGCGTTTAGGTTCCAAAAGGTTCAACAAGACCTCAATGTGCTGATTGACGTTCGTGAAGTTCCCCAGTTTGTCGCTGTAAAGGTTCCAAACGGTGACCGACTGCACCCGGTAACTCACCTTCATTCTCGCTATCTTTGCCGCTTCGGTTATTTTGTCCCAATCTTTCCATTTCTTCCCAAGCGGAGGAGATCGCATCAAAGTTCCCTTTGTGATTGTCTTGGTGGGAGTAATGCCCAAAGCGTCGGTTATCTCCTGCGAGGACAAGTGCAGTGACTGAAAGCCGAAACTGACGTGGGAACAGATATCGGGTTCCTCTCGTTCCATACATCCTCCAATTAATCGAGATAGTCGTTTAGATTACCCCTCTCGACCCAGACGCCATTCACCTCGGTAAGGTACTCCCCATCGCCTCTGATCTTTCCATGGACACTGGGCAATATTCCCAAATCATTTTTGAGGGCATGCATTGCCCGATTGTAATCCTTCGGATGCCTGTCATACTTGTCCGCCAGTTTCTTAGCGGTCCCTGATCTGATGGTATGGTCCCCCGTCTGAAGAATATCATTGTCGCCGCAGACATTATGCACCCACACCGCATCCACGCCGCCAAATCCGTCTTCGACGAAGTAGGTGTGGTCGCCCTCGACCTCAAGATTATACACCGTGATGCCATCGGGGTGATCCTCGCGGGTTGAGGCGAGAACCGCCTGCCAACTGCCGTCGGTCTCCTGCACCAGATCGCCGACTTGAACATCTTCGATGCTCCGGGTGACAAGCGAGCCATCGGGATTGAAGCCAGTCGCCACCTGTGTTCCGGCTACGAAGCAGGCACCGGGGTTGTCGTCATGCCACGCCACCGGCGGGGCCTTGGGGGTCACGCTGATCGCGGCGAGACTTCACTCCTCGTCGCTCCAGAGCTTTTCGAAGTACAGCCCGGTCAGGCCGAGCGTTTCATATAGTCGCTTGAACTCGTAGTTGGAGTCATAGGCATTCTCGGCACAGAAAATCTGACTTCGTGAGGTCTCGGGAATCTTGAACAGTGGTGTTTCCGGGATGCGAGAACAATGGAAGGCGTACTTCTGAGGCATCCCGATCTTGGATTTCATGGACGGCGGCCACGTTGACTTGTCCCTGTCAAGCGCATTGACGCATTCCAGCACGTTGAGTACATAGAACATCTCCCCTTCGTGGAGTAACGGCAGCAGTTCACCCGACATCTCCAGCAATTCAGCCATTTCATCGTGATCGCGAGTCTGTTCATCACAGGCAAAAGGACCGCCCATGCCGACGCCGAGAAAATTCCCTCGCTTGAGCTTCGGGTTATGGATGTACACTTCGGGGGGACTCCACGCCGCCAGCCGAGGTTGACAATCCATGATGAGATCCCCTCGCTGACTGACTTCGACATCCACCGGCAAAAAGAACTGATAGTTATTCACGTCCTTGTGGACAGCATAAATGGTCATCTATCGCTCCAGTCTGAATGATCATCGAACGGGGAATGTGCCGTTCAACAACTCCGTGCGGATGTTGTCGAGGGCATCAAGCACTGCATCCTTGCCTCCGGCTTCGGCCTGAAAAAGACGAACAGTCAGCGCGTCATAATACTTGTTTGTATGCACGCTGGAATGCGTCTCGATACCGGGCACGGCACGTTTGCCGTTGATCGGCAAAAACACACCATTACCCGCCTCGTTGATATCGATACCGACTCGCTGAAGAACTCCGCGCGCATTAGCCGCCCGCCCATCTCCATGGGCCACGATGTGATGCGCAGCAGCGCTCTCCGGCGCGTCCACTCCGGCCGCCTTGAGGTTTCGCCGCTGACGGCCAGGCCCGTCGCCGCCGCCGGCGCGACGCTGGTCACCTCCGCCGAGAAGCTCCGCGTATCGCTGGCTCCGTCGTCGTCGGTCACCGTCACCGTGATCGTGTAGTTGCCGTCAGTCGCGAAAACATGGCCGGCCGTGACGGCATGCCCGGTAACCGTGCCGCTGTCGGTGCCGGATGAATCGCCCCACTCGATGGACCAGGTGTGCGTGTCGTCGAAATACGTTCCCTACCCCAAGTTCATGTCAAGCGTGAACTCGGCACCCAGCGCGGCAAGTTGCCCGAGTGTCTGGGGACAAAGATCACAAACGGGCCTGTCCGTGATCGGATCTCCATAGATCAGCACCGAGCACCCAACCGAAACGTGCAATTGCCTTCTCTCCGCCCACCGCTGAATCTCGCCTTCGCGCCCAACCAGTTGCGAGAGCATATCCTTCATTACGGGATCAATGCTGTCACTGGGCCGCTGAACGCAGAATTCCCAAGTTGTCTCTGGAATGGTGGGCGCAGCAACAACAGAAGGTCGATGCCAGATACGTGTGGGTTTCAGCTTGATATAATCTGATACGGCGCCGGTGTCATCAGAAGCACCAGCCAGGTATAAGGTCACACGAACGTGCGGTAATATTCGGCTCTCTCTGCTCATGTATTAACTCCGCTACAACGGAAAAAGTTCGGCCGCCTCCGTGACAGTCATGCCGGTCGGAATATTCGATCCACCTTGGATTAGTCGCGGGACCAACACTATCTCGTCGGTGCCGGCATCTACCGCGATATTGAATTTGGATCCATTGTTCGGCACAAATGCCTGCTTAAAATCCTCGACGTGGATGCCTTTATCTTTGAGCCATGTTGGCTTAGGTACGCGGAAATTCCCGCCGCAGTTGGCAGCATTATGTACCCATATAAATTCTTGAGTGCCTGTTCCATCCTCGACGAAGTAGGTGTGATCGCCATCGACCGTTAAATTGTAGACCTCAACACCGCCAATTAGCTGCTCCGTCCATGACTGGCTGACGGTCAGCATCTGGCCGCTATCACTCAACATTCTGTCGCCGGTCGCCAACTCGTCCGCCCGCACCCAACCTTTTCCAACCACATAGTAAGGGTGCTCCACTGTGCTTTGGAGGTGCTCACTATCGCCATTTGAGTCTGAAACCTCCACATGCTGCAACTGGTATACCGTCCGAGTCGAAACAGCCGTGACCGGCCGTGAATCAAGATCATCGCCGGCATCCAAGTCGCTGCGCGAGAGCACCATGTCCCCCACTTCGAGGTCTTCAACGCTCCGTGTGACCGCGTTGCCTTCGGCATCGTATCCGATGACGACCTGCGTTCCCGCGATGAAGCACCCCAGCCGTTGCAGCTTTGTCGCGCGCCACAGTGTCACCACCTGGATGGCGTCGGCGCCGATGCGGATGTAGTCGGGATTGACGCCATACTGCTGCGCAAGCGAGATGGCCTGCCCGGCCGCGAAGTTCACCGCAGTGCTCGCCGCCACCAGCACCGCCACCTGCCTCGCGCACGCGGCCAGTCCCTGTTCGGTCAGGATCCTCGCGCCGAAGTAGACCAACTGCGTCGTGCCGCCGACCGCCAACGCCGCCTGGGCCGCGTTGTGCGCGCTTTCGGCGACGTTCACCACAAAACTGTTGTTCTCGACCATCACCCCTGCGCCTTCCGCGAAAGCGGCCAGCGCATCGGTGATCTTCGCGGCCTGCTCGGGATTGGGCTGCAACCCCGCAATGTCCCGCGGCAGCTTCTGGATCGCCTTCAACACGTCGTAGTCAGCCTGCGACGTGTACCAGACACCCTCCATGTAATCCCTGGCCGCCTGGCTCGTCGTGTTGTACTGCTGGAGATACTCATCGTACTTCGTTTCCAGCGTGTCCAGGCTGGCGATCGCGTCATCCGTCGCCGACAGGATGGCGGCGTCGGTGGCTCCCTATTCTTTCAGCAGTCGGATCGCGTCGACCGTCTGTCCCTGGTCCCCGATAGCGTTGAGGACTTCAATCATCTTGTCCTTGGCGGCGATATAACTTTGCCACAGACCCTTGAGATTGTTCGGGAACGTCTCGGGTTCCCATTCGCTTTCCGGACGAGGCGTTGACGGCGGAGGCGGATAGTCGCCCACCTGCAACTGGACCCAGTGCTCTATGCAGGGAAACTCCCCCTCGCGCGAGGCCGGCTTTGAATTGCGCGCTTCCAACCTCAACTTGCGCTCTTACAACTCCGAAACAGTCCCATGCGGGCTTGAAATGGCTCTGTTCCGCTCCTCCCTCCGGCTCAGCCGGCGAAGAAAGATCATGCGCCGACTCTCATGACGGCTGGTATATAAAATGGGAGGGGCGGGTCGCGCGGCCATGCTTTCTCCGCCGGCAAGCGTCGTGCCGGGGGCGCAACGATTGCGCGGGGCGGATGGGGGGAAATCCCGGCGGTTATTATTGGAAACGGGGGGACGCGCAGGAAATGCGGGGGCGTTCGTTCAAGTTTGCGCGATGGAGCATCCGACAGTATGGGGTGTTGAAGCATGTCCGCCTTCGGGCGGGTCATGCGGCGGTCGAACGGATTCGGCCGTCGGGATCGTCTGACAAGGAGGTTGCACCCCTCGCAAACACATGCCTTCGCCGGGCGGAGCGCCGGCTCAGTATTCCATAAATTGTAATGATGGCGAATGCGACTGACGGGGACTGTCATGCGCGCCGCCGCCGCGGATGGATGGATTCGTGATCCGTTCGTTCGTGGAACAACACCCGTCGCGGCGGATATGGACATCCGCCGCCCAGACCGGCCGGACAGGTCGGAGTATCACGGAGGATACACATGAGCCGAATCAACACGAACATTTCGTCGCTTCAGGCGATCAACCGTCTCAACAAGAACAACGCCGACCTGGCGATGCGCCTGCAGCGCCTCTCCAGCGGATTGAAGATCAACAGCGGCAAGGACGCGCCGGCGAAGCTGATCGCCAGCGAGACGCTTCGCAGCGAGATCAGCGGGATCAACCAGGCGATCGACAATTCGCAGCGCGCCACCAACGTGATCAACACGGCCGAAGGCGCGCTCAGCGAGGTGTCGGCGCTGCTGCTGGAGGTCCAAAGCCTGACGATCGAGGCGGCCAACAACGGGGCATTGTCCCCCGAGGAAATCAAGGCCAACCAGCTCCAGGTGGACGCGATCCTGAACAGCGTCAACCGCATCGCCAACACCACGCAGTTCAACGGCGTGAAGCTGCTGAACGGCTCGCTCGACTATGCGACCGGCAACGTGGACGAGAACGCGATCAGCGCGATGCAGATCAACACCGCCAAGCTGCCGGACAACGGCGAGGTGAACATCACCGTGCAGGTGACGGGCAGCGCGCAACTCGCGGACGTGCGGTTCACGGGCACGGCGGTGGGCGCCGAGCCGGTGACGATCGAAGTCGCGGGCGCCGAGGGGATCGAGCAACTCTCGTTCGCCGCGGGCACGACGACCAGCGCGATCGCGACGGCGGTGAACCAGCTCAGCCAGGCGACCGGCGTCAGCGCCATCGTCTCGGCGACGGCGCTGCAGTTCGTCTCGACCGCCTACGGGTCCAAGCAGTTCGTCAGCCTGCGGACGATCACGGGGACGTTCGCGGACGGAGAGGACTACGGCAAGGACGCGGAAGTGAGCATCAACGGCAACCGCGCGGAAGTCGATGGCCTGACGGCCTCGGTGCGCACGAACAACCTCGACGCCGAGCTGACGCTCAGCGCGGCGTTCGCGACGCAGACCGTCGATGACAGTGAGTTCCAGATCACCGGCGGGGGCGCGAAGTTCCAGTTGGGATCGGAAGTGAATCGCCAGGGCCAGGTGCATGTCGGCATCGGTTCGATGTCCACCTCGACGCTGGGCGACAGCGTGGTCGGTCGGTTGTCGGAACTCGGCAGCGGCGGGGATTACTCGCTGGTGTCGGGGAACACGATCCAGGCGCAGAAGATTCTCAACACCGCGATCCGCCAGGTGGCGAATCTTCGCGGCCGGTTGGGCGCGTTCCAGAAGAACGTTCTGGAGACCAACGTGAACAGCCTGTCGGTGGCCCTGGAGAACGTGACGGCGAGCGAGAGCGCGATCCGCGACGCGGATTTCGCGGCGGAAACGGCCGCGATGACGCGGGCGCAGATCCTGGTGCAGGCCAACACCTCCGTGTTGGCGCAGGCGAACAGCTCGCCCCAGAACGTGCTGGCGTTGCTCGGATAAGTGAAGACACCCCTGCGGCAGCAGAGTAAACGGGAAAGGGCGGCTCGGTGAAACGAGTCGCCCTTGTCCTATGAAAAGAGGGCGTCATGAGGTCCGAGGCCGGCCGCGCCCGCCCGACCGCACGCCCGCGTGGTCACCCCATCCCACAGGGGTTGGAGGAGCCGCAGGGACAGCAGGCGGGAGCGGCCGGGGCGCCGGCGGCGCTTTCGGCGCCAACGGCGAAGACGCTCAGCGCCCGCGCGGTTTGGCTTGATCCGCATTCGGGGCATTTGACCTTCGTCTCGCTGTTCATCGAACGCACCAGTTGTTCAAACTTCGCATCGCATCGCTTGCAGGCG
>CAYUNS010000186.1:0-6721 GCA_964446155.1 uncultured Tepidisphaeraceae bacterium | reverse complement strand
CGAGGAACGGCCCTATCGCGACGGCGGCTTCATCACGCTCGTCACCGACGTCACCGACCGGCGGCGCACCGATGCGCTGCTGACCTCGGTGCGCGAGGAGCAGCGCACGCTTCGCCAGAGCGGATTGCTCGCGATCTATGACGGCGTGACGACGATCGAGGAAGTGGTCCGCGAGACGATCATGGAGGAATAGCGCCCGGGAGCGGGGCGATCGACCGACGCGGGCGCATCCGAGGGTTCGCTACAGCCGCCGCCGCATCTCCTCGAATCGTCTTTCCAGCCGCTCCTTCAGCGGCTTGTGTCCGGATTGCCAGGTGTGGGCGTTCCGGGCGATGTGGATGAACAGCCGCACCATGTCATTCCAGTCGTTCGCATCGATGTATTCCGGGGCGATGCGCTTCGTTTCACGGTCCATGTTGTGATAGTTTCCCAAGGCCAGGCAGATGGCCGCAGCCGTATAGCCGTAGACGTTGTAGACCGTCGCCTCGCAGGTTCCACCGGACATGAGAGCACGCTGAAACTGAAAGCCGGCGCGCTTTTTGACCAGTTGCCCGGCGAGAGTGGTGATGAAGTGGCTGAGATCGGAATTGAAGATGCTGGTCCTGTCCCCCACGCGGATGATCGGTCCTTTGGACTGTGGCGCGAAGGGCTGCATCGCGGAGCATTCGATGACGATGAGGCGGTCGTTTTTGCGCAACAGTTTCGGTTGCAGGCAGGCGGCGATGGCGCCGATGAATCCCTCCTCCTCCGCACGGGTGAGAAGAACGGCGACGGCGGATTTCGGCGGATTCCGGGCGAGCCGATCGAGCATCGCCAGGGCGGCGGCGGCGCCGGCGAGATTGTCGCAGACGCGGGAGACGAATCGCCCGCCCCGGACCCGGCCGGCCTCCACGTCGAACATCCCCGGTGATCCGGGCGCGACCCCGCCGGAAACGGCGACCGTCGCCTGCGAGGGAACCTCGCGATCCTTCCGTGTCTTCACCTCGATCACCCGCCCGCGAATCTCCCGCGCCCCATCAAAAAATCGCACCTTCGCTCCCCTGACATAATCGGCCAACACATACCCCCGGAAATGGGCACGGAGTGTTTTCGCGTCGAGCATTTTGTCGGCGACGAAGCCGGGATGGTCCATATGCGCGGTGAAAACCCATCGTGGCGATCGCGTTTTCCCCGGCAGCTCGATCAGCAGATTGCCGTGGGCGTCCCGCCGAAGACGCAGCCTCGGGCGGGCCTTTACGAACCGTTCGACGTATCCGACGACGCGATCCTCGACAAAAGGCGCGGTGGGGATGGAACACAACTCGGTCAGAATCTTCATCGATGCATCTTGCGCCTCGCCGCCCGATCCTTCAAGCCGGTCGCCTTGAGCGAGCGCCCGGCTCATCGATCGGTTCGGTTGTTCCGCTTGTGATTCGCGACATATAACGGCGGCATCAGCGGCTTCACCCGCCTGGTTTCCACGGAATGGGTCATGGCGCATTCCGCGATCGTTCGTGCAGCACGGGGAGCATGTTTCGCAATGTCTCGGCCTGGGGGGAGGTGGGGTAATGCTCGATCAGCGATTCGGCGATCTTGATCGCGTCGTCGAATCGCCTGGCGCGGATCAGTTCCTGGATGCGGGTTTCCTGCTCGTGGCGTTCCTGTATCTGAGCATTTTCCTCGATGGCGTCGAACTGCCGCGCGATCTTGCGCGTGCGCGGATGATCGGGAAATCGTTCGAGAAGGCGCCTGGCGGCGCTCAGCGCCCGCCGCCAGTTGCGTCGATCGGTGTCGTGCCTGATCTCGTTGTAAAGATGCTCGACGGTCGAGTCGTTGAAGATGCGGTGCTCGCGTTCGATCCGCCGCCGCAGCGCCAGGGCGTCGGCGTTGTCGGGGAACTGGCGAAGAAAGGAATCCGTCTCGGCGAGGGCGGCGTCCCATGCGGTCATCGCGATCAGGTCCTCGATGCGCGAGCGGATATCCTCCAGCCGACCGGCTTCGACGGCGGCGCGGGAGCGATCGAGCTTCTCGCGGCAGGCCTGGACTCGTTCGTCTCCGGGAAACGCGGCGTCGATCCGGCTCAACAGCGCCTCGGCCCGTGCCCAGTCCTGCGATGCGAGCGCTTCATCCACTTGCCGCAGCGATTCATCGCGTCGGCGATGCCCCAGATCGCGGGCACGCGCCCGCCGCTGTTCATCGGTCATCAGTGTGATGTCGCGTAGTTCCTCGAGGAGAAGCGCGATGCGCTCAATGTTGGTGGGATCAGTGGCGTTCACCGGAGGCGATGCGTCGCCGGGGGCGATTCGATCGATCGAATCGCGCAGCGCCGCCATGCCTGCGTCGATTTGCGAGAGCGATTCGGCGATCTCGTCGAGTCGCGTCATAAGTGGCCGAGGCGCTTCGGTCGGCCGAGACAACATTGCGGCGATACCCCATAACACTCCCGCAAGTCCGACGCCGAGGGTGAAATACAGCACCGGGCCGATCAACCCGCCCGCCAACAGGGGCACGTCGGCCAGCCCCATCGCCCGCGCCTCCAGCCATGTCGCCACCACGGTCCCGCTCAACACACATGCGGCGGCGAGACGAAGATACGATGCCTGCGCGCTCATGCCTGCGATTGTATCTGAAACAACCCCTCGCGGGCATTGTCAGTCCAACAGGCAATGGATGGCGGCGCGGGGATGAGACTTGCTTTGCCGTCTTTCCCTCGGCGATTACGGGATGGATTTCAGAAACGCCGCGGCCTTGGCGCAGCCATTGTGTTCGGCCCAGCCAAGGGGCGTGGCGTGGAAGGCGGGGTCCGTCGCGTTGGGGTCGGCCCCGAGTTCCAGCAGGAGCTTCATCGTCGGAATGTCCTCGCGCAGCGCCGCGCGATGCAGCGGCGTGCAGAAATGTTTGACGAACGTGTCGGGCTCGCTCAGCGGCGCGCCGCGACCGGCAAGGTGTCGGATCACGTGATGGTGGCCATGCGCCGCGGCGAAATTGATCGCCTGCGCGAGAATACGGCGAGCGTCGGCGTTTTTGAACGGTGGATCGCCGGCGCCGGCCTTCAGGGTGTCGTCTGCGTTGAAGAACGATTTCACCCGCTCAAGATCACCAAGCCCCGCGGCGATAATGAGGCTGTCCTTCGCTCCGGCTTTCAACAGCACGTCGGCCGCACCGGGGATGTTGAAGTGCATCGCGTTGGTGAGCGGTGTCGTGCCGTCGTCGTCGGTCACCGCATTGATGTCGGCGCCAAGATCGATCAATGTCCGACACAACTCCGTCGCGTCGTTGCTGCTGGCGGCCCAGTGCAGGGGCGTTGCGTTGTGTGCCCATGTATCGGCGGGATGATCGTCCTCCCGCTGGAGCGGCGAGTTCACGTCGGCGCCGGCGGCGACCAGCGCGCGGGCGCTGCCGCTGGACCGCGGCATGTTTGCGGGCCAGTCGCACAGGATGTGGAGGAGCGTTCGACCATTCAGGCGTGTCGCGACCAGTTGCGGATCGTCCGCCAGTCGTCGCTTAAGTTCGTCAACGTCGCCGCGCCGTATGGCGGTGATGGCTGCGACCATCGGTGTCATCTCCCTGATATGCCGCGACAATGCCTCCTGCCCGCCGGCGTGGAATGCCCAATCAGCCGGCGTGCCGTTGTATTGCTTGTCGCGGATCGTCGGATCGGCGCCGCGTTGAAGCAGCCGATCAACCAATCGCCGATGACCGTGCATCGCCGCTTCGTGCAGGATCGTCGGATTGAATGGCCGAGGCAGGCGCGCGTTGATATCGATGCCCGCATCCAGCAGCGTATCGACCGGCCCGACGCGACCATTGATGGCGGCGGCCCAGATCGCGGTCTGCTTCTCTTCATCCGTCGGATTGGCTTTGAGCAGCCGACGTACCGTGTCGCTGTCGCCCATGCCGGCGGCGGAGACGAGCGTATGCTTCGCGCCCAGCCGCAGCATGGCCTCGACCGCTGCGATTTCCCGGTGAACGATCGCGCCCTGCAATCCAGCGGCGGGATCGGCTCCGTGACGCACCAGCAGTTCGATCAGCGGAACCTGCACATCCGCTTTTCGCGCCGGCTCGCACGAGGCGACCAGCGCCAGCGTCGTGCCGCCCATGTCGTGCGGCGTCTTCGCGTCCACGTCGGCGCCGGCGTCCAGAATGACCTGTGTCGTCTCCAGAATGCGCGGCGGCATTTCCTTGTTGCGATAGGGATTGTTCGCGACGAAATGCAGCAGCGTCGGCTGGCTGAAATAGGCTCGCGTCGTCGCGCTGTCGTCGGTCACGCGCATCGTGACAAGATACGGATGATCGGCCAGGAGTTGCTTCAATCCTTCGACATCACCCGCGTCGATCATCGCGACGGCGCGGGCAAAGTTCGCGTCGTCGTAATCAATCTTCGACAGCAGCTTGACGATCGCGTCTTTCCGCGGGTTGACATTGGAATCGCGCGCATAATCGGCGGGGGTTTTGCCCTTGTCGTCGCCGAGCCAGTGGCGGGCGCCGTGATCGAGCAGCAGCTTGACCATCTCGACCGGCCCGCGCCATGCGGCGAAATGGATGGCGTTGGTGCCGTCCTCGCATCGTTTGTGGATATCGGCGCCGTGGTCGAGGAGCATGGTCGCGACGGCGATGCGATCATCGGCATTCGCGGACGACTGACACGCGAACCACAACGGCGTGTTCCCTTTGTCGGTCGTACCATCGACGTTCGCGCCGCGATCGAGCAGCAGCCTGGCGACTTCAACGCGCCCGCCCCGCGCCGCCCGCGCCAGCGGATGCCAGCCATCGTCGGCCGCGTCGATCGCCTTCGGATCGGCGTCGATCATCCGCCGCACCATGTCGATATCGCCCATGCGGACGGCGGTGTGGGTGTCGTACGTCGCGCCGCCCTTGAGGAGCGCGTCGCGCGACCGCCGGCTCTGTTCGTCGCCGATCGGGCGCGGTTCGTAGGCGTCGATCAGATCCATCGGGACTTCGCGCAGCGGATTGCGGAAGTTCACGTCGGCCCCACGCTCCACAAGCAACTCGATGATGTCCGCCAGCGAGTAGTACGCCGCCAGGTGCAGCGGCTTGCGCGGGGCGGGGCAATCGTTCGGATCGAGGCCGCGATCGAGCAGCAGTTTCACCAGTTCCAACGATTTCGCGCGGTGAATCGCACCGGGCCATAATTCACCGGCGAGCAATTCGGGGTATTCGTCGAGCATCATGCGAACCGTGTCGATGTCGCCGCGTTCAGTGGCCTTGCGGATCGTCGCGCGGCGGTCCAGCGGGACGAGCAGCGCGATTTCATCCTTCACACGCGGTTTGTAATGCGCCTGCTTCGGGTCCATCTCCCGCTCGGCCTTGAGCGCATATTCCAGCGGCGTGAGCGGTTCGGTCTGCGGCTGGCCGTAGCTTCGCCACGTCGCCTTCACGCTCATGTCGATGTATTGGCCGACGCGTTGGACGAGGTGTTCCAGGACGTGGAAGTTGCGATCGCCATTGGTGTTGATGGCGTGGTAGATTGGCGTCTGCCCGCCGATGCCGTCGATCACCTCGGCCTTGGAGTTCATGTCCAGATCGCCCCAGTCGCGATAGCGGGACAGAATCGCGTCGATGCAGTCGATCTCGCCGAATTCGACGGCGCAGTGCAGCAGCGTCGCGCCGGCGAGGCTGATGTTGCCGTACGGCATGTCGCGGAAGGTTTTTCGCAATAGCGAGCGATCGGCGTCGATCAACTCGCCGAGCCGCTTCGCGTCGCCTCGATGAATGGCCAGAATCGGCGGCGAAACTTCGGGTGGGATGAACGCGTTGTGTTTCAACAGGATGTCGATTCCGCGATGTTTTGCGGCATTCTGGCCACGAACATAGGTTCCCAGCCAATACGACAAGGGGCATTGCCGGCCATATTTCGTGTCGATCGGCGGGAACGTGACGTCGGCGCCGGCAGCGATCAGGAATTCAAGGCCCTCCACGTCCAGGCATTCACCAGTGACGAAAACGATCGGTCCGTAGTTGGACCCGTACTGGCCGTCGGGGTCGGCGCCGTGTCCAATCAACAGGCGCGCAATCTCGCCGCGCTTGTCGAAGCTGAGCACCGACCTTGCCAGCGCAAGGTCCAGATCGTGCTGCGTGAACTCCCCGGAGGCGAGGATCGTCCGCACGAGATGAATGTCGTTGCTGTTGGCCGCTTTGGGGAGTGCTTCCATGTCGTACTTCACATAGGACAACTGATCCGCCCCGCGGAGCATCGTCTCCACGATGTGCATCAGTTCGGCCCAGTGTTTGGCGCCGTAGTCGCGCGCCAGCCGATGCTGCGCATCGGCCAGCGCAAGGTTCTCCTGCCTGGCCAGGCGCTTGGCCTGCTTGCGCAAATTTTCTTCGGACGGCTTGACGGGCAGGCGCTTTGGCGCCGTCGGGCGTGGCGTGGACATGGCAAACCCTTTCCGGTTGCCGTTTGTCCGCTAAGAACGGCGGGAAAGAGTTCTATGTTTGAACGACGCAAAAGGTGGGCTTGGCCCTTCCCGCGGACGGGTGGCCGCCGGTTCGGCCGGAGGGAAGTATGCGGGGGGCACTCTCCGTCGTCAAGAAAATTCCCACGCGCTTTTCACGTCGCATGGGCCTTCGACAGGCGATTGGGCCGCGCGAAAATCGAGGCGGGGGCGATGGCGCGGTCATCGGGCGGCGGTGGTCGTGGGGGCGATGGCGGCGAGCAGGTCCTGGCTCGAATACATGCCCACGAGGGTGCGCGGGGCGTCTTCGCCGGGCAGGTAGACGG
>CAYUNS010000185.1:2876-6825 GCA_964446155.1 uncultured Tepidisphaeraceae bacterium | reverse complement strand
GTGCAGGACCACGGCCTGCACGAAGAGCACCGATCCCGCAGGCGCGATGTCGAGCACCTGCCGCGCGTTGAACGCCAGCATCCGCCGGCTGTAGTGATCCGATTCGAGCGAGGGGGCGTTGTTCGCGAGATGCACCGCGACCGCGATCGCCGTCAGCACGCCGGCGGCAAGGGAGGTGCAGAGGTTGGCGCTGATCGTTGGATGGGATTTCAGCGTCATGTCCATGATGTGCGCCATCATCCAGAACGCGCACAACGCCAATCCGGGCAGGATCGTCAGGAAAAACCGGAGATATCCGACGTTCGTTCCGTCGGGCGCCCAGTAATAGAAGGTGTAGACCATCAGGCAGGGGACGATCCACGCCGCCATCACCATCGCCAGCCGCCAGCGGGACCAGAACATCCAGACGAGTCCCACGATCGCGATGGGAAAAATGAAGAACAACCCGTTGGTCGCGAGGTGGCGGAGCATCGTTTCCCAGTTGTCCAGGAAGAACTCGAGCTTGAACGCATCGCCGGGCTTGCTTTCGTTCGTCGGGTCATAGCCCGTCAGCGTGCCCATCGCAAACCAGTTGTAGGTCGCGAGCAATCCGATCGGAATCGCCCATGCGAGGAGCAACAGTCCACCTTGCCGCAGAACCCGCCCACCGGCGCGGATGCGAAAGAGCAGGACCAGGAGGATTGGGAGGATCAGCAGCGCCTCGGTGTATCGGATGGTGGCGGCGTAGCCGAGGAGCAGCCCCGCGAGGACCGCGCGCGTCGCTCCGTCGCGGCGCCACCATGCCGCAAGCAGGTACATGCCCCATGCGACGCAGAACATCGCCGTGGCGTGGCTGTTGGGGTTGGTCGTGAGCAGCATGGTGACGGGGCTGGTCGCGACCACCGCGGTCGCGAGCAACGCGAGAAACGATCCGATGACCAGGCGGATCAGCAGAAACACGGCGACCAGCGACAAGGTCATCGCGATGGGGTTGATCCAGTAGACGAGGACCGGTCCCCATGCCTCGCCGCCGACGTTGAGCGCCAGCGCCACCAGCGCGGGCAGGCCAAGCGGATACTTGGGATAAAAGCGCTCGCGCTCGGTGCCCGTTTCCGCACCGACCCACATGCGCCCGACGAACTGGTAAGGATCGAACTCCCCCGACCCGGGTTGGCGCGGGGCGAACTTCATCGTGCCCGTTTCGGACAAAAGCCGTCCGCCCACGAGATAGCCGTTCTGATCCGTTCCCCCATGCACGGGAACCCAGTAGAACGTCATGCTCCAGAAGAACCATCCGACGACCACCGCGAGGGCGAGGAGAAAAAAGTTTCGTTTCCATGCCGGCTCGTCGGGAACCAACATCGGCAGGGTTCCGCGCGCGATCGGCGGGGGGGAAGACCCGGCTGATCCCGGCTCATCCGGGGATGCTTCCGTTACGGATGGTTCAGAAGGCATGGCGGAATCGGTCACTTCTCCATCTCCTGCGGCAATGCGTTTCACGAGGCGAACAGTCCAGGAATTATTACCGGGAACGGAGCAGAGCGTTGTGCGGAAATGCGCTCAAGCCCCGCCGCAGGGGCATCGTCGCGAATCCACGAAAACGACGCCTTTCGTTTCGTTGACGGACAAAATGACGGCGGCTATAGTCGCGCGGACGCCGCGATTTACGCGTCTTTTCAAGCGATTTCCGTGTCATCATATCAGTTGATCCCGTTTCGGGGCGCTGTCCTGACCAGTGAGGATGTGAAATGAGCGAGGTTGTGCCCACTCCTGCGAAAGCGCCCGGTGGACTTCAGGGCGTCGTCGCGGCTCAAAGCGAGATATGCTTCATCGACGGGCAGGCCGGGCGGCTGGTCTATCGCGGGTATGAGATCGGCGATCTCGTCGAGAACGCCGGCTTCGAGGAAACCGCCCATCTGCTGTGGCACGACGCGCTGCCGACCCGTTCGCAACTGGACGCGCTGCGGAACGGCCTGGCGGTGTCGGCGCGCCTGCCGGGGCATGTCGCCGCGATTCTCGAGGCGCTTCCGAAGACGACCCAGCCGATGGACGCGCTCCGCACCGCCGGCAGCGCGCTGGCGGCGGCGGACCCGGATCTCGCGGACAATGAACCCGACGCCAACCTCCGCAAGGCGATGCGTCTCACCGCACAGTTTCCGGTGATCGTCACGGCGTTCCACCGGCTGCGGAACGGCGACTCGCCGATCGATCCCGATCCGTCGCTCACCCTCGCCGCGAATTTCCTTTACATGCTGACGGGGAAAAAGCCGCACGACACGCTGACTCGCGTGATGGACGCGGCGCTGGTCCTGCATGCGGAACACGGCATGAACGCCAGCACCTTCGCCGCGCGCGTCACCGCCGCCACCCTCGCCGACATGCACGCGGCGATCACCGCGGCCCTGGGCGCGCTCAAGGGGCCGCTTCACGGCGGGGCCAATCAGGATGTCATGGAACTGCTCCTGGCCTGCAAGGACGCCGACGATGCCGAGCGCATGGTGCGCGAGCGCCTTGCGAACAAGCGAAAAATACCTGGTTTCGGGCATCGCGTTTACCGCACATTCGATCCGCGCGCCACGTTCCTGCGAAAAATGAGCAGGCAGCTCGGTGAGGCCGCGGGAAACAGCAAATGGTATGAGATGTCCGAGCGCCTCATTCCGATCATGCAGGAGGCGAAAAGCTCCAGCGGCGCGGCGCTGAATCTCAATCCCAATGTCGATTTCTTTTCGGCCAGCGCCTATTACACGATGGGCATCCCGCTGGATTTGTTCACGCCGATCTTCGCCATCGCCCGCGTTGCGGGATGGACCGCGCATGTGATGGAGCAGCACCGCAACAACCGCATCATCCGCCCGACGGACGATTACATCGGCGCGTTCGGCCGAAAGGTCGATCCGATCGGGCAGCGCCGATAGCGGCCGCGAGGCGGCTTGCTCGATTCCGCGCCTGGACCATGCGAAACAAGGGGCGAAACAAGGGGCGAAACGGGGGGGGGCGCAACATGAAGATGCGCAAGCCGGTCCTGTTCAGCGGACACAACAGTCTTGTTTTTCTCCCACATTGAGATAGAGTCTCAACTCTATGAAATACCCTGAGGATGCCCGTGGCGATTGTCCGGTGGGGATGGATCCGATGCACTGTCCGTTGCACCAGTTAGGGATCGGCTGTTGCGGACGGGTGGTGTCGGTGGGGGGGCACGGAGCGTTGCGTCGGCGGTTGCTGGAGATGGGGTTTTGCAACGGGGTGGCGGTGGAGGCGATCCGCCGGGCGCCGCTGGGCGATCCGATCGAATTTCGGCTGCGGGGATATTGCCTTTCCCTGCGTGAAGATCAGGCGCGACATGTGCTGATCGCACGGAACTGAACCATGTCCATCCGTTGTGACGACTCATCATCCGTCAAAGAAACAACATCAATTGCGACAATCGCACTTGCAGGGAATCCCAATTCCGGCAAGACGACGATTTTCAACGCCCTGACGGGGTTGCGGCAGAAGGTGGGGAATTATCCCGGTGTGACGGTGGAGAAGAAGACCGGCCGCTGCCGGCTGCCCGACGGTTCCACCACGACGGTGATCGATCTGCCGGGAACCTACAGTCTCATTTCGAGAAGCCCGGACGAGCAGGTGGCGATGGAGGTGCTGCGCGGTTTGCGCGCGGGCACGCCGGCGCCGGATGTGGTCGTGGTGGTCGTCGATGCGAGCAATTTGCAGCGGAATCTGTATCTCGTCAGCCAGTTGATCGAACTGGGCCGGCCGATGGTGGTGGCGCTGAACATGACGGACATCGCCGAACGGCGCGGATCGGGCGTATCGCCCGATGCGCTGGAAAGGGAACTGGGCGTGCCGGTCGTTGCGGTGGTGGGGCACAAGCGAAAAGGCCTGATGGAGCTGAAGGGGGCGATCTTCCGTGCCGCGGTCGCGCCGTTGCCGGATTGGCCGTTGCCCACCGTCATGCGCGGCGAAGTGGACG
>CAYUNS010000185.1:0-2866 GCA_964446155.1 uncultured Tepidisphaeraceae bacterium | reverse complement strand
GACGCGCTGGCGACGGCATTGGACGCAGCGGCGGGCGACTTGCGCAGGCGCGGCGTGACGGCCGAGCGATTGCTCATTGGCGATCACGCGCCCGACCTGGCTCACTACGAAAAACAGGAGCCGATCGGAGAGCGGGTCCGCGCGGCGATGCATCGACTGACGGATCGGGGGATCGATCCGATGCAGGCGGACATCGAGGCGCATTACCGATGGATCGACGGCGTTGTGAGGCGCGCCCGAGGGGAGGGACCGGGTACGGACGGGGATTCATCCAACGGCGATGGGATGCGCTTTCCGGGCTACGCATCGGCCCGGCCGCTCAGCGAGCGCGTGGACGCGGTGCTGATTCACAAGGTGTGGGGGCTGGCGATTTTCATGGCGATCATGGGAGCGCTGTTCTATTCGCTGTTCTTCATCGCGGACCCGATGATGGGTTTCATGGAGCGGAGCGTGGCATGGCTGGGTGAGAAGGCGACCCCGTTATTGCCCGCCGGTCCGATCACGGACCTGTGGGCCGACGGCATCGTCGCCGGCGTGGGCGCCGTCGTGGTCTTCGTGCCGCAGATCGCGATGCTGTTCCTGTTTCTCGCGATTCTGGAAGACAGTGGATATCTCGCGCGGGCGGCATTTTTGATGGATCGCCTGCTGCGCGGCGTGGGGTTGCATGGCAAGAGTTTCATCCCGCTGCTGTCGAGCTTCGCCTGCGCGATTCCCGGGATCATGGCGACCCGGACGATCGAGGATCGACGCGATCGGCTCGCGACCATTTTCGTCGCGCCTTTCATGAGCTGCAGCGCGCGGCTGCCGGTCTATATCCTGTTGATCGGGACGTTTTTCGCGGGAGGGAGCGCCTTCGGGCAGGCGGGGATCATGCTGGGGCTGTACGCGCTCGGCATCCTCGCGGCGGCGGGGACGGCGTGGGTGTTCAGGCGGTCGCTCCTGAAAGGGTCTTCATCGGCGTTCATCATGGAACTGCCGACGTACAAGATCCCGCAGATTTCACAGATCGTGCGGACGGTTTGGACGAACACGCGCGCGTTCCTGACGCGGGCGGGGACGATCATTTTTTGCCTGAGCGTCGTGCTCTGGGCGATGGCGTATTATCCAGGGTTGCCGGAGGAACGTGCGGCGGAAGTCTATGCTTCGGCTGCGGCGGAAGGCGACAAACGCGTGCAGGAAGCGATGGAAGGCGGCGCCGCGACGCTCCATTGGGTGCTGAAGGACAAGCATGACAATGCGATGTCCGCCGTTTCTTCCGCTCGGCTCGAGCACTCCATTTCCGGCCGGCTGGGCCATCTCATGGAACCGATCATCAAACCCCTTGGCTACGACTGGAAGATGGGCGTCGGGTTGATTGCGGCGTTCGCGGCGAGGGAGGTTTTCGTCAGCCAGATGGGGATCGTCTATAGCGTTGGGGACGTGGGGGAGGATACAACGAGCCTTGCGGCGGCGATGCGCGGGGATGCATATGCCGACGGTTCTCCGGTGTGGACGCCGGCGGTGGCGTTCAGCCTGCTGGTGTGGTTCGTGCTGGCGATGCAGTGCATGAGTACGGTGGCCGTGGTGCGACGCGAGACGGGCGGATGGGCGTGGCCGATGTTCATGATCGTGTATATGAACGCGCTGGCGTATGTGGTGGCATTGGGGGTCTACCAGGTGGGGGCGCGGTGGGCGTGAAGTGATGGCGGACTGGATGCAGCATATGCTGGTGATCGCGATTGTCGTCGCGTGCCTCGCCGCGCTCGCGCGGCAGGCGGTGAAGATGCTGCGCGGGAAGGGCGGATTCGGTTCCTGTTGCGGCAGGGGATGCGGCGGGATGGAGCCGGGCGAAAGCGCCGGCGGGGGCGTTCAGTTCCTGCCGGTGGAAACGCTGAAGCGACGATGAGGCCGAGGCGCGCGAGGTTGAATCGAGGAAGGGGCGATTGTCGAGAAGTTGAGATTGTGGAGGAAGTTGGCGACACCCCTTGCATCCCGGTTCGCGCCCCTATATCTTCCCGCCTCGTCGCACCGGCAGCCGGTTGCGGCGAGAATGAAAAGTCAAAACAAGGTCTTCATCGAAACCAAAAAATTCGATCGACAGCCCTTGACGCGACAAAAAAGAATCCTATACTTCGCCTCCCTTCGACAACGAAGCCTGTTGCCGAAGGGATGGAAAGAGGCCAAGGAAGCGAGTCAGGAAGGAAACGCAAGTTTGATCACTCAAACCGGTTTCACCGCTCACCACGCCGCATAGTGTTCCCAGCCACAATTGGGTCGCTGGCGGAATGCTGGTGACAGGCAGATACGAAGGGCATGCAGCAATGCCCGTGGAAATGCATCGGCCGAACTCGAGTCAGTCAGCCATCGTAATGATGTGGCTCACTCACCCGCGTTCGGCGGGATGGCAGGCGGCGACGACATCGATGAGATGAAGTCAAGGTCGGCCAGCTCTTTGACAAGTGAATACGAGGTTCTAATTAGGTTCTAATGAAAGTAGAACTCCGCGATGTCCACCCCTGCATGAGGTGATCCCCATCTCAAGTTGTTTTTCCGTCGGGTGGATATCGTCGAGCACCTTTTTGGCGATGTTGGCCCGTTATTGATCGTCTGTACCGTTCCCGCCTGCCCGGTGGGAAACGGTGATCGATAAATGTGGTCAAGCTACTAAGGGTGTATGGTGGATGCCTTGGCATCGAGAGGCGATGAAAGACGTGGTAGCCTGCGATATGCTTCGGTGAGCTGGCAAACAAGCTTTGACCCGGAGATTTCTGAATGAGGAAACTCGGCTGGAGTAACGTCCAGTCACCTGCGGCTGAATTCATAGGCCGTATGGAGCGAACCCAGGGAACTGAAACATCTAAGTACCTGGAGGAAAAGAAAAAGACAT
>CAYUNS010000184.1:0-6873 GCA_964446155.1 uncultured Tepidisphaeraceae bacterium | reverse complement strand
AAACTGTTGCAGAATGCGGATTATGACCTGGAAGCCGCCCAGCGCGGCATCATCTACATCGATGAAATCGACAAAATCGGCAAAACCAGCGCCAACGTCTCCATCACCCGTGACGTTTCCGGTGAAGGCGTGCAGCAGGCGCTGCTGAAAATGCTCGAGGGGACCATCGCCAACATCCCCCCGCAGGGAGGCCGAAAGCATCCCGAGCAACAGTACATCCAGATGGACACGACGCAGATCCTGTTCATCGCCGGCGGCACGTTCGTCGGGCTGGAGGACATCATCCGCAAGCGCCTCGGCAGGCGACAGATCGGATTCAACAGCGAAAACACCCCCAACGAAAGCGCCCACGACCGCGCGGAGGTGCTGGCCCCGGTTCAGCCGGAAGACCTCGTCGAGTTCGGGATGATCCCCGAATTCGTCGGACGCCTTCCGCTGTGCGCCACGCTCGAACCGCTCGATGTCGAAACGCTGGTGAACATCCTCACCTCACCGAAAAATTCGCTGGTCAAGCAGTATCAGAAGGTGTTTCGGCTGGAAGGCGCCGAGGTGGAATTCACCGACGGCGCGTTGGAACGCATCGCCGAGCGCGCCCTGAAGCGCGACACCGGCGCCCGTGCCCTTCGCGCGGTGTGCGAGGAGATCATGCTCGATCTGATGTACAAGCTTCCCGACCATGGACAGGGCGGCAAGTACATCATCGACGAGGCCATCGTGGATGGCCGGCGCAATCTTTTCGAACTCAAGCCCGAACGCCGACGCGAATCGGCGTAAACCCGATTCGCGCGGCGGCCACCCATGCGGCGCGCCCAGCACCGCGGGAGGCGAAGCACGGGAAAGACCGCCAAACAATCTGAAAAATCCCCCCGCGCGCAGGACAAACCTGCGCGCTTTTTTTATACGCCCCCATCCTCCTCCAGGCCGCCGAAAGGAACTCGTCCGCCACGGAACCAATTCGCATTGGAATCAGATCGTCGTCCCGCCGCCTTGACGGGCGTCCGATAGCTTTTCCGATCGGCTCGATGAGCCTTCCCGACTCGCCGGGAATGTCCGGTAACCCACCCGCAAACTCCTCCCGCCGTGCAGAGGCGATTCATCCGTTACAAATCGAACCGGAATCGATCGGAAACACGCCTGTTTTTCTCAACTTTTCAAGCCGCCCTCCAAATCCGTGATAAGTTCTGACTGCACACGCCTGATGTCAGGGCGTTGATCCTTCAGTGTCATTCCTCTATTTCAAGGAGACGGAAATGCATCGAGATTTGTCCTCCAGAATCGCTGTTGGCGCAGTCGCCTGTGCAGCGGGCCTGTTTACTGCCGGCAGCGCACAGGCAGGTTATACATGGCTCAATGAGCCCTCCGGTGGTGAAGCCAGCCACCTGGAAATTCTCAACCACATCTACGGGACCAGTTTCTCGCAGAGCGGTTTGGACTTCACGGACGGCACGATCATCGCCAAGCGCGTGCAGGACACGCAGGAGTCCAACGGTGTGATGGACACCGTCGGTGGAGACCCCGACGGCGCCAGCGACCAATACTGGACCGGCGGGATCATCAGCGCCAGCGTCGAGGCGAAATTCGCCTCCTACGCGCAAAGCTTCGGTTACTATGAAGGAAAGACCGGCGGCGCCTTCAACAAGCTGTTCGACGTCGTGGGTTCGGGCTTCGGTGTCAGCGGCAGCGCGAGCAATATTGATCTGTCCGATCTCATCTACCGCTGGGCGCGCGGAGGCGACGGGGACCAGCACACCTCGCGCAACTGGGACAACGTCGATCTCTCGGATCACATGGTGACCTACCAGATCCAGAACCTCGACGACGGCATGACCACCTGGCTGCTCTTCTGGGAAGACCTCAACTGCGGTTGCGCCGGTGGACCCAAGAGCGACGAGGACTTCAATGATCTCGTCATCGAGATCAAGGCGCTGGCCGCAACCCCCGTCCCGCTTCCGGCGGCGGCGTGGACCGGACTGGCGACCCTCGCCGGTGGAGGCCTCGTGCGGCGGTTCCGTCGCAAGGCGTGAGGTTCAGGAAATCCCAGGAAAGGTACTCCTTTCCGTCACGGCCGGAACTCGGGAATGGAGTTCCGGCCGATTTCCTTTTGAACGAATCGTGAAATCCCTTCCCATGGCATCCGCGCCGACCGCGCGGTAAAACCTCCGCACCATGAGCATCACCCTTCAATCGACCTCCACCCTCCTGTTCATCGGCGACAGCATCACCGACTGCGGCCGGCGCGAATGCCCCGACCAAATCGGCGCCGGATATGTCCGGATGGTGCGCGACTATCTCGCCGCAAAAAACCCCGCCGGCGCGCCCAGGGTCGTCAACACCGGGATCAGCGGAAACAAGGTGACCGATCTTCAGGCGCGATGGGAAACCGATGTGCTCGCGCACGCGCCCGATGTGCTGTCGATCAAAATCGGAATCAACGATGTGTGGCACGGCCTGCACGATCCGTCCAACGGCATTCCAACCGATCGATTCATCTCCGTCTATCAGGACATCCTCCGGCGGACGCGCGCTCGCCTGCCGCAATGCAATCTCATCCTCTGCGAACCCAGCGTGATCTGGCCGCCGCAACCGGAACACGGCAACGACGCCCTTCAGCCCTACATCCGCGCTGTGCATGATTTGGCGCGCGAGTTCGACACCGAAACCGTCGTGCCCCTCCACAACGCCTTCGTCAAAGCCAGGGAAGCGCGCCCCGACATCGTATGGGCGGCGGACGGCGTTCACCCCTCGTCCACCGGCCACATGCTGATCGCCCGAACCTGGCTGCAATCCACCCAATTGCTGTGAACCGCCGATCCCGTACCGCCAAGGCAACCGGCGTGGGACGATGGCCATGGCGTTGGTTCAGGTTTACACTGGCTGGATCGTGACCGATGAATTCGCGCGACAGCCTTCGGTTTGCGGGGATGCGGCATGCCTTGGCCGCGGAGTGCTCTGGCGCGCCGGGGGCGCCGCGCTGTTGACGGGCGGAATCGCCGGTCTGCTGGTCATGACGACGGGCGCGGGGCTGGCGTGGTATCTCCTCGGGCCGTTCCTGCTGGCGGTGATCGTCCCGCCGCTCGTGGCGGTGGAAACGCGCGCCCGTGATCGCCTGCTGCTCGCGGGAGGCGCGATCGATGGCGTGGGATGCGCCTGGCTCATCGCCGCGGCCGGTCCTTCCCTCACGCTGTCCCAATGGTTCATATGCTATCTCGTCATCGCGGCGTTCGGACTGGCAATCGCCGGACTTGCGGCGCTGCTCGCGCGCGTTCGATTGCCTCTTTTCGTCGCGAGCTTCCTCACCAGCGCCATTGGATTGATCTTCCTGGGCTGGCCGGTGTGGATGTCGCCGTGGATTCGATCGAACGCGCCGATGCTGTCGCTGGGGATCGCGACGCATCCGCCCCTGGTCCTCAACGGTGTGCTGCGGCATCTCGGATTCTGGAGCGAATCCGCGGGATATGAATGGACGGTTCTCGGGCAGGATGTCGCCTACGCCTTGCCGGACAGCGCGCTGGTATGCATTGCCGCGCACGTCGTCGCCGCGATCGGACTGTGGACCTGCGGGCACTGGCGAGCCGTTCGACCCAGCCGGTGAGCCTGCTCACCGCCGCTCCAGTTCGGGAACCTCGCCCGTGAGCAGGGTCGGCGCCAGGATCGACACGACGAACGGCTCCATCATCGCACCGATATGATCCCCGAGATTCCCCGCGCGGGCCCATCGCGAATCATACGGATGCTCGACGAGCTTGCCGTACTGCTCCGCATCGGCGGCGGCGGGACGACGAAAGCCCACCCGCCCGGCGGCGTCGGTCTTCACGCGATCGATCGTGCCGAAGAGCCGTGTCCCCGCGCCGAGAACCGGATCATGCTCGCTCGAGAAGACATGCATCTTTCCCCGGACATGCGACAGCGCGCCCGACAGGTCATACTCGGGGGACAACGCCGGCGCCAGCAGCAGGACGGATTCGACGACGACATCCGGGGGAAGTTTTTCCAGCGCCCAGACGAGCAGCCCCGCCCCGCCGGAATGCGCGGTGAGATGGATCGGCGACGCCGGATCGGCGCGACGCCGCGCGACGATCATGTCGGCGATTTTGCGCGATTCCTCCTGGTTGTTGCGGTAATCCACCAGCGCGGGCATGCCGAAGCGGCCATGAGTCCAGTCATAAATGGTGACGCGCGCGTCCACGCCGCCTTCGATCAATCCATCGGTGAGCCAGTGATCGATCGCGCGTTCCCCGCCGACGCCGGGCAGATGCAGCAGCCACGCCCGCGGCGCGGGACGTGCCTCCTCCGCATCGACCGGTGCGGGGCGCGTCGTCTGCGCCATTGTCATCCCGGCCGGGAAAAACAGCGCCGCGACGAGAACGCACGCGAATCGTCGTTTCAGAAATGGGAGCATCCTCATCATGCCTCTCATCGCGGGGCGGCGCCTTTGCCCGCAAGCAAAGGCGAGAGATAGCCGCTGGCGAAACGTGTGGCGAGGATCGACGCATGATCCCCCAGGTATCCGTATCGCCACGACCACGACGGATCATAGCGCCTGCGATCGAGCTTGTCGTACTCGCCCGCGTCCGCGGTCTTCGGACGATGGAATCCGGTCAGCCCCGCCGCCCATTCGTATTGTCCGTCAACCGTGCCGAACAGGAACGATCCGATTCCGAGGATCCGCCAGTCGTTCAGGCTCGAGAACGCATACATCCTGCCCTTCACATGCCGCAGCGCCCGGCTCAGATCATAGTCGTTCGACACCGCTGGCGCGAGCAGGATGACGTGATCGACCTGCACGTCGTCGGGCAGCGCTTCCAGCGCCCAGACGCCGACGCCCGCCCCGCCGCTGACGCCGATCAGGTGGAGCGGCTGATCCCCGTGGGCCGTTCGGAGATCGACCAGGCGCTGCGCGATCCGCTGTGCGACTTCGCGATTGCGCGCCTGGTTGCGCAGCGCCGCCAGCGGCCAGCGATCCGGTCGCCAGTTGAATATCTCGATCTCCGCCTCCAGCCCGTCAGCGCCCTGGGCGCTGACGAACCGCCGATCGAACCAGTCGGGTCCGGCGACGCCCGACAGATAAATCACCCTCGCCGGACGATCCGCATTGATCGCCTCGCGCCGCACCGCGCATCCGCCCAGGGTGAGAATCAACGCGATCAGAACGATGAAACGAACCACGGGGGTTTCCCTTTCAGGGCGCTCGGGGGCGCGGTCAGAAGACCAGTTCATCCGCGCCGGCCAGGAGCATCGCCCTGGCCGATGGGAAATCCCCGATCCCTCCGGACGCGACGACGCGCAGGCCGTCGCCGTGCTTCTTCATCATCGCCACCGCCTCGACGCTCGCGCCCCCGGCGGGATGAAATCCGGTGCTGGTCTGGATGACATCGCACGCGCTTTCCCGCACCGCCCGGCACGCCAGCTCGATCGCCTGTTCGCCCCGATCAGGATGTCGAGCCATGAGCAAGGCCGACTCGACGATGACGCGAATGACGACATCCCTGCGGGTGGCGCGGGCGGCACGGACGACCTCGAGCAGTTCCGCGCGGGCCGCGTCGAGATCGAACCCGAGCAGGTACGGCAGATGCGCGACGACGGCGATCTGCTCCGCGCCGTCCTTGATGCCGCTGGTCGCTTCGATCGCCTTGATCGTGGGCTTGCTCGTTCCATGGGGGAACCCCACCGCCGCCGCGACGCGCACGTCGCTGCCCTGAAGCATCGCGCCGACGCGCGATGCCCGGACCGGGGTGATGAGCACACCGGCGCATCGGCTCTGGATCGCCTCGGTGACGACCGCATGAACCTGCGGCGCGGACCACTCGGGATCAAGCGCCCCGACGAACACGCGCGAGCGCATCTCGCGCCAGCCGTCGTTCGCCGTCATCGAATTCAAATGCCCGCCGGATGTCATGCGGTTTCCGGTCTCCATTACGACGCGCCGCGACGCCCCTTCGCCATCGTCCATGAAGCCGCGGCGGCGTCAACCTTGTTTCACGGGATAGAAAAGTCTGGTTCAAATCGGTATGGTGGTGATCCCGTGCGGAATGATGCGCGGCGAATGAGAGGGACGTCATGATTGTAGCGGTTCCGCGCGAGTTGTTTCCTTCCGAACGCCGGGTGGCGTTGGTTCCTTCGGGAGTCGCGGCATTGTTGAAGGAGGGGCACGAGGCGCGCATCGAGCGCGGCGCGGGCATCGAGGCCGGCTTCACCGACGAATCCTATCAATCCAAAGGCGCCGTGATCGTCGAGGATCGCGCGCAGCTCATCGCCGAAGCGCAACTCATCGCGCAGGTGCGGACTCACGGGGCAAACCCCCACGCGGGGGCGGGCGACCTGCAATTCATGAAGCCGGGGCAGATTCTGCTCGGTTTCGCCGATCCGCTGACGACGACGAAGCCGATCGAGGCAATCGCGGCGGCGGGGGTGACGCTGCTGGCGATGGAACTCATTCCGCGCATCAGCCGCGCGCAGGGCATGGATGCGCTGTCGAGCCAGGCCAATCTCGTCGGATACAAGGCCGTCATCCGGGCCGCGGACGCGATCGGCAAAATCTTCCCGATGCTGATGACGGCGGCGGGCACGATCCAGCCGGTGCGGGTCTTCGTCATCGGCGCCGGCGTCGCCGGCTTGCAGGCGATCGCCACCGCCAAACGCCTCGGCGGGCTGGTCAGCGGCTTCGATGTTCGACCGGCCGTGAAGGAACAGGTCGAAAGCCTGGGCGCGAAATTCATCGAGCTTCCCATCACCTCCGAAGGAAAAGGCGGTTATGCGGGATCGCAAAGCGAGGAACAACTCCGGCTGCAACAGGGTTTGATGAGCAAGGTCATCGCGGAGTCGGATGTGGTCATCACCACCGCGCTGATCCCCGGACAGAAAGCTCCGACGCTG
>CAYUNS010000183.1:0-6902 GCA_964446155.1 uncultured Tepidisphaeraceae bacterium | reverse complement strand
TTCAAGGCGCAGCAGGTCGAGTGGTCCACCCTCGACACCGTGCCCGACACGAGCGAGGACCTGGGCGACAACGTGTTGAAATCGATCAGGATCACCGACAGCGCCTTTGGCGCCGCCGCCGACGCGATGACCGAGCGTGATTTCAACAGCCACATCGCCCGGGGGAACCTGCTGCTGCTGGCCGATCGCTGCGCCGACGCGAGGAAGGCGTTCGAACACGCCGAGCTTCTCGCCGAGCGCCCGCACGAAACCGCGACGGCGGTGGAAGGCGTCGCGCGGGCGATCCGCGCCGAGGCCGGCGCGCTGGGGCCGGCCAACGCGTACATCGTCGCGCAGCGGGGCGAAGGGCAGTAAGAGGAAGGCGAGGGTGGCAAGCGACCCGTGAGCGGCTTTGCGGTGACGGCCATGGACCAATCACGCATCCTGCGGATCGTCGGTGTCGGGGTGATCGCCCTCGTGGCGGTGCTGGCGTTGTCGTGGGGCGGGCATCGCGTGGTGAAGCAGGTCGTTCGGATGCAGCGCGAGGGGGCCGAGCGCCGGGCGCAGCTTCGGCAGGAACGGGAGGAGGAACGCGCCCGGCAGGCGCAGGTCCGCCGGCAGGAAGCGGCGCGGAAGATGCCCCTTGTGACGCTCGATCCCCCGGCGAACGAAGGCGGCATCAACGTGGCGACGGTCGCGCCGCTGACGGCCAATCCCAAATCCACCGGCGGCCTGTCGGTCGTCACGCTGGGCGATGCGGGGAAGCCGCCCGTCTCGATGCAACCGGCGGCGACGATCGCCGCGCCCGCGAGGAGCGGCGGTTTGTCGGTCGTCACGCTGGACGATTCGCGGAAGATGGCATCGCCGGCGCTTGCGCCGGTGGAAGGGCTGCGATCGAACGCCGGGGCCGACCTGTCATCGCTGAAAGTCGAAGCGTTGCGGCCCGCCGCATCGTCTCCGCGCATCGCGACCGCTCCATTGGTCGCGATGAATGACGCCGCGTCACGCGAACTGCTCATCCCCACCGCGACGATCGCCGCCCCGACGACGCGCCCCGCCACGGGGCTGTCGGTCGCCACGCTGGATGGGATCGCGCGGGAGCTGCCGCCGGCGCTGGAGGCGCGGCGATCGGCCGAATATCGGCCCGTCCCGCAGGCGGATGACGGGATGCGGATCGTCAGCGGGTTCGACTGCTCGGCCACGCTCGCGGTCGAGCGTGTCGCCGAGACGCACTTCAAGGTGAGGTTCACGGGTAAACGCGGCTCGCTCGACAACTACTTCCTGTTCCGGCTGGAAGGGGTCGAGGGCAGGACCGTCCGCATCGACTTCGAGGAGGCGCCGATCTGGAAATGGTGGTCGCTCAACCCGGTCTACAGTTATGTCGCCGACTTGGACGACCCGGAGAACTTCCGGTCCGTCGCGTTGGACAGTCCCGCCGATCCGGTCGCGGCCCACAACGGCCCGCTGCTGCCCGACACGCGCGGTGAAACGTGGCACTTCATGCCGGATGTCTGGTCGGTGAGCGACCCGCGAAAGCGGCCGGGCACGGGCACGCTGTCGATGGTCCACTCGTTCGAGAAGGACAGCGTGTACATCGGCCTGAAGGTTCCATACACGCCGGGGCTGAACGAACGGCTGATGGCGTCGCTCGAGGACAACCCCCGCGCGACGGTGTACGAGATCGGGCGCTCGCCGCAGGGCCGGCCGCTGCAACTGGTGAAGATCGGCGGCGATGACGAGGCGGACAAGACCCGCCCCTGCATCCTCGTCTATGGCCGCGAGCACGGGACCGAGCAGGATTCAAGCTGGGTCGTCGAGGGCATGATCCGCTTCCTCCTGTCGGATGACGAGGAAGCCGCGCGCCTGCGCGACAACTTCACCTTCCTGCTCATGCCCATCATGGACCCGGACGGAGCGGCGATGAGCTTCTACGACCGGATCAGCTACAGCTTCAAGCGCCGCGATCCCTCGCCCGAGGCGTTGGCGTACGCCGAGTGGTTCGAGCAGTGGATCGACGCGGGCAAACGACTCGACGTGGCGATCAACTCGCACAACATGGAATCGGCCGAGATGGAGCACCTGTTGTGCTACTTCGCCGATCCTAGTCGAATCGAAGCCTGCCGCGATCTACATGAAGCCATCCTGGAGCAGTTCAAAGACGCCGATGAGTATCGGGTCAAAGAAGAAATCGACTCAGGGTACATGACCAATCGTTTGGCAGGTTGGCTGGCATACTCGTTTGCGCCGCTACCGATGCTGTACGAAGTGAACAGTCAGGAAAAGAATCGTCATTTATCTCTGCACGAGACGCGTGGCCTCGGCTGGCGACTGGTATTGGCGACATCCAGTTATTTGCATTCTAAAGAGGCCAAATCAACGTTGGCATTCGGAGATCGAGTCCGCCTGATCCGCGCCGAACGACTTGCCCAGGCGGGGCGCGGCAAGAATGCAATTGAGACGGGGTCGATCATCGGCTTTACGGCTTGGAATGTGATGCAGGAAGACAAGAACAAAAAAGGGCTAGGTAACTGATTTCGGATAGACCGCATTGTGTCTAAATCAAAGCACAGAACCAGAGGCAATGATTCTTACGAAAGGAAATAGATATGAGCAGCATTCGAGAACGATGGCGGCGATTACCGTGGGCAGCCTGTGTCTTACTCGGTATCGGGATGTTGGTCGTCTCGCCATTCGAGAGAAGTGTCGTGCAGGCCGGCGGACCACCAACAAATTGTGACAGTGATGGCGACGGACTTCCAGATACCGGATGGCAATGTGACAGTGGATGGGATGGAACGAAGGATGCATGTTGGATGTGCGATACCGATGGTGATGGCGAGAACGATAAGTGTGCAGCATGCACGAACGGCAACGGCGCAAAGATATGCCCACCATGCAAGGATCCATGGGACAGTGAACACCCAGTTATATGCTATAGCTCAAACTGCGGTGTTAACCAGTTTGGACGGGCGACCAAATGCCATCTTCGTGGCTTTGAGGATTACGACGACCTAAAGGAGAACTGCCCAGGTTCTTTGCAGCAGAAAAGTGGGTATACCCCAACTGCAAATGGGTGTGGCGCAGCAGGGGGGCCTTCGGTTGCAAATGACCCCTGTGGTTTAGGGACCACCTCATTTCTCAATGCATGCAATGAACATGACATTGGATATGGAACATGTGGATCGAATTGGAACCATGTAAATGAAGATTTTCTCATTGCCATGCAAGCAATATGTATGGTCGATAACAATAATCCGACGTGCCCACAAACGGTAATTGCCACCATAGACATATTCGGCTTTGCTGTTGAAATTAGCTTTCAGGCTGGCGAATCATGTATGTGGCGTGCGGGAAAGTACAGCGCAGCTGTCGGCAGTGCGATTGGCAGATCTGCATGGGAATCAGCCCAATTTGAATCCTGCATTTGTTGCCAATGATAGCTGACGAGAAAGGATCATGATGAAAAGCCGAAATTATATTCAGTGGATGTTATTAGCTGCAATCATCACATTGATGGTATTTCCACATCCGTCTGCATTAGCGGCGAAGAGGCATTTTCAGCCCGTTAAATACTCCTATCCTGGCGAAGACGCCCGGTCGCATTTTATAGCTGATATCGCCTGTGCAAGGGGTACTGTTTACATTCTTGATGTGGTGGGCGATCCGGCGCCGGAGGATCCTGCGAAATTTCAACGAGTTCGTGATCTGATTCTCATCCAAGTCAATGCCGCTGGCGAACGTAAGGAACACTTTGTCGGCAAAGTTGAGCGACCTTCTGCTTTAACCAATATAGCAATGCGAGTGTTTCCAAACATGGATACGGGGGGAGCGTTTGTCTTGGCCAATATGGTTGATGGCACATATGACGTCTCCCACGTTGGGCCTGACGGCACTGTGAGACAAATTGCAACCCTCAAAGAATCTGTAATTTTTGATGCCGTTTCATCAAGCGATGCCGGCGAGATTGTTGCCGTGACGGCTGGCCACAAAGGATCCCGAATTTACCGTATCGATACGGCATCGGGGCAGATTCGATCCACAAAAATTGGTCATGAAAGCGCCTTGGGTGGATACAGCTCTGCATTTCTCCACCAAAAATCAGGTGATTTATTTGCGGCGGGGATTATCGCATCGGCTCCGGAGGCCCAACTAGAAGTAATTGTGAACCGAGTCAGCAAAGACGACAAAGTCATGGCAATGGCGACATTTCCAGGTGCTGATCCTGTCAAGGTCATTCCAGGGCCTGACGAGAACTCAATCCGAGTTTTCCATGCAACTCCGGACTCTGAACGGAGAGTATTGCTGAAAGTATTGAATGCAGCCGATTTGAAAGTTCAGCATGAAGTGCAACTACCCGTTCGATATGACATGATTAACAGAATTGAGGTTAAGGCAGGGCCGGAAGGAGGATTTGGGTTAATGATGATAAATGTTGAAAATAAGGATAAACAAGAGATGGTGCTAATGCTGTATTCGCGAGATCATGAGAGAATCGGAATATGGAATGCGCCCACATCTGGAATTCAGTTTGCGCCCAAGCTCTGCTGGGAGGATATGACTTTTTACATTGCTGTATCGGACAATGATATGTCCGACATTCGCTCTCCAAAGTGGCACGCGAAAATGTTTGTTCTACCTAGATGACGAGGCAGGACTGTTTCGTCAGGAGGGTGTCGTTTAGAGAAGAAATATCGACGAGGTGTTTACCTATGAAAAAATCAATTGGCGCTTTATTCGTTTCTGCCACCTTGCTGAATGGAGTATCTTTTGCTGCCGATCCACCCCTGATACCGCATCAAACTGAAATTGCAACTTTCTCCTTGTCTGCGACAGAACCGATCTTTGACTTTGGAAGTCGTGACACAACCGAAAGCGTTCAGCATGTATTTATTGTTAAGAACGCGACTAATTCACCAGTTCCGATATCTGACGTTAAGACGTCATGTGGATGCACTGCAACAAAAGTGTCACAGAAGATAGTTCCACCTGGGGGCACTTCTGAAATCACGATGACGTTGGATCTTTGGGGGATGAGGGGATATATCAAAAAGCCAATCGTCATTATATCGGAAGGGAAGCCCGTATTGACCTTGGCAATGCAAGGATCGGTCACTCGCGCTTTAGAAGTGTTGCCGCAGCAGCTTAACTTGGGTGAGATTCAGCAAGAAGGCTCTGAAACCCGCACCATCGTCATTGTTACCACGACTGAAAAATCGATTCGCGTAACGAATGTTACTGCCACAACGCCTATGCTTGAATGCAAGATTGAGGAACTTAGCGCAGGAAACGCATATGCGATCAGGGTGACTCCGAGGCCAGAACGGGGCGTATTCGAAATTCAAGGTCAGATACGAATCCTTCTTGACTACCCTGCGAATCCGGTAATTGATGTGCCTGTTACAGCTAAGGTGATTAATGATATCGAAGTGATTCCGCCTCGGATCATTATCGGCGGTATTGGTGCCGATGCGAGTCCTCGGTATATCGTTGTACGTGGGCGGAGCAAATTGGATTTTGAACTGAACGCTGGCGCTGGTGAATTAGCTGCATCAGTCGAGCATAGTAAGACTCCAGAGGGATATCGCGTAACGGTTACACCAAAGACGAAGTGGCAGGATCTTCATGATATGTCGCTAGAACTTAATACCAACATTTCTGGTATGGAGAAAATACAAATCCCAATTACGGTTACTGATATGGACCGGTGAGATCCAAGAGTGCAATCGAACGAGGATAAAATAAGTGAGCTCCAGAACAATATATTTTGTCGCCGCGCTGGTCCTGCTCTTCGCCGCGGCGATGAAGTTCGAGCAATTGCCGGTGGTGGATCGGATGGGGGAAGGGCTGTTGCATCGGCCGGCGTTTGTGATCGGGTTGATCGTCTTTGAAATCGTCCTGGCGGCGTGGCTGTTGTTCGGCGTGTGGCCGCGGTGGACGAAATGGATTCCCGCGATTTGTTTCAGCCTGTTCGCGATGGCCGCGCTGTACCTGGCGATCACCGGCGCGGAATCGTGCGGCTGCTTCGGGCGCGTGAAGGTCAATCCGTGGGTGACATTCGCGATGGACGTTGTGTTGGCTGGGGCGCTGTGGCGATGGCCGCCGGGGAAAGGGCGCGAGGCCGCGGGGACGGGGCGGGACGATCGCGGCGAGCGGAAGACGCGGGGATTGGCGTATCGGATCATCGCGGCGGGAGGCGCGGCGGCGATCGCGCTGACGCTGAGCCTGCGGCAGTTGCCCGTGGTGGCGACGCAGGCGTCGGGGGAATCCGGCGCGATCGGGATGATCGAGGCCGGCGGGCTGACGATCCTCGAGCCGCGCGAGTGGATCGGCCATGCCCTGCCGATCCTGCCCCACCTGGACATCGCCGAGCGGTTGAAGACCGGCCAATGGCTGGCGGTGCTGTATCACGCGGATTGCTCCACCTGCCGAAAGGCCGTGCCGGGGTATGAGCGGATGGCGGGTTCGCATCCGGTCGCCTTGCTGGAGATGCCGCCCTTCGCGCACGGGGTGGATGAGCGTCTGGTTCCGGCGGATTCGCCGGCGCTCGTTGGCCGACTGACCGACGCCCGCGAGTGGTTCGCGACCACGCCGGTCGTTCTGCTGCTGAACGATGCGGTCGTGCGTGACGTGACCGAAGGCCCCGCCGCCGTCGGCGCGGCGGTCGATTGGACGGGAATGAAACTGACGCCCAGATGAAAACCTTTCCCTGCGCCCGCCCGTGACAGCCACCCGCTGACAGTCTGGATCTTCGAGGCAATAGACCTCTTAAGAGCCAGGCCTTGTGAATTACACCGACGCTGCAATTAAAGGAGGCGCGGTTTGAAACTCCACCGCATCCGTCAACGCCTCCGGCAGCAATGCTGCATAGTGGCGACGGCAGATGTCGGGCGAGTTCCCCATGAGCGAACTGATTTTGTAGAGGC
>CAYUNS010000182.1:0-7001 GCA_964446155.1 uncultured Tepidisphaeraceae bacterium | reverse complement strand
GTCGCGATCCTGGGCTATCTCGCCCATCTCACCGATCCGCGCAGGAGCGATCGCGTGCGCGGTGGAATGATGACGGGCGCCTGGATGGCGCTGGCGTATCTCGCGAAAGCCTACGCGCTCTGGTTCATTGCGGTGCATTATGCGCTCGTCACCGCCGTCGCCCTGCGCGATCGATCGGAGCGCGCGAAGCGGCGAACGATTTTTCTCCAATCGGGCGTCGCGCTGTTGGTTTTCCTCGGCATCAGCACGAGCTGGGCATCGGCTCTCGCGTATAAGTATGGGGAATTCACTTATGGCTCGACCGGCCGATACAACTGGGCGTACAACGGGCCGGACTTTCGAATGCCCATGCACAACCGGGGGCTGCTGGCGCCGCCGAACGGTTCGGCCGTCAGCTCATGGGATGATGCGACCTATTTTGATGTGCCGGGCTGGAACCCGTTGACGTCCGAGCGCGAGTGGGAGCATTTCAGGAAGAATGTCCAGCGCAATTACCAGGGGCTGTTGAAGCTGATCGAGTCGTATTCGATCTTCGCGTACTTCATTCTCATCGGCGCGCTGCTGCTTGCCGCTTCGTCGGCCGAACCCACGCGGCGGCGCCCGCATGCGGCTTTGGTCCTTGCGCTGCTGCTGTATCCGTGCGCCTATCTGCTGTTGCATCTGGAAGCGAGATTTTTCTGGATCATGCCGATGTTGCTGGTGATTCTGGGTGCGTCGGTTCCCGCGTCGCTCGGCCGGACAGTCGCGCTGCGCGGGCGACTGGGCGGATTGCTCTTCACCACGCTGGCGTCGGTGACGTTCGCCTATCCCGTATGGATGGAACTGACCGGGCCGAAGGAGATCGGCAAGTCCATGCGCGACACGGCCGAATGGCTGAAACCGGTCATTCCTCCCGGTGCCCGCGTGGCCGCCGGCGAAGGATGGGACTTTCATCTTTACATCGCGTTTTACAACGACCTGCGATATTTCGGCATGGTTCGCCCGAAGGCGCCCGCCAGCGAGATCAAGGCGCAACTCGATGAGCACGAGATTGAATACTTCTTCGTCACGGCCGGTGTGCGTTATCCGTTTCTCGAAGGCAAGCGTCCCATCGACATCGCCGCCCCCGCCCCGTCAGGCCGGGCGGCGAAAATACAGGTCTACCGCCTGCGATAACTCGGGTGAGCAGGACATGCGGCGTGCGCTGCGGAAAATTCGAGCCACGGATTGGGATTCAGACGGATGGAATCGTCTCGGCGGATTGCCTGGCCTGAGCCGCCTTGCGGATCGCGAGGGTGGTTCGCATCTCCTGCAACTGCCGATGCCGTTCCCCGCCCACCATGCGAAGCACGGTCCAGATGCAGAGGATGACGGCGATGATGAGCGGAAGATCCATGAGCGTGTTCTGTTCATCGTCACGGCGGATGGGGGAGGATTAGCGGACAAGGGAAGAAACCAGGGATGCAAGACGTTTTACGAGGCCGAGTGAAGGATCGGGCGTGCGGCGGCAAGCTGGAGAAAGTGGATGGGGGAAAGCCCGCGGACACGTTTGAAGACACGGGAGAAATGCTGGGGATCGTTGAACCCGACCCGTTGTGCGGCTTGCTTGACGGGCAGCCGCTGGCGGACGAGCAGGTCGGCCGCGTGGTCCATTTTGCGCTGGAGGAGGAACTGATAAGGCCGCTGATCGGAATATCGCTTGAACAGGCGGCTGAGATAGGCCTGGTCGATGCCGCATGCCTCGGCCCATTCGGTGGTGGTGGCGAGCGTGAGATAATGTTGCTCCGCCCATTGCCGGCAGCGGGTATAGGTCTCATAAGCGGACGATTCGACCTGCCGCGCATCCCGCGAATCGATGATGAGATAGGAGACCATGGTTTTAAGCAGCAGCCGGCAGTGCCGCTGGGTGAACTGCCGGGGATGGTTGCCGACTTCATTGAGCTGGTCGAACAAATCGCGGAACCATCGCGACTGCACGAGTTGCCGGGGGACGCCGCCGTCCAGCCCGGTGCTTTTGATGAGGGCTTCGGCCTGGTGACCAGCGAAGTCCACGAAATACTTCAACATCGGTTTGGCCGGTTGGGAAACCAACCGGTGGGGCATATTGGGGCAATAGCCGAATACACTGCCCGCGCGCAACGGGTATTCGACCGGACCGGCCTGGAAGGTTCCTTCCCCATCGGCGACATATTCAATGGCGAAATAGGGGAAACGCGCCCGATTGATCAGGTAATTCGGATCGCATGTTTCCCGACCGCCGCAGACCACCGACAAGGGGGCGTCGGCCGGGGGCTTCAAGTCCAGAAAAAAGTAACGACCGGCATGCACCTTTTCTGAAATGAAGGCTGGAACGGGGGAATTCGGCATGGGGGAAGTGTTCCATATTCCACAGAGAAGTCAAGAATATCCATGACTTAATCAAAAGTTGCAATGGGATTGAGGAAAAGTCGAGGTACAGTTCATAGAAGGCGATTTGCCGTCATTCACCAAACAGTTCGCTTGGATCGCGCGATGGCGCGAAGGATGGATCCGGATGGGCAGCGGAGAACGAACGATGCGGGCGGCGTACCTGCCGGGAGGCAGCAGGACGGATTTGCGATCCGCGCCGATCCCCTCGCCGGGGCATGGCGAGGTGCTGCTGCGGGTGAAGGCGTCGACGATTTGCGGATCGGACATCCGCTGCATCTATCGCGAGCATCTGGGGCAGGGCGCCGAAGCGTATCAGAACGTGATCGCCGGGCATGAGCCGTGCGGGCAGGTCATCGAGGCCGGGCCGGGATGCCGGCGCTTCAAGGCCGGGGATCGCGTCATCGTCTATCACATTTCCGGGTGCGGCGTTTGCAACGACTGCCGGCGCGGTTACATGATCTCCTGCCAGAGCGAAACCTATCGCCGCGCCTATGGATGGCAGCGCGACGGGGGAATGGCCGACTATCTCCTGGCCGAAGAGAAGGATCTGATCCTTCTTCCCGATGAGTTGACCTATGTCGATGGCGCGCAGGTCGCCTGCGGGTTCGGCACCGTCTACGAAGGCCTGGAGAAGATCGGCGTCAGCGGCAACGACGCGGTGCTCGTCACCGGCCTCGGGCCGGTGGGGCTTGCCGCCGCGATGCTCTGCCGGGCGATGGGATCGCGACAGATCATCGGCATCGACGTGTTGCCGGAGCGGATGAAGCTCGCGACCGATCTCGGCTTGTGCGATGCGGTGCTGACCTCCGGCCCGGACAATGTGAAGCAGGTCAGGGATCTGACCGGGGGGCACGGCGTCGAGCGCGCCGTCGAATGTTCGGCCAACGCCAACGCCCGCGCCGTCGCGATCCGCGCCACGCGCGACTGGGGCAGAATCGTCTTTCTCGGTGAAGGCGGAACCGTCGCGTTCAACCCTTCCGAAGACATGCTGCACGGGCAGAAAACACTTTATGGTTCCTGGGTCAGTTCCACCTGGCGGATGGAGGAGCTTGTCGAGCGGCTGGTTCGCTGGAAGCTTCATCCCGAAAAGCTGGTGACCCACCGCTTTGATCTGAACGATGTCGGCGAGGCGTATTCGCTGATGGCGTCGGGACGATGCGGGAAAGTGGCGGTTTGTTTTGATGAAGAACTCAAATGAATACATCGATTGAATCCATCATTTCGGCCGACGATGCCGTGGATCCCGAGCTTGTGCCGATGCGCACGCTGAGCGGCGGGGCGACGATGCCCGCCATCGGGTTCGGCACGTTCGGCTCGGATCATGTTTCCCCCCGGCAGGTCGCCGAAGCCGTCATGGGCGCGGCGGATGCGGGCTATCGGCATTTCGACTGCGCCGCGGTCTACGGCAACGAGCCGGAAATCGGCGAGTGCTTCGGCCGTATGCGGAAAAACGGCATTGCCCGCGAGTCGCTGTGGATCACGTCCAAGCTCTGGAACGACAAGCACGCCGAAAAGGACGTCATCCCCGCCTGCGAGCGGTCGCTGCGCGACCTGAAGCTGGATTACCTCGATCTGTACCTGGTGCATTGGCCGTTCCCCAATTTCCATCCGCCGGGATGCGGCGTCGATTCGCGCAGCCCCGATGCCGTGCCGTACATTCACGAACGCTACATGACCACCTGGCGGCAGATGGAAAAGCTCGTCGAGCAGGGCAAGGTCCGCCACATCGGCACGTCGAATATGACGATCCCCAAGCTCGACCTGATCCTGCGCGACGCCTCGATCAATCCGGCCGTGAATGAGATGGAACTCCATCCGCATTTCCAGCAGCCGGCGTTTTTCGACTACCTGCGGGAACGGGACATCCTGCCGGTGGGCTTCTGCCCGCTCGGCTCGCCCAACCGCCCGGAGCGCGACCGCACGCCCGACGACACCAATCCGATCGAGGATCCGGTGATGCGGCGCATCGCCGCGGCGCATGGCATTCATCCGGCGACGCTGTGCGTCAAGTGGGCGGCACAGCGCGGGCAGGTTCCGATTCCGTTCTCGACAAAGCGGCGAAACTATCTCGCGAACCTGCGGTCCGTCGTGGAGGATTCGCTCAGCGAGGATGAAATGGACGCCATCGCCGGCATCGATCGGCGATGCCGGTTGATCAAGGGGCAGGTTTTTCTCTGGAAAGACAACCAGGCCTGGGAAGATCTGTGGGATCTCGATGGGCGCATCACCCCCGCGTGATGCGGCGTGGCCTGGGTGGCGATTTTTGTGAGCGTGACGTATGCCCGATGCCCTGGCATTTCCGAAGCGAACGGTTCATCTGGACTTCCACACCGGTCCGGACGTTCCCGATGTCGGCGCGGATTTCGACGCCGAGACGTTCGCCGACGCCTATGCCCGGGCGCATGTGGACAGCGTCACCGTTTTCGCCAAGTGCCATCACGGCAACCTGTATTACGACACGGCGCACCCCGCGCGGCATCCCTCGCTGAAGCCCGGGTTCGATCTGCTCGGGGGGCAGATCGAGGCGCTGCGGCGCCGCGGCATCCGCGCGCCGATCTATCTCAGCGTGCAGTGCGACGAGTACGCCGCCAACGCGCATCCCGAATGGATCGCCCTGACCCCGGAGATGCAGCGCGTCAAGTACTGGACGACCAGCGCCTTCACCGCCGGCTGGCAGATTCTGGACATGTCCAGCCCCTACCAGGACTTTCTCGCCGAGCAGTTGCACGAGGTGTTGAAGCGCTTCGCGCCGACGGACGGCATCTTCATGGACATGTGCTGGGACCAGGTCAGTTGCACGAAGTGGGCGATCGACGGCATGAAGAAGGCGTCGCTCGATCCGACCAGCGCTGAGGACCGCGCGCTCTATGCCCGCCAGGTGGCGCATCAATACATGGGGCGATATCGCGACATGGTCGAGCAGGCGCATCGCGGTCGTCCTCCGGCCGGGGTGTGGTTCAACAGCCGGCCGAAAACCAACCTTGCCGTCGAGAAACAATTCCTCCGGCATATCGAGATCGAGGCGCTGCCGACCGGCGGATGGGGCTATGCCTATTTCCCCTACGTCGCGCGCTTCGTGCGACCGCTCGATCTGCCCACGCTCAGCCATACCGGGCGATTCTTCCGCAGTTGGGGCGATCATGGCGGCATCAAGCCGGCGATGGCGCTGAAGTATGAATGCTGCCAGATTCTCAGCCAGGGCATGACCAACGGCGTGGGCGACCTGCTGCATCCGCGCGCCGTTCCCAATCCCGCGGTGTACGACCTGATCGGCAAGGTCTATGCCCACATTGAAGCCTGCGAGCCGTTCGTCGAAGGCGGGACGCCGCTGGCCGACATCGCGGTCCTCGTCGACCCGGCGCTGGGCGACAGCCCCGGCGCCGCCGGCTTCGGCATGGTGCGGATGCTCCAGCAGTTGCAGCAGCAGTTCGACCTGCTCCCGCCGGACGGTGATCTGTCGTCTTATGCCGTCGTCATCGTCCCGGAAAGCACCCCGGTCGATGCGGCGTTACACGATCGGCTCGAGGCTTACCTGGAAAGCGGCGGAGGATTGATCCTCTCGGGCGAGTCGGCGTTCGACGCCGAAGGTCGCCCGCGATTCGAGCGGCAGCGGATCACCGTGACCGATCCCCGGCCGACGACGCACCTGTTCCTGCATCCGGCCGAGTGCGTCGGGGAAGGATTGTCGGGCTTCGCGCAGGTGATGTACGAGCCGACCCGGCGGATTCGTCCGCAAGGCGACGGGTTGGCGCTGGTCCGGCTGGGCAGCCCCTATTTCCCACGAAGCTACGATCGATTCAGCGGCCACGAATACACCCCCGAAGCGCCCGTCGCGCCCGATGCGCTCTCCGACGCCGCGGTCGTGCAGGGCGATCGGGTCATCACCTTCGCGCCACCGATCTTCACCACCTACGGCAATCATCCCTCGCCGTGGTTCCGTCAACTGTTCGGCAACTGCCTCCGTCGCCTGCTGCCCGATCCGCTGATCCTCGCCGATGGCCCGAGCCGACTGGAGACGACCGTGGTGCAGACCCCGACGCGAAAAGCGGTGCATCTGCTCAGCTTCAGCTCCGAACGCCGCGCCGATGGGCTGGATGTCGTGGAGGATGCGATTCCCCTCGTCGAGATGCCCCTGTCGATCCGATGCGCCTCCGCACCCGCGCGCGTCTCCCTTCAGCCCGTGAATCGCTCTCTGGATTTCGAGCATCGCGACGGCCGCGTCCACACGCGAGTCAGCATGAACGAGGGACATGGCATCGTCGTACTGGATGAGGTCGCGTCCGATAAGGCGACCCGGAAAGGAGGGCGAACATGAAAAATGGCAGGGGGCTGATGAACAGGCGGATTTTTCCCGATTTTCCGCTGAAAATAGGTGAATTCAAACATGGAACTAAGCCGTATTGCACAGCGCCGGGGATATTCCGGGGAAATTTTTGCCCCGCCGCCGAACAGGGGGTAGGTTTCCCCGGCGTCTCATCTCGATGAGCCGGCGCTTTCACGTTCAATGCAAGTTTCAAACAAGAGGAGAAAATAATGAATCAGTTCAAATCCCTCAAATCCAGCCTTCTCACCACCGCCTGCAGTGCGGCGGTCCTGTCCATGGGAACCCTCGC
>CAYUNS010000181.1:5535-7028 GCA_964446155.1 uncultured Tepidisphaeraceae bacterium | reverse complement strand
GAACACCAGCGCCACCAGCGCCGCATTGACGAAGAATTCCGGGTTCAGCCCCCGTCGCCTGGCCAGAAACTTGGCGACCTCGATCGCCACGAGAAACCCGATCACCAGCATGACCCCATAGCCGAAGATGGGAATTTCCCGGCCGAAGAACGGGATGCGGAAAAGTTCTTGAAGCATAGGGGCATTCTAGGCGATGTCCGGCGCGAGGGAACAGCGGGAGCGGATTCAATTTCCATCTTCCCGCGTCAAACCGCTTCCACTTGCGCGGCTTGCCGCCTCGTCGTCCCGAACGGTTTTTTCTTGTGCCGCCCCTTTCTCCAGGCGATGCGGCAATGCGGGCATCGGCCGGCCCGCCGCGACCCTCGAGGGATAGAACCAGACCGCAAGCGGCATCGCGACGAGGATGCAGGTTTTGCTCCACCATCCCCTGCGCACGGCCTCGATGATCTGCTCAAACCAGCGAATCAGCGACACCATCAAAAAAATGACGCCCGCGGCCAACAGCATCCAGGTGAAGCAACCCATCGTCTTTACCTTTGCCCCGAAAATTCATACCCTACACCCCAACAGGGCGTTTAGCTCAGTCGGCTATCGGCCTGTCACTCTAAGCCGTAGTAGCGACAATCACTTGCGCGCATCCAGCAACGCTGATGCAGCATGGATGACAGCACCAGCCGGTCAAGCTCCCGATCCTGATCTGCTCCGTGTCGTCAACGCATGGGCCAGTCTCCCCGCTTCGCTGCGTTCCGCGATTCTCTCGATTGTCCAGAGTGTACCGAAGCCTCGCGACATCTGAACATTTCGATTGCGGGTTATCATGCCACGCGGCGGGAGGGGCGGGAATGGCGCTGCCATCCGCCCCTCGCCGCGTGGTTATCCTTCCTGTTGGCCTTCCGCCGCTTCTGCGGCATTTCTTCTTGGCTTCCGATGTCGGGGCCGTCTCGTCTTCTCAACGCCTCTTGTGGCTCGCCACGCCGTCGCCTTGCCGTGTCTCCGTTGCGGACATGCTGGCTGCGTCCCAGATCGGGGACGTGAGCGAGCTTGTCTCGCCGACGAGCGACCAAGCGGCGGGTTGCACCGTCGCCGCTGCACCCGAAGGGCGTGGAGCGTACCCGCGACACGATCACGGTCGGAATTAGCGAGTGTGTAGCTCGTGGGGAGAAGGGCCGCGCCGTGTCGGCTCGCCGAGGGCTGTAATTCTGCCGGTCCCGAAGTGCGCAGCACAAGGGCCGGGTTTGTGCGGCGGGAGGAGTGGCGGGTTTATCTTCGCCACAAATCACGCCGTCTCCCTGATCTCTCTTGAGAATCTCGCCTCCGCGTCGAACGTTGCGGCTGGCACTGTCGCCGTACTGTCACCCATTGCGCCGAAAGTGCGGCTGGCGCGTCAATATCGCACGGTGCTTGCATCGCCAACCGCAAGAAAGTCCCCCAAAAGGGCACGCTTTCGGCCTATATGTAGAGGGGGTCACTTTTTTGTCCCTCGATGTTGCCTG
>CAYUNS010000181.1:0-5435 GCA_964446155.1 uncultured Tepidisphaeraceae bacterium | reverse complement strand
ATGTTCACGGAAGGAAAGTTGTAGTAATGCAGGTTTCAGATGTGCCTACGTCGCCTCGCGTGGCTGCGTTCTTCGGTCCCGATCATCCAGTTTTGTGTTTGTCTCGGTGAATGGCTTTGCGCCTATATGTAGAGGGGGTCACTTTTTTGTCCCTCGATGTTGCCTGATGTTCACGGAAGGAAAGTTGTAGTAATGCAGGTTTCAGATGTGCCTACGTCGCCCCGCGTGGCTGCGTTCTTCGGTCCCGATCATCCAGCGCTACGGTATGATCCGTCACCGTGCCCGCGTGGGATTCCGCCTGAATGGTTCCGCGCTCCGTGGCGTGAGGATCCTGTCCCGACCGAATACGATCCGGTGGCCGTCGCCTCGATTGAGTATGACCATGACCGATGGCGTGCCACTCCTCCGGGTCGGCGGTGGAGTGGCAGAACAACGGTGAGGCTTCGCCGCATCGAATACGCGCAGGGCGGGAACGTCATGCGGTATCGTGGTCCTCGTCTGAACTGTCAATTGAAACCGCCTCGCGGGGATCGTCAGGAAATCGCGGGGTTTTCTTCGCGGTCCCGCCTGGGCTGTCTCCGCTTCCTGAACTCGATTGATCGCGCCCAGGTCGATTCGTCCCGTCTCTGGTTCGCCACGCTGACCTATCCGGGCGTCTGGTCGTCTGACCCGAAACGCTGGAAAGCCGACCTTGAGGCTTGGCGAAAGCGTGTGCAACGCCACTTCGGAATCAGGCTCGCGTTGATCTGGAAACTTGAACCCCAGCGCCGCGGCGCTCCCCACTTCCATTTGATCCTCTTGATGCCTCCCGACTTCGCCGACGGTCTCGAAGTGGTGTCTCGTCAGCCTCGCGGCAAGCGGATCGTCACGCGATGGAAGGGCGGACGCCTGGCGGAGTTTCGCGAATTCGTCTCCTCGGCGTGGTCGTCCGTCGTCGCCGGTTGGGACGGAACGCGCCCATGGGTTCCCACCATCCATCAGGCACGCCATGAGCAGGCGGGAACGAACGTGGAACCATTGCAGGCGTGGGAGCAGGCGATTTCGTATTGCGGCAAATACATCGGGAAGGCCGCTGACTTCATCAACGAGGAAACAGGCGAATTGCGCTCGGTTGGTCGTTACTGGGGCGTCTGGCGTCGGGAGGAATGGCCAATCCGCCGCGTGCGATGCACGATTGATGAACCGGGCTGGCTCATGATCCGTCGCGCGATTCGGAAATACCGGGAACGGAAAGAGAAACGAAAGCTTCGCGGTCCTGCGTCGTTCGCCTGGTCGGGCCGTACGATCGCTCCATGCTCGGCATTCGTTCCTTCCGCCATCATTGCCCGTCTCATCGCGTGGTCCTGTCCGTGGCTCGCCGAGGGCGTGAGTACGCGGGAAATGGTCGAGTGCGACGTTGAGGCCGAACGTATGCGAGAGGTGGAGCGGGACGCATGGTTGTACTGTTGACGATGTGATGTTTGAGAATCGGGGTTTTATGAAAGACAAGGAAGGTTGCGTAATGAATTCGACTGGTGTTGTGAATGCTGTTCTGTTGAGCCATCGACAGGTTGCCGAAATGCTCGGCGTATGTGCTCGTACTGTGAGGCGTGCCGTCGCACGTGGACACCTTCCCCCTCCGTTGAAGTTCGGCGGGGCCGTGCGTTTCCATCGCGACGACGTGAACCGGTTTTTGCGGAAATTGCATGAGCGGGGTACGGTTGGCATTGGCCAGAGGCTGGCCGACCTGGAGGATTGAAGGAATGGCGAGCATCTACAAGCGCGGCGGAAAGAGGAACCGGGAGGGGAAGTACATCGCTTCCTACTTCGACGAACACGGCAAGCGGGTTGAGAAATCCACCGGAACAAGTGACCGGGGCGTTGCAGGCCAGATAGCGGCGAAGTGGGAAACGGAAGTCGCCTTGCGTCGTAGAGGTATCATCAACGCTGCTCAAGCTAAAGCGGCGGATCACAACCGGACGCCGATCATCCAGCACGTCAAGGACTACCTCGATCACTGTGAACATGTCGGACAGGACGGAATGCACATTGGCAACAAACGAACGCAACTCAACGCCCTTGTTGCTGGTGTCGGGGCAACCCGGCTTTCCGACTTGGAACCGAACACGGTTGAGCGTTATCTGTCCTCTCTCGTCAAGGCTGGCAAGTCCCATCGCACCCACAACCAGCATCGGGTTACCGTCGTTGCTTTCGTGGAGTGGTGCGTTGGGCAAGGCCGGATGGAATCCAACCCGTTGCGAATCGTCCCGACCTTGAATGAGGCGAAGGACCGAAGGCGGGTGAGGCGGGCATTGACCGAGGATGAAGTGGTTCGACTGGTCGCCGTCTCACCTGAACGGGGCCTTTACTACCTGTTCGCCTACTACACCGGCTTTCGGGTGAAGGCGGTCAAGGCGACGACGTGGGGGGATGTGGATTGGGAAGCTGGAACAATCCGCGTTCGCGTCGGGAATGGGAAGGGCAAGAAGGATGATGTTTACTACAGCCTGCATCCGCGCTTGGGGGATGAGTTGCGGAAGCTCAAGCCGGTCTTCAATAACGCAGGCGCCCGCATCTTTCGATCCGTCCCGACCATCAGGACGTTTCATCGGGATTGCGAGCGGGCGAAGATCGACCGATACGACGATGAGGGCAGGCAGATTGACCGTCACGCCTTGAGAACCACCCTCGGCACTCACCTTGCACGGGCTGGCGTCCTCCCTCAACAGGCGATGAAGGTCCTGGGGCATGCAGACGTAAGGGTGACGATGCGGCATTACACCGATTTGCGGTTGACCGACACCGCCAGGGCGCTGCGCTCTCTGCCTGCAATCGGCTTGAAGGATCAACCGAAGGGGTTGAAGGCGACGGGCACGGAATCGGCGTCGTCCGTGGCCGTGAGCAAGTCGAAGGATGGGGGATTTCCGATACAGCAGAAACAACAGCAGTCAGGCGGCTTTCGCGGGCATTCCCTGTCCCTCGATGGCTCGAACGAAGCGGGCACGGAAGACCGGAACGGGAAGGCCGATGATTCAGAATCACTCGGAAATCACTCGTTGTCACTCCCTGACTTGGTTGAAACGGGTGATGCCGCTACACTCTCAAAAACCGGGGCGTTTAGCTCAGTCGGCTAGAGCGTCGCTTTTACACAGCGAATGTCGGGGGTTCGAGTCCCTCAACGCCCATGTTTGGCTTTTGTACGGTATCGCAAGGAGCGGAATGCCCCTGAAAAACAGGGGTTTTCCGCATTATGGAGCGGTCCGCTTTCCGCCCCTTGCAAGGCGTTTCCGCCCCATACTGTGCCGGATTCTGTGCCGCGCCAATCGCCCGCTCGAAATGGGCGTCCGTCGTCTGCCGGTAGAAGGCATCGGCGATCTTCTCGGAATGCCCCAGCCACGCCGCGCAGACGTGCGAGGGAAATTCATCCGCCAGTTCCGTTGCCCGGCTCACCCGCAGGTTCTGCCATAACTTCGCCCAGGGCTTTTCTCCCGCCCGGACGATGTACCGCTTGAACTGCGTTCTCAGGTTCAGCGTGCCGTTGCCGCAAATGGGCAGCACTCGGGCTTCGCCTTCGCTTGCAGCGTCGAACGCCGCCTGAAACAACGGTTGAAGCTCCGGGAACATCGGCACGACGCGAACGCCTTCGCCTTCGTGATGCTCGGTCTTGCTGGATCGAATGATGAACCGCATGTTCTCGAAGTTCACATCACCCCAAGTCAGCGCCGCCGCTTCCGATGGAACGCGGATACCGCCCCAACGCGCCAATCCGATCAGCAGACGCCATTGAGGGTTGCTCACCACGCCAAGCACCTTCCGTATCACGTCGGCGGGCACGAAGACGCGACGATCGGGATTCCCCTTCACCGCACCCTTGATATGTTCAAAGGGATTCTCGCCAACCAGCTTCCGCCGCCTGGCTATCGCGAAGAAATGGCGGGCGTACCGGCAACGCTTGGCTATCGTCGCTTTGGCCAGCTTGCTTGCGACCATATGAGCGCGGTAGGCGTCGGCGTCGGCCGTGGTCACTTTGTCCAAGCGGACTTTTTCACCCATGAACCGCACCAGCCAGATGCGCGACTGTTGCAGCACGGTGACGGTCGTAGATTTCAGGTCATTACGCTGGGCAATGTACCCGTCGATAAAGTCCGCCACCGTCGGGCAGTCCCGACCATGCCGCGCCTTCACCAGTTCCACCGAAGCAAGCCGGGCGTGCATCGCGTCATCCAGCCCGGCCAGCCATCGGGAGGTTTCATCGTCCATGCTGCCGGTAATGGCGGCTGTCGCCAGCGCTTCCACCTTCACCTTGAAGGTTTCGGCCTGTTTCATGCTGGCTTTGCCCAGGCGGATCGTCTTCCGCCTGCCGTCCCCGGACAGGAACAGGATTCGTTTCCTGCCGTTGATATCACGTCCAATTGACGCCATCACCCGCCCCCAATCTACAGCATTGCAACCGTTTCAATCATTGAACGCGACCTGATCTTTCCCCGCTCGATCCATTCAATCAGATCGGGAACGTGATATCGCACGGCACGGCCAATCCGTTTGCACGCGATTTCACCCTTGTTCGTCAGCGTCCACAGCGTTCGTTCGGAGATCGAAAGCCTTTTCGCCGTCTCCGACGGCGTGAGGAGCAGCTTATTTTCCACGGGAAACCTCCTGTTTGCGACCGGATTTAACCGAGTCCCCAAGCCGTTCGATCAGCCGCTTGGCGGGCGCCGCGATGTTCTGAATCAGCCACCCGTGATCCGCGACCGCATCGGCCAGCAACTGCGAGGCAACCGAAGCCTTCGACCGGCCCAGCGCCGCGGCCAATTCCTCGATCTTCCTGATTACGTCCTGATCCAGCGGAACTTGAAGCCGCTCGCGTCTATCCAACTCTGCCATGATGAAACCTCCAGTAAAACCCTTTCAACACCGGAGCACTCCGGTTGTGTCAGACAGGCTTTTAGCGATTTGGTTAGTCATGTCAAGGGGAAAAAGTGAAAAATCTTTCCCGGCCCTTGTGCTTCGCACTTCGGGACCGGCCGAACCACGGTTCCAGGCGAATTGCTTCCTGCTCGCCAATTCCCGCCAGGCATCGAATCGCGAGTACGCGACCCGACACCCGACGGGAGCGAGCGGAAGGGGCATCGCAAGGACGACAACCCCTTACGTTCCAACGGCTTGCATCGGGTCGTTCCGCTGTGCATACGTCACGCCATCCCGAGTACGGGCTGTCATGCCATATGCGGCGCTTCACTCCGGCGATGTCGCGCCTACCCGGTCGTGCTGTCTCCGTTTTCCCGTCCTCCCAGGAAATTGAGAGAGGACGGAAAAACTATGCTGGTGGATGTTGCCAGCAAGGACGAACGGGCTTCGCCGAAACCACGGGGCAAGCCCTCCCGTTGGTCGGGGCGGGAAAGCCGCCGATCGAATTCCGAATGCCTGGAGGAATCGCGAAAGCGTTCAACCAGATC
>CAYUNS010000180.1:1435-7063 GCA_964446155.1 uncultured Tepidisphaeraceae bacterium | reverse complement strand
GCGGTGCTCGACGGTTCGGTGATCGCGCTGCTCATCGGCGCGCGGGGACGCTGGCGGTGTCTGGCGCTGCTGGGCGTGGTCTATGGGCTGGTGCTGCTGCTCCAGATCGGGATCGTGTATCTGCTGCCCGTGATGGCGATCGCGGGGATTGTCGCGGCGATGACGGGGCGGGTGATCGACATCGCCCATCGGGGCACGGCGCTGCTGACCGCCGCCGTCGTCTTCGAGTTGCTCGCCGGCTTCGGCGCGCCGATCAAGATTTACTTCGGCACCGGCGGGGGGGATGAACCGTTCCTGTGGGGGCTGTGGTTCGCGGAATGGCCGCTGCGCATCGTCGGTGCGATGATCGGGGTGTGGATGGTCAAGGGTTGGTTGGCGAAGCGCGCCGCCGAACCGCGCGGCTTCGAGGCGATCGTCCCCCATGCCGGCGATCAGTCCATTCCGTTTGCCGCCCTGGACGAATCCGAAAAACCCGCCCGTCACATTCCCCGCACGCGCACCCCCCAGGCCGCCGGGTTTCGGCTGCTGATGGGAATCCTCGCCTGCACGGTCCCATTGGGGATCGAATCGATGCCCATCCTGGGCGCGATCGCGGCGCTGTACGTGGCGTATGCCTTGTATGCGGGGATGCGGATGCGGGTGTTGCACGCCTTTTTCGCGCTCATGTGGGGTTGGCTGATCTTTGGTGTTTTGAGCTATGCCTGGCATCAGGACATGGATCGCGTGGTGGACCTGTCCCGCACGCTGGTGCTGCGATTCGCGCCGGTGACGCTGGCGTCGATGGTGCTGGTGGCGACGGTGCGCCCCGTCGATCTCGTGCGGCTTCTGCGTCGTCTGCACATCAGCGGGTTCATCATCCTGCCCATGTCGGCGGTGGTGCGGAACATTCCCCGAAGCCGGCGCACCCTCCGGCGGTCGATCGCGCAGCTCAAGGCCCAGGGTCATTGGAACGGCCCGTTCTCCATTCTGCGCCGGCCGATGACGGTACTGCGCGCCCTGCTGACTCCGCAGTTTCGACACTGGGCCAATGAGCTTGCCGAAGAACCGGCGAAATAGAAGAACTGTCGGGGAGACTTCGCCCGTCTTACGCGCGATCGTCCTGTTCTTTTTCTGTGAGGATCGTCCAGAGTCGTTCGAGCAGAGGTTCCACGCCTTGCCGGATTGCGCTGGAGATGGGGAAGATTTCCCGGCCGTTCAATTCCGACCGCAATTCATCCAACGCCTCGTCGTCGATCGCCAGGTCCAGCTTGTTGGCGGCGATGATCTCGCGCTTCTCCGCGAGCGCGGGGCTGAAGGCGTCAAGCTCCTTGCGGATTTTCCGGTAGTTTTCCGCGGGGCTTGATCCATCCGGAGGAAAGAGATCGAGCAGGTGGACGATGATCTTCGTCCGCTCGATGTGCCGGAGAAACGCATGTCCCAGCCCCGCGCCATGCTGGGCGCCCTCGATCAGTCCGGGGATATCGGCGACGACCATTCGGCGTTCACCGATCAGATTGACGATGCCCAATTGTGGTTCGAGGGTGGTGAAGGGGTAATCGGCGACCTTGGGCCGGGCGGCGGAGATCGATCGGAGGAGGGTGCTTTTACCCGCGTTGGGCATGCCGACGAGTCCGACATCGGCGATGAGCTTCAGTTCTAGCCGAAGGGATCGTTCCTGTCCTTCCTCGCCGGGTTCGGCGAATCGCGGCGCCTGGTTGGTGGGGGTACGGAAGTGCCAGTTTCCGCGTCCACCGCGTCCACCTTTGGCGATGGTCACCCGCCGGCCGGGGGCGTCGAGATCGGCCAGGAGGATGCCGTGTTCGAGGTCGAAGATGCTGGTGCCGGGGGGGACGCGGATGACGAGATCCTCCCCACTGGCGCCGGCCATCTTCTTGCCCAGCATTTCCTCCGGCGTGATGCCGGCGGCGCTGGGGCGGGGCCTGCATGCGGCCCTTGGACTTCTTGCCCATGCCGGGCATGCCGCGCGGAGCGCGCCAGTGGTGTTTGCCGGCGAAATCGAGCAAAGTGCCCTTGTTCGGATCGGATTCGAAGATGACATGGGCGCCGTTGCCGCCGTCGCCGCCGTCGGGTCCGCCCTTGGGGATGTATTTTTCGCGTCGGAAGGAGACGCACCCGTTTCCGCCGTCACCGGCCTTCACATGGATTTTGGCTTCGTCGATGAACATGGTTGGAGGGCGTGAAACGTGAAGACGTGAAACGTGGCGCGGAGCGATCGACTCCCTGGGCACGTTTCACGTCTTCTGGTGTGATTTCGGATGTTGGCGCGGCGATGAAGCCGTCACGTGGCCTCGGGCCCGCCGGGGCGGATCAGCTAGGCCGTCGCGGCTTCAGGCTCGCGAACATGGACTTTGCGGCCCTGGAATTCGACGTTGCCATCCTTGAGCGCGAAGATCGTGTAATCGCCGCCGAGACCGACGTTGAAGCCGGGCTTGAACTGCGTGCCGCGCTGCCGGATGATGATCGACCCGGCCGTGACGAACTGCCCGCCGTATGCCTTCACTCCGCGATACTGCGGGTTGCTGTCGCGACCGTTGCGGGTGCTGCCTTGACCTTTCTTATGTGCCATATTTCACCTTCACTGCGTCAAAAAGAAGAAGTCCCGCCGGGTTCAGCGGGGCGAGGAATCATATTCAGAACGGCCGCGATCCGCAAGGGGTTCGAAAAACCGTGCGAAATCCGATAAAGCAACCTTGTTTTTACCGGATTGCGATCAGAGAGGGGGGGAGCGTGCTTGCATGGGTATCGCATCGATTGTATGGTTTTTTGACTCAATCCTATTCAACGCACGGGCTGTTGAGCTATTTGAGATTGCCGTAACTGTTCCCGCAAACACACCGGGAGGAAACCGTGTCCCCACAATTTCGTCGCAGCACGCACCTGTTCACCAGTGAATCCGTCACGATGGGCCATCCCGACAAGGTGGCCGATCAGATTTCGGATGCCATCCTCGACGCCATCTTCGAGGAAGAGCTGAAGCTTCAGGAGCAGGGCAAGGGAAACATCGCCAACACCCGGGTGGCGTGTGAGACGCTGGTCACGACCGGGCAGGTCATCATCGCCGGCGAGGTGCGTACCAATGCGTACATCGACGCCGCGGACATCGCCCGGCGGACAATCAAGGAGATCGGCTACACCCACCCGGACATCGGGTTTGACTACGATTCCTGCGGCGTGCTCAGCGCGATCCACGCGCAGAGCAATGACATCGGTCGCGGCGTGGATCACGCCGAAGGCCGCTCCACCGAACAGGAAATGGGCGCCGGCGACCAGGGGCTGATGTTCGGATATGCCTGCACGGAGACGGATGTGCTCATGCCGCTGCCGATCCACTTGGCGCACCGGATCGTCGAGCGGATGTCGGAATTGCGTCTCGGCGGGGAGATGCCCTGGCTGCGCCCGGATGGCAAGAGCCAGGTCACGGTCGAGTACAAGGACGAGAAGCCGGTGCGGCTGCACACGGTCGTCGTCTCGACGCAGCACGATGAGAGCGTGCTGGAGAACGGTCTGTTCGCCGAGCGGGCCAAGAAGGAGATCATCGAGAAGGTGATCAAGCCGGTCGTGCCGGTGGAATACTGGAACAACAACATCATCTTCCATGTGAACCCGACCGGTCGATTCGTCATCGGCGGACCGCACGGGGACACGGGCCTGACGGGACGGAAGATCATCGTGGACAGCTACGGCGGACGCGGGGCGCACGGCGGCGGGGCGTTCAGCGGAAAGGATCCGTCGAAGGTCGATCGTAGCGCCTGCTACATGGCCCGCTACATCGCCAAGAACATCGTTGCCGCAGGGCTGGCGGAAAACGCCGAGGTGCAGCTTGCCTATGCGATCGGCGTGGCCAACCCGGTCAGCGTGACCGTGAGCACGGAAAACACCGCGGTCATCCCCGAGGACGACATCGCCGAGTTGGTTCGGGAGCATTTTCCGCTGACGCCTCGCGGGATCATCAAGCACCTGGACCTGCTGCGTCCGATCTACAAGGAAACCGCGCGGCACGGTCATTTCGGCCGGCAGCCCGGAGAGAACGGATCGTTCTCCTGGGAAAAGACCGACAAGGCCGCCGCACTGGCCAAGGCCGCCGGCCTGGAAGCGCGCAAGGCCGGATAAGCCGAACCGACGCACCAAAAACGAAAAAGCGGGCGCTGACCCTTCAGCGCCCGCTTTTTTACGTCGTGGAAAAGGCGGATTATCGCATTTTCAAGGTCACGCCTTCCTGTTCCCATTGCTCGATCAGGCGTTTCAGGTCCGTCACGGTGACATGCAGTTGTTTTGAAGTGTCCACCAGGGCTTCATACAGCCTGGGGTCGTTGATGATTTTCGCCGCGGTGCCTTCGCCACCGTCCATCTTGGAGGTGATCGATTGCAGCGACTCGAGAATTTTCGCGGATTGCTCGATGCGCGCCGACAGTTGCTTCGTCACCAGATCGACATTCTCATTGGTTTTGTCAATCGTCTGGCGCGCCGCGGTCATGGTTTCGGCGGCGGCATCGGTGATCCGGTTGAGCTTCCCACTGGCTGATTCCAGGTCCTGACCGATGCGGATGGCGGTGTCGGTGACGGATCGGATGTTGGTGACCGCCGCCGTCACATCCGCGCGCATCGCCTCATCGCCGATGACGGCATTCATGGAATCGAGGAGTTCGCCCGCCTTGTTGACGTTGTCGCGAATGGCGAGAATGGTTTCATTGAGATTCCCGATGAAGTTGGATTGATTCAGGTCGAGGGCGAGCTGCTCTATCGCCGGAGGGAGCAGCCCGGAGCCGCCAAATATCGCGGTGATGACCTGTCCATCCTCCATTTCACCAATCGCCTCCCCGCCGTCGAGCGAGAGCTTGATGGCCGCCGACGCGCCCAGGGCGCTGATCGCCTCGATCCGCCCCGTGACGTTTTTCGGCAGAGGAGGCGTGCGATCGACCAGGGCTTCGATGATGATGTCCTGCTGGTTGTCCGCGCGATAGACACGGGTGACCCGGCCGATGGTGACGCCCTTGTAGAGCACGCCCGATCCATCGGCGAGGCCCTCGGCGCGATCGGCGATGAATTTGACAGGCATGCGCGTGGGCGCGAATGGCGAGGCCAGCCGCCCGCCGAACTGAATGATCATCCAGCCCAGGGCGATCAGCCCGAACAGCATCGCGATCCCGACCATGAAGTTTTTCTTATTGGGTGACATAGAAGATGGGCGATTTTGAGTTTAGCATACGTCAATTGCAAGTCATTCGGGACCGATTCATTGTCCGAGCAAGCCTATGCGCCACATTCAACCCTGTTTACGGATCGTCTTGACGGTGATGCTGATAAGCGTGTCGGCCGCCTCCGGGCAGGCACGCCGTGAGGCGCCCGAGGTGAAGATGCCCTCCATCGAGGGGAAGTATCACATCATCTTCACGGACATCGAACAAGACGACGCTCGCGAGGCCGTTATCCGCATGACGCGGATGGCCGAGGAATATCACGCCCGCACGCGCGATTTTTCCGGCGCCATCCGCGGGAAGCTGCCGTTTTATCTGTTCAAAAATCCGGAGGATTACTACGCCGCCGGTGGAATGCCGGGCAGCGCGGGTATTTTCAACGGCACGAGCCTGATGGCGATCGCGGGGGAACGCACGGGGGCGAGAACCTGGC
>CAYUNS010000180.1:0-1425 GCA_964446155.1 uncultured Tepidisphaeraceae bacterium | reverse complement strand
GTGCAGCACGAGGGATTTCACCAGTTCGCCCATGCCGTCATCGGAGGGGATTTGCCGATCTGGGTGAACGAGGGCCTGGCGGAATATTTTGGGGAAAGCGTGTTCACCGGCGACGGGTTCGTCACCGGCGTCATTCCCCAGGCGCGGCTGGAGCGGGTTCAGGACTCGATCAACAACGGCCGGTTTCGATCGATCGAGCGGATGATGCGGTTGTCTCATGAGCAGTGGAATCGGGAGATGTCGGCCGACAATTACGACCAGGCGTGGTCGATGGTGCAATTCCTCGCGCATGGGGAGGATGGGAAATATCAGAAGGCGTTCGGTGCGTTCATGCGCGCCATCAACCGCGGCCGGGCATCGGAGCAGGCATGGAACGAGAGTTTTGGAAACTCCGCACAGTTCGAGGATCGCTGGAAGGAGTTCTGGCTGGGGCTTCCCCGGGATCCGACGGCACAGCTCTATGCCCAGGCGTCGGCATCGACGGTCGCCAGTTATCTTGGTCGGGCACATGCGCGCCGGCAGACGTTCGCGTCCTTCGAGCTGTTCCGGGAAGCCGCCGAAGCGGGGAAGATCGAGATGGCCGACAAGGACTGGCTCCCACCGGGCGTGCTGCGGCAGGCGCTGGCGATGGGACAGGGCATGGGGCGGTGGTCGATCGAGGAAACGTCGGTCAAGACGCCGCAGGTGGTCCTGCTGATGGAGGACGGCACGCGGTTGACCGCATCCTTCACGGTTCGGGCGGGCAGGGTGGACAAGGTTTCGGTGAACGTCGATGACACCCTGGGCATCATCATGCGCGCGAAGGCGGCGTTTGCGGAAGGCAGGAAGGAGCCGGCCCGTGCGATGTTGCAGAAAGCCCTGCGCGACAATCCCAGGTCGCCCCATGCCGAAGCGGCGCGCGATCTGCTTGTCGAAATGAAGTAGGCTGAATCGTTCATCACCAGAACACCAGGGAATGGAACCGGACTGTTCAGGATCATGCCCGTCATCACCAAAATCGTCGAGCAGAAACGCCGTTCGAACCGGCGGAGCGTTTACCTGGACGGGCGGTTCGCCTTTGGATGCAACGTGAATGTCGTCGCACGGTTCAGGCTGCGCGAGGGGTTGTCGCTGACCGCCGGGCAGGTGCGCGACATCGAACTGGGCGAAGTGAGGCAGGAATGCTTCGATCGCGCGATGGGATATCTCCAGTCGCGGCTGCACAGCCGCGCGCAGCTTCTTCGGAAGCTGGGCCGCTATGAATACGGCGAGGCGGTGATGAACCATGTTCTCGACGATCTCGAGCGGTTGGGCTATGTCGATGATTCGCGCTTCGCGAGGAACAAGGCAATGTCGGCGGCGGAGCATCGACATCAGGGAAAGCGGCGCGCTTACATGGAGCTTCTCAAGTCCGGCGTCGCGAGCCATGTCGCGGAGGAAGCGGTG
>CAYUNS010000179.1:0-7085 GCA_964446155.1 uncultured Tepidisphaeraceae bacterium | reverse complement strand
CTCGGCCGTGGGTCGCAAGCCTTTGGCGGCGAGAGGCTGGCTGGTGTTCACCGAGGAGGGGGATGATAATGATGAGACACTGTCGGCGGACTACAACCCGCATGGGGCGCTGAGCCATAATTTCGCGGAGTTCGTCAAGACAAATGGGTCGGGTTTCAACATGGCTCCGTCGTTGACGGGGACAATCTCCCTTGGATTCGAGTCGTCCGAAGCCGGGGACTGGAACGTCTCGGTCAAGAGCCTGGCTTACAGCGGGCAGGCCATGCCGATGATGTTCATGAACCAATTCCTGATTACACCGCAGAACGCCGCCCATGGTGCGGACGGAGTGGGGAACTCGGGCACTTGGAACGCCGGGACCTCGGGGGAATGGGCGATTCAGTACAACATGGATTTCTATTTCGCCACCAACGCCGATGGCGATCCGGCCGTCGATGATGTGGACCTGGCTTTCAATGATGCGCGGCAGCGCGGGTATCTTCTCCCCGTCGATCTGCTGACGGTCGAGGGACTGGCGAGCCTGTCCCTGGACGATCCAATGGGCTTTTATGCCGGTGATTTCCGCGCCTATCTGTTGGAGGAGATCGCTCCGCGCCTCCCATCCGATGCGACCTATCTGCTCCTGACGCAGATGGACAAGGTGAATCCCAATTACGCGGAATCGGGACTGCCCATCACGACCGCAGTCGGCGTGGGGAACATCACCATCGCCTACACCACCAGCGCGATCCCCGAGCCGGCGGGAGGGCTGTTGCTGACGGCGATCGGCGCGGGCGCGCTGCTCCGGCGGGAGCGCTTCGGAAAAGCATGACCAGAGGGATGGCATTGGGGCGCGGCATTGCATCAGGAAAGGGCGTTTCATGTTGGCTGACACGACAACGGAAGTGGATTGCGACCACGCGCTGCCCGGCGCGCGGATGGAAGCGGGCAGGATGCCGGGGCACTGGTTGCTGGCGCGGCTGGGCAAGCGCGTGCTTCGCCCGGGGGGGCTGGCGCTGACTCGTCGGATGCTGGTGGCGTTGGAGTTGTCGTCCGCCGACGACATCGTGGAGTTCGCGCCGGGGCTGGGCATCACCGCCCGGATGGCGCACCAGGCCCGTCCGTCCAGTTACACCGCCATCGAGCGCGACGATGCCGCCGCCGCCCAGGTGCGGCGATGGCTCGGTGAGACCGACAGGCCGCATCGGGTCATCACCGGGCTGGCGCAGCAGACCGGCCTGTCCGATCGGTGCGCGACCGTCGTGTACGGCGAGGCGATGCTCACGATGCAGAGCGAGACGCGTAAGCGGCAGATCGTTCAGGAGGCCTTTCGGCTCCTGCGGCCGGGAGGACGCTACGGCATCCATGAGCTTTGCCTGACCCTGGACGATTCGTCCGGCGTCGAGGCGGACGCCGTTCGACGGGCGATCACCGGCGCGATTCATCACCAGGCGACGCCGCTGGCGACGGGGGAGTGGGAGCAACTGCTCCGATCCGTGGGATTCGAGGTGACCCGCCGCTTCACGGCGCCGATGGCGCTGCTGGAGCCGATGCGGCTGATCCGCGATGAAGGCCTTCGCGGGGCCGCGCGGTTTCTCTGGCGGCTGACGCGCGACCGAGAGGCCCGAGCGCGGGTGAAGGAGATGCGAAGCGTGTTTCGAGAGTATCGCGATCATATCGCGGCGGTCAGCCTGGTGGCCCGCAAGCCTGCGGCCGGGAGCGTTTCATGAGCACCCTTTCGTTTACGCATGTTGCCGAACTCGCCGGACGGATCGACATCCCCGCCGATGGAACGCTCAGCCTGACGCTGCACCAGGACGAGCGGGTGAAGGTGGTCCTTTTTGGCTTCGCGGCGGGCCAGGAACTTTCGGAGCATACCGCCTCCATCCCCGCCATTCTCCAGCAGATCAAAGGCCGGGCGCGCTGGCGGCTGGGTGGACAGGAGATCGTGGCGGAAGCGGGCGCCTGGGCGCACATGCCCGCCCATCTGCCACATGCCATTACGGCCGAGGAACCCTGCATCCTGTTGCTGACATTGATGAAGGCGGGGCAACCCGCGACCCCGCCGCAGCGGGCGTGACGCGACCATCGGCCGCGCTGGAAAGGAACTCCCGTATGCGCATCGCAACCCATCGTGACGGCGACAGCGATCGCGGTGGCCGAGGATTCACGCTCATCGAGATGCTGGTGACGATCGGCGTCATCGCGATGCTTCTGAGCTTTCTTCTGCCCGCGCTGGGCAAGGCCCGCGCCTCGGCCGAACGCCTCCAGTGCCAGAGCAATCTCCGGCAGGTCGTCACCGCCCTGTTCGCCTACGCCGTCGATCATGACGGCGTGATGCCCGTTGCGGCCCCGCACGAGTTGGGCGGCCCGCGGGGAATCGTGCCGGAATCGGACCCGTGGTTGCCGCCGCGGATGTTCGGTGGCGCGCTGCCGGCCGAGCAGCGACCGCTCAACGCATACCTCGAATCCCTCGAGGTGTTTCGTTCGCCTTGTGATCGCGGCGAGCCGCTGTGGTGGTTCGACACCGCCCCATATCAGGCGACGGCCTCCTGTTATGAGCTGTACGGCAGCAGCTATTTTTACGCATCGGGCTACAACCGCATCGGCGGGGTGCCGGCCCCGATGGGGATCGCCAAATTCGTCGGCGCGGAATTTTCCTACAGCCGCTTCGTCTCGTCGCCGCTGGCGCTGGGCCGGCCGCTGCGGATCACGTCCTACCCTCTGTCCTCGAAGAAAGTCATCGTGGGAAGCATCCCGATTCACCGAACGATGAGCGGCGTCGTCGCGCCCAGCGCCCGGGCGCAGTGGTACAAGAACGATCCGCATCACCTGTGGGCCAATGCCGCGTTTGTGGATGGGCATGTCGAGTTCGTGCGTGTCTTCCCCTACGACCCGGCGTATCAGAGCGTCAACACCGGTCCGGACGAGAGGAACCCGTATTACTGATGGCCCACGCATGCTCCAGGTTCAGGCCGTTTTTAATCGGCGCGGTGATTTCATGCGGTCTGGCGGCGTGGGGCTATCGGATCGCTTCGCAACCGCTTCGATGAATCGCGGCTTCGCGACACCGCGGGGATCGAGGTGACGGTGATGGAGACCCGCCGGTCGGGTCGGGGCATTCACACGCAATGCCGCGTGGACAACCGGACTTCCCGCGCGGCGTCATCGGTGGTTTTCACGGTGGAGCTTGTCTCCGCCGACGGTCGCGTTCTGGCGTCCAACCCGCTGGCCAACGCGCTGGTCGTCCCGCCGGGCGATTCTCGCGTCATCGCCGTTCCCATCCCGCTGATCGGCGATCCGCCGGTGTCCGCGCGGACCCGGGCGCAGGTCAGCCTCGTCCGCTGGGAAGACGATTGATCCCCCGAGGCGCGCCGATCGTCCAATCACCTCACAGTGGCGTCTTGAATCCCATCGCCCGCAGCGCGCACCAGCCCGCGCGGGCTTCAAAAAGCATGAACGCGCCAATCGCCGTGACGCTCCCGGAGACCACCCAGGCCCACACCGATCCCGCCGGCCGGGCATGAAGAAGCATCGCCGCGATGCCCACGATCAGGAGAATCGCTCCGAAGACCAGTCGAATCCGCTTTCCCTTCGAGTTGATGTTGCAGGTGAATGCCATGTGCGAATCATAACCTGAACAGGATGAACGCGGAGGAAAGCAGGGCACGGGTTTCAGGCGTTTTTATCTCCGCGTCTCCATGATTCCGCGGTGAAACCCGGTCTTTTCCCGCGTGATCCGATCCGGTTTTTCGTGGAATGTGGGATATCGCAATTTGGCGAATGGCGCGGGTAGGCGTATGCTACCGGTCTCTAAAAAACGCCTCAGGCAAGGGAAGGACATGGATCGTATCAGTTTCTATTGGAAGAACGCCACCGCCGCCGCCGTAGGGGAGGAGCATGGGGTCAACGACAAGTCGCTCAAGGCGCTTGCGCCGCGGATCAAGGCTCTTACCAAGTCGATGAACGACGAGCGCAAGGCCGGCCGGCTGCGGTATCGTGATCTGCCTTATGACGAGGATATGGTCGAGGCGGTGCATCGCGAAGTCGAGCATTTCCGCGACCGCTGCGAAGTGCTGGTGGTGCTCGGGATCGGCGGCAGCGCGCTGGGCAATATCGCCCTGCACAACGCCCTCAATCCATGTACCTACAACCTGATGAGCGACCGCACCCGCAACGGGCCGCAGCTTTTCGTGCTCGACAACGTCGATCCCGACCAGATCAAGGCGGTGGTGGAACTGGTCGCGCCGAAGATCAAGAAGACCATCATCAACGTCATCAGCAAGTCGGGTGAGACGGCCGAGACGGCCTCGCAGTTCATCCTGTTCCGTGATCTCCTTCAGACGCGGCTGGGCAAGAAATACAAGGACAACATCATCGCCACGACCGACCCTTCGGGCGGGACGCTGCGCGACATCTGCAACGCCGAAGGCTATCGCACGCTCGAAGTCCCGGACGGCGTGGGAGGGCGGTTCAGCGTGCTGTCGGCGGTGGGACTGTTCAGCGCGGCGATGTGCGGCATCGACATCGACGCCCTGCTCGCCGGGGCGGCGGACATGGACAAGCGCCTCAAGGAGGGCGATCTGCTCAAGAACCCCGCGGCCATGATCGCGGCCATTCATTATCTCCTCAACGCGCGCGGCAAGAACATGAGCGTCATGATGCCCTACAGCACCTCGCTCTACTCCCTCGCCGACTGGTATCGCCAGCTCTGGGCCGAGAGCATCGGCAAGCGGCACGGGCTGAAGAAGAAGGACGTCTTCACCGGGCAGACCCCGATCAAGGCGTTGGGCGCCACCGATCAGCATTCCCAGGTGCAGCTCTATCGCGAGGGGCCGAACGACAAGATCATCACCTTCCTCGAAGTCGAGCGCTTCGGACAGAAGGTGGCGATCCCGGGCGGCATGAAGGACGTCAAGGCCCTCGCGTACCTCGCCGGGACCAACTTCCAGACCCTCATCAACAGCGAGAAGCTCGGCACGGAATACGCGCTGCTCGAAAGCGGAAGGCCGACGACCACCGTCGTGTTTCCGCAGATCAACGCGGAAACGGTGGGGCAGTTCATCTACCTGTACGAAGTCGCCACCAGCTACATGGGTGGGTTGCTCGAGATCAACACCTATGACCAGCCGGCGGTGCAGCTTGGAAAAGACGCGACTTATGCACTGATGGGCAAGGACGGTTTTGCCGATCTTGCCAAAGAGATTCAACCCGTGTCGAAACGCGACCGGAAGTATGTGCTATAATTTTGCCGCGGGCGGCATTGGAAACCGATATCAGCCGGAATCACCACATGGAATATGGCGTCATCATGGCCGGGGGAGCGGGTACGCGGCTTTGGCCGCTCTCACGCTCCAATCAACCCAAGCAGCTTCTCCCCGTCGTGCGCGGCAAAAGCCTTCTGCAACTGAGTTATGAGCGGTTGCGCGGTATTCTCCCGCCCGATCGTATCTACGTCTGCACATCCTCCGCGCATGCCCAGGCCGTGCGGGCCAACCTGCCCGAGCTGCCACCGGAGAATCTGCTCGGCGAGCCGATGGGGCGCGACACCGCCAACGCCGTCGGCTTCGCCGCGACCATCCTCCAGAAGCGCGATCCCCAGGCCGTCATGGCGATCGTCACCGCCGATCATGTCATCGAGCCGGTCGATCAGTTCCAGCAGTCGCTGCGCACCGCGTTCGAGGTCATCGCCGAGCACCCCGACGCGCTGGTGACCTTCGGCATCGTGCCCACCCATGGGCATACCGGACTCGGATACATCCATCGCGGAGAGACGCTCCCCCTCACCAGCGACGCCCGCGGCGCCTATCGTGTTCAGGCGTTCAGGGAAAAGCCCGACAAGCCCACCGCCGATCGATATGTCGAATCCGGGCGCTATTACTGGAACAGCGGCATGTTCGTCTGGCGGTGCGACACCGTCCTGCGCGAGCTGGCGACGCACCTGCCCGACGCCGCCCAGGGATGGCGTCGCATCGAGGAGGCATGGGACGGCGACCAGCGACAGACCGTGCTCGCCGAGGTCTATCCCGCGCTTCCCCGCATCAGCATCGACTACGCCCTCATGGAGCCGGCGTCGCAGAACAAGGGCAAGGCGCATGTGGCGGTCGTTGAGATGCCCGTCAGTTGGCTGGATGTGGGAAGCTGGCCGGCGCTGGCGGAAACGCTCGACACCGACGACCACAGCAACGCCGCCGCGTGCGAAACCGCCATCTTCCTCGATTCCGACGACAACATCATCGTCAGCTCCGATCCCCGTCACCTGGTTTCGACCATCGGCATCAGCGACATGATCATCGTCCACACGCCCGACGCCACCCTCGTCTGTCCCAAGAGCGAGGCCGAACGCGTCAAGGAACTCGTCGGGAAAACCCGCGAGAAGTTCGGAAACCGGTTCATGTGACCTCCATGCGCACGCTCGCGGTTGATCTCGGCGCCCGTCGCGTGGGACTGGCGATGAGCGATGAAGGCGGAAGATTCGCGACGCCCTTCGACGCGCTCGTCGTCTCCTCCGTCGAGCAGGCGCTCGGGCCGATCCTTGCGTTGATCGAACGGGAAGCCGTCGCCCGCGTCATCGTCGGGCTGCCCCTCAACATGGACGAGTCCATCGGTCCCGCCGCCATGAAATTCCTGCAATGGGGCCGCGATCTCGAATCCCGCGCGGGTATCCCCGTCCTGTTCGTGGACGAGCGCCTCAGCAGCTTCGCCGCCGAGCAATCCCTCATCGACCGCAAGCGTGGCGGGGAAAAAATCACCCGAAAACGGAAAAAGGAGCGACTCGACGCCCTCGCCGCCGCCGGCTTCCTCCAGGCTTACCTCGACGGCAAGCTTCCCCTCATCGACATCGACAGGCTCGAATAACGATGGCTCCGCCGAGCAGGCTCCCCGGCCCCTGTCCCGGAAGCGTTCAGGATTTTCCTTGTCTTTGGAGAGGGTTCGAGACCTCTTTCCGGAAAACGTCGTGCCGGGGGCGCGGATATTGCGCGGGGCGGATGGGGGTGGCCTGCTCTCGGAAACATGGTCCATCTGTTATGAGAGTCTCCATCGGCCCGCCGGGCCAGGAGACTTCGTATGTCGAACCCCAAGAAGCGTAAACGTCACAGCCCCGA
>CAYUNS010000178.1:0-7131 GCA_964446155.1 uncultured Tepidisphaeraceae bacterium | reverse complement strand
CCACACTCGCAAAATGATCGATGGATTGCGAGTCCCCGATCCATCGGTGAATCCTGTGGAGGAACCATGTCCAATCCATCATCCCCGCTCGATACGCTTCATTCCGTTTTCGGATTTGACGGATTTCGTGAGGGGCAGGAGCCGGTCGTGAATCACCTGCTGGCGGGGCGATCGTCCCTGGCGATCTTCCCCACCGGTGGAGGAAAGAGCCTTTGCTACCAGCTTCCGGCGTTGTTGCTCGAAGGGGTGACGCTCGTGGTCTCGCCTCTGATCGCGCTCATGAAGGATCAGATCGATTTCCTGAAATCGCGCGGTGTCGCCGCGGCGCGGCTCGATTCGACCATCGAAGCCGAGGAAGCCCGATCCACCTATCGGGCGCTCAATTCCGGGGAATTGAAAATCCTTTACATCGCGCCCGAGCGGCTCGCAAATGAGCGGTTTCTCCAAACCCTCAAGCGGATGCGTCTCTCCATGCTGGCGGTGGACGAAGCGCATTGCATCAGCGAATGGGGGCACAATTTCCGACCGGACTATCTCCGGCTCGCGGGGCTGGCGAAAGCGCTCAAGGTCGAGCGCGTGCTGGCGCTGACCGCCACCGCGACGCCCGCCGTCGCGCGCGACATCGCCGATGCGTTCGACATCGTTCCCGATGCGGTCGTTCACACCGGTTTCTACCGGCCGAATCTCACGCTCACCGTCACCCCCTGCGAGGCGCGCGGGCGGGAGGCGCTTCTGCTGGATCGATTGAACGCCGATCCCCCCGGCCCGACGATCGTTTATGTCACCCTTCAGAAAACCGCCGAGGCGGTCGCGAAATCCCTCCTCGCCGGAAGGCGCGACGCCCGCGCCTATCACGCCGGCATGAAACCGGATGATCGCCACGCCGTGCAGGACTGGTTCATGTCGTCGCCGAACGCGATCGTCGTCGCGACAATCGCATTCGGGATGGGCATCGACAAGAGCGATATCCGCGCCGTCTATCATTTCAATCTTCCCAAGACGATCGAGAACTACATGCAGGAGATCGGGCGCGCGGGGCGGGATGGAAAGCCGTCGCGGTGCGAGATGCTCGCGGCGGGGGAGGATGTGGTCACGCTGGAGAATTTCACCTACGGGGACACCCCTTCCCCGCGCGCGGTGGCGACGCTGCTGGCGGAGGTGCTCGGGCTTGGCGATGTCTTCGACATCTCCATTTACGATCTCACCGGACGGCATGACATTCGGCCGCTCGTGGTCGAAACGTTGCTGACCTATCTCGAACTGGAGGGCATCCTCGAAAGCACCGGTCCGTTCTACGGCGAATACAAGCTCCGGTGGCGCACTTCGCCGGAGCAGGTCGTCGCGAAGTTCGACGCCGAGCGAGGGCGATTCCTGTCGAGCGTGTTCGCCCTGATCCGGCCGATGAAAACGTGGTCGATGCTGGATGTCGTACGGGCGTCGGAGACGCTCCAGGTTCCGCGGCAGCGGATCATCGCGGCGATGAATTATCTCGAGGAGCAGGGCGACCTGACGTTGCAGGCGACCGGCGCGCGGCGGGGTTATCGCATCAAGCGGGCCGTCGACGATCTGCGATCGCTCGCCGAGCGGATGAGCGCGCGGTTCATCGATCGCGAGAATCGCGACATCGAGCGCCTGAAGGAGGTGCTGCGTTTTTGCGGGCGGGACGGTTGCCGATGGGGCGGTCTGCTCCACTATTTCGGAGAGGACCGCGAGTCCGGGTGCGGGCACTGCGACTGGTGTGATGGCGGGCGCGGGCAGGCCGTTCCCACCGCGCCCGTCCGCGAATTGAGGGATGAGGAGATGGCGATCATCCATTCGGTTCTTCAGGAAAGGCACGGGGCGCTTTCCTCCCCCCGGCCGATGGCGCGGTTCCTCTGTGGGATCAACTCCCCGGCCGCGACCCGCGCCAGGCTGGGCGGGCATCCACGGTTCGGCGTTTTTGCGGAGGTTCCGTTTCAGAACGTCCTCGAAGCTCTCCATCGCGCGGCGATGGCGGGGCGGTAGCGCCCGGTTCCCCTTCGGGATCGCAAAAACGACCGTGCGATCGGCGCCCATACCGAAGCAAGCCTGCATGTTGCAATGAAATATCGAGGAAATCGCCCCCGGCTCTTTTCAACCGCCGGTTTATCCGCATAATACGCGGCTCGAAATCAACGGGCGTGGCCCTTCCGGTCGCGCCATTGCCGCCGTGGGGAAATGTCTTGAGAGGATAACACGCATGGGTCCGACCAACGTCGCTTTGGTCAAGCTATATCAGGCCGATCAGCAACTGCGCCAGGCCCGGACACGCCTCGACGCCGCCACCAAAAACGTCCGCATCCAGGAACGCCGCGTCAGGGATCTGACCGAAAGGCACGGCGCTTCCCAGCAACGCCTCAAGGAACAGCAAGCCCGCTCGGCCCAGCTCGACCTCGACATCGCCTCGCACGATGCCCAGATCGAAAAGCTCCGCGCCCAGCAGCAGGCCGCCAAAAACAACAAGGAATACCAGGCGTTTCTCATCGAGATCAACACCCGGAAGGTGGACAAGAGCAAGATCGAGGAGGAAGCGCTGCAACTGATGGAAGCCAACGAGCGCGGTCTGAAGGAAGTGGCCGACCTCGCGACCCAGCTCGAGGGGGAGAAGACGCGGCTCGCGACGTTGAAGGACCAGATCGGCGACAAGATCGCCGCTTTGCAGGCCGAGATCGACGCCCTGCTTCCCGCACGAACCGATGCCGTCGCCGCCGTCCCGCGTAAGGCCGTCGAAACCTTCGATCGCCTCGCCGATCACCATGACGGGGAGGCGCTGGCGTCGATCACCAAGCCCGATCCCCGCCGCGAGGAATATGTCTGCGGGGGATGCAACATCGATCTCGTGGTCGATGTCTACAACAAGCTGCACACTCGCGATGAGATGATCTTCTGCCCGAGTTGCCGCCGCATCCTTTACATTCCCGAAGACCTTCCGCCTGAGACGGCCGTTCACAGGAAAAAGGAAAAACGGGAACCCCGTTCCAAGGACACGCCTTCCGCCGGCTCCGCCCGTCAGCTCTCCGCCGCCGACGTGCGCAATTCCGTCCAGGTCGAGGAGGAGGAATCCTCCGCGCCCGAGGCATAACCGCGTCCGTTTCCACCATGATTCTCATTTGATTCCCAACCCACGTTGGCCGCGATCCGGCAAAGGCGTGGCGCTCCGTCCTGCCGTTGTCGAGGGGACGGCTACAGCGCTTCGTACTCCACTTTCACCGGCTTGCCCGTGTCAACGGATCGGACGATGGCTTCATACAGGACAAGGGTCTTGTAGCTTTCGTGGATATTCGATCGCGTGGAGTTCTTTTCCCGGATCGCGCGCACGAAATCGACGATCTCGGCGAGGTGGCCGGTGTCGTTGCCGCTGTCGCCGGCGCTGATGAAAGTCGGCGGCTCGCGCCATTCGACGCCTTTGCCCTTTTCCGAGATGCGATAGACCGACGAATTGTGGATCGTCATGAAGTTGCCGTCCTTCAGGGTGATCTCCACCTCCTCGGTCGGGAGGTTGTAGGTGCGATGGTCATTGAGCGTCAACGTGCCGACGCCGCCGTTGACGAAGCGGATCGTGATCGCGTAGGCGTCGAGGCCCTGGTTGAACGCGAACACCTCGGCGGCGTCTCCGGCAAGATAGGTGATGAGATCGATGGCGTGTACGCCGAAGTCGAACAGAAACGACCCGCGCAGGCTGCCGTCATTGCGGAACTTGCCCGAACCGGCGTCGATCGAGATCGTCGAGAGATCGCCGGCGGGGAATCCGCCCATCCACTGCCGAGCGCGGTTGTAGGCAATGTTGTATCGTTTCTTGAACGCGTTGGTGCAGAGCACGCCAAGCCGCCTGGACAGCCTCGCGATCTCCAGCGCCTCGGCGGCGGTGGGGGCCGGAGGCTTCTCGGTGTAAACCGGAATCCCGCGCCGCATGACGACGCGCGAGAGCGCCGCGTGCGCCTCCGGGCCGATGCAGATGATCACGCCGTCGGGCGTCGTCGCGTCGAGCATCGTCTCGAGGTCGCCGAACGCCTCCCCGCCCCAGCGTCGCGCGTTGCGAGTCGCCTTTTCCTGATCGAGATCGCACACCCCGACGAGGCGCCCCCCCGCGCTGCCGATGTACGGATGGATTCGATTGGTCGAAAGATGGCCGGCGCCGACGATGCAGAGTCCCGGATCGTTCATGGAATACGAACCTCACATTGATTTCGAAAGTAGAGAACGGAATCAGCCAGGTGTTTCAGCGTGTTTTCCGGGTCGGGGCGCTTGTCCAGCTCCACCACGATTTTTCCGCGATAGCCTTCGGATTCGAGGTGCTTGAACAACCCCGGCAGGTCCACCTCGCCCGTGCCGAACGGAACGGGCTGGGCGCCGACCTGGTCCTTGACATGCACCAGCGCGATGCGATCACGCCCGAGCAGATCGTATCCTTCGCGCCATTTCACGCCAATGGAATGGAACATGCCCACCTCGAGCAGGCATTTCATGCGTTCGTCATCGATGCCGCGGATGACCTGGACATAGTCGTCTCCGGTCGTGATCGCCGTGCCCACGTGGTTCTGCATCACCGGCGTGACGCCGAGGCCTTCGGTGGCGTCGAGGAACCGTTTCGCGTGGCGGATCATCAGCCCGCGCGTCTTTCCCTTGTAGATCGCGGCCGAGCAACCGAGGGCTTTCGCGAAGCGCATCGCCCTGATCGAGCGCTCGACCGCCGCGTCCGAATCCTCGTCGATGCAGGGCAGGTGAAACGACGTGAACTTCATTCCGTATCGCCCGGCAAGCTCCAGGTATTCCAAGGGATCGCGATCGAGATCGACCGCGGACTTCGCCCAGGTGGTGAAGACTTCAAAGTTTCGAAAGCCGAGATTCGCGTAGGCCTCGAGCAGAGGCTCCAACGCCATACCGCTGTGGCAACAGGGGCTGATGGTGAGATCGTCGATGGTGAACGGCATGGCGATGGTTTCCCATTGTCGCGCGCCGGTGTGTCCGGCGGGATCGGATGTTACAATACACTCTGTTGCATTATATTCCAAATAGTTGAATGAGAATCCCACGGATGCTCGGCGAGGTGGTGCAAGGGATGAAAATGCGAGCGGATTCTCGCCGACGGGCTGCGGTTGTCGTAAACTATGGGGCTTATGCGTTTATACATCATTCGTCACGCCGATCCGGACTATCCCAACAACACCATCACCCCCGCCGGGCACAAGGAGGCGGCCGCGCTGGGGAAACGCATGCACCGGCTCGGACTGGATCGCATCCACACCTCGCCTCTCGGGCGCGCCGTTCACACTGCGGGCTATGCCGCGGAGTTGTTGAAGATCGAGCCGGTCGTCGAGGACTGGACGGCCGAACTGGGCCATTGCCAGGTGACCCTCGACGGATGGGGGCAGATGTGCGTCTGGGATTGTCCCGGAGAGGTGATCCGATCCACGCCTCCCCATCCCTCGGCGGAGAACTGGCATACGCGCGAGCTTTTCTCAACGGCCTTGTTTCGGGAAACGTTTGAAAAGGTGTGCCGTGATTCCGATGCGTTTCTCGCACGGTATGGATATGAGCGCGTGGAAGGGCGTTATCGCGTCGCGCGCCCCAATCGCAAGAAGATCGCGGTCTTTTGCCACGGAGGATTCGGGTTGTTCTGGCTGGCTCACCTGCTGGAACTTCCCCTGCCGATGGTCTGGTCCGGCTTCCACCTGCCGCCCAGCAGCGTGACCACGATCCTGTTCGATGAACGATCCGGGGAGTGGGCCACGCCGCGCTGCATCGGGCTGGGCGATGTCTCCCATCTCTACGAAGCGAACCTTCCCATCTCCCCGGCCGGCATCAAGGCGAATTGCGACTGACCGACCCACCGCCTCATCCCGAAAAATCTGAATAATTTGGGGAAAACGGCGGATCAATACCTTGGCCGCATCAACGCGCAGGGTGAGCGGAAGGTGGCGACCGGAGCGCCGGGTGCTACTCCCCAGGGGGAGGCGTCCCGCTCTACGTCCGAGACGTTCTCCGATTCGCCACGAACCCGTATAGACCGCGCCGGGGAATCCGCCAAGCCGAATCCACTGCCTCGCGGGCCGATGAGACGGCCCGCAGTGTCCTGGGGGACAAGCCTTCCAAATCCACCGTCGAGAAGGACCTGTTCGGCGAATCCTTCATCGCCGACAGCGGGATCGGCGAGCAGCAGGGCATGTTTCACGAGCCGGTGGATGTGCCGGTTCAGCGGGACAAGCCCGTCGGCAGCAGGACGGCCAACGACCCGGCGAACACGGGGGACATGTTCGGCGGTGACAAGGATACGTCGCGGCCTCGCATCCGGGACAAGGCGTCCTTCCGCGCCGCCGTGGCGGCGGCGATGCCGAACCTGCCGGGGGCGCAGGTGGACGCGGTGGCGGACCTGGCCGATCGCAACGCAAGCTGGTTCGCCCGAACGACCGGCAAGACGGTGGGCGACTGGTACGAGACGTTCATCGCCGACATCCGACGCGGCGGCGAGCCGGGGGCCGAGGCGCTGCATCAGGACACTAACCCCGAGGTGGAAGCGGCGGCGGGCAAGCTCATGAACCTGCGCCCAATCAACGGGTCGGGTCAGGCCCTGGCGGCGGTGGACGGGTTCCGCAACCGGCCTTTGAACAACGCCGACAGCGGCATCACGGCGACGGTGTCGGGCGAAACGCTGCGCAAGATGCTGAGCCGCAGCGCCTGGAGCCGGTCGGTGTCGTCACAGGCCCACATGCGGGCAGTGGGCAATCTGGACACGCTGTTTTCTGCGGCTTTCCTGCGACAGAGCCGCCCCGATCGCGGCGGTGACCCGAACATTCGTGCGCTGCACCACTTTGCCGTCCCCATGATGTTCGAGGGGCAGGTGCTGCGGGTAAAAATCTTGGCCAAGCAGATGGCACGCCCAGAACTGGGGACGCGGCTCTACCTGGTGGAGGCGGTGGAAATAGAGAAGCCCGCTTCTTTTGAGGGTGACGCGGACGAATCCAAGTCATCCCAGCTAGCGGGCTTCCAAGAGAAGTTTGACACCCTTTTGGCCGCTGTCAAGAAGAAAATGGTCGGAGAAGGCCCCGTCGATCAAACGCAAACACCCGCCTTCCGCAAATGGTTTGGGGATTCCAAAGTGGTGGACGACCAGGG
>CAYUNS010000177.1:0-7418 GCA_964446155.1 uncultured Tepidisphaeraceae bacterium | reverse complement strand
ACTTTCGCGCCGCTACCGCTCCCGCCCGACGGGGAATGGAAGCTCAAGCTAGAGCGACGTCGCCGTAAGACGCCTCGATACTGGGCCGCTTTTTGGGAGTTCAAGGTGCAGTGGGTCGCTTCGCTACCGCGGCCAGTCGCTGCAGCATCTTACCGGCATAGTTGTCGACCTGCTCGACGATACCAACCTTCGTTCCCCATTCTTCACGGAATGTGCGGTTTGGATCACCTTTGAATGAAAGCCAATTGAAGCTTGTCGTGACCAACCAATCGGAATCCTTTATGAGAATCTTCGCATGCGTATCGCCGAGCCGGACAATCGAGAGATTGGTCCTGCCCGCCGCCAGCTTATGGAGCTCCTGAAGCGCACGGACCTGATTGGGCTTATCTTCGCCGAGGCCGTAGCCGATGTGAACGCCGACCCCCTTCTCCAACAGCGCTTTCAGGCGCCGGAGAAAATCGGCGTCGACGACAGCGTCGGTGATCCAGGGCGAGATGATGATGAGGCGCTTGTTGGCGGTTTCCAGAGCCTCGCGCAGAAGCGGGGGATGCTCGTAGACGGGAACCATCTCCACGCTCGCCGCCGTACTAAGGGCGGAAGTTTGCGCCTCGACCGGCATTTCCGTCGTGACACGTTTCTTGAACTGGCTGATTGCTTTGCGTCGCTGCTTCTCGGCCAGCGCGTATCCGTCGCTCGATGGGCCGATTGGCAGACGAAGACCGGAGTCATCCTTGATCTCGGCCGGCATCGCAATGGAGGCCGTGATGCCCATCCGCGAGGGGCCATCCGCGGCAGCAAAATGGTTTTCGTGCTCTTTCGATAGACGTCCATCGATCACGAACCCGACCTGCACGTCTCTGCCAGAGTCCGATCGATAGATGAGCGCGACCGCCGGTATGAAGTTCATATAGGCTTTGCTGATCGACTTGACCTGGAGAATCTGCGTCACTGGCTCCTTCGCATGTGCCTGGGCGGGCGTCCGCAACACCCTTTGCAGATGTTCGCCCGAAATCTCTTCGGGGGCCGGGCGCTTCGCGGGAAAGGGCCGGATCTCGCGCATCGCCCTATCCTTAAGGTGACGGGGCTCGAGCAATCTCACATCGTCTACCCTTGTGGGTTGGCGCGTGAGGCCGTCGAAATAGAAGACCAGCGACTGCTCCCGGGGCCGGATCAATTGCTCGCCGAGCAGGACGCGTTGACTCTTTGGAGTCAGAAAGATGCGGCCTTCTGGGTCGACCACGATATCGTCGTCCTTGATCAAGGACGTGGCCGTCCCTTCGACGATCTGCTCATTCACGCCCAGGAAGCCGGCAACATCCGGTACGCGGTCGAGTCCGGCTTCGACCGAGCGAAGAACGAACTCCTCGATTGGACTGTAGGCCTTAGGCTGGAGCGTCAGGACGATCGAGACGAGCCGATAGATCGGCAATCCGACTTCTTGGAAGTCCACGACCCGGTAGCCCGGACGCTCGTCGAAAAGGTGCGCGACCTCATCAGGATCCATGGTCGACCTCGACGAAGCAACAGTCTTGCTTGTGCTGTTCGATGTAAGAAAGCACGTCTCCAAAAGGATTCTGGCCCTTCACCTCTCGGCAGAAGACAGAATCGCCTACGATGACGAGGCCGACCTTACCTCGGGAAAGGGCCACGTTGAGGCGTTGATGTTCCTTGAGGAAGCCGATCGCCCCCTTCGGATTCGACCGGGTGACGGAGTAGACGGCGATGTCGGCTTCACGCCCCTGGTAGGAATCCACCGTCCCGAATTCGATCCGAAGATCGGGCGTCTGCTTCTGCCGCGCAGTGACCAGTCTTTCGAAGGCGCCGACTTGTCCGCCATATCCGGATAGGAGGGCGACCGTGTAAGGCTTGTCCCGTTTGGACGCCGCGAGCTGCAGTCGCAGCAGCAGATTGCCGATGGCCTCAAGCTCGGCGCTGTTGACGTAACTGCCCTTGTATCGTCGCTCATGACGATCCGACAACGCTGCGGTGGTCAACCATGTCACGGGCTTCGGAAGAGCCATGGCCTTTGCCAGCCAAGGGCAAGTTGCGGTGTTCACATTGTTCAATTTCCATTTGTAGAAGCAGGCGCTGACAAGATCCCCGATCGGCTTCACCATGCGGTGCTGCGTCAGCAGGGAGACCTTGTTCTCGTCCGGCGCAATCTTGATGAAGTGGTCCAGCAGCGTCCGCTTCAAATCCTCGGTGGTGAGTTCCTGCCGTGCGAGTTCCGCCTTCGCTTCCTGCGACTCATCCACATAGGGGGGCAATTGATTGGGATCGCCGACAATGATCCATTTCTTGGATTTGGACATCGGGACGAGCATTTCGGTGGGAGAGGCCTTGGAGGCCTCGTCGATGATGCACAGATCGAATTCCACCGACTGCAGCGCCGGCGCGGCGACGCCGAGGCAGGTCCCTCCGATGAGGTCGCAGTCGGAGACGTAAGCGCCGTGAAAGTCTTGCGACTGTCCGAAGCGCTGTCGCCATTCCTCCGCCAATGTGAGCAGCTTTCGGAAGGCCGGCCCATCGGGAGCATGTTCGACAAAAGCCGCCTCGAGGTCGGCAAGGTCCTTGGTCGAGAGGGCATCGACCTGCCCATCTAAGTCCGGAAATGCGCGAGCCCGCGCCCGCGCCGCATCCAGAGCGGCCTTGGCCTGGACCTTGTCCTCTTCCAAGCCATCAATCTCTGCCTGCTTCAGCCGGATGTCCATCGTGAGAGCGCGGTATTCATCGCCCCTGATCTTGTCGCTTCGCAAACTTCGCTGCTGCTCAAGAAGATCATCGGCCTCACGTTTCGCATTCTTCAATCTCAGATTGACGTCCTCCGAACGTACGCGTCCCCTACGCAGATCGGCGAGAGCCATTCCCGCTCGGACATCCTGCGCGCTGATCTGCCGTGCATCGGCCCATTCGATCAGGAACTTCTCGGAGCGTCGGGTCGCATCGTTGAGCCACGATTTGACGCATTTTTCCAGCAGGAGATGCTCAAGTTCCGGGGAGACCCTGTCATCCTTCGGCCGGGCGAGGCGTACGGCCCGGAGCGGAATCTTCTCCTTTTTCGCCAACCGTTCGATATTGGTCAGCGCATGATCCAGCGCGACATGGGTCTGGGAGGAGATCAGGATACGAGCGTCCGGACTGGACGACAGGACTTGAGCGGCAAGTTCGGTGATGAACTTGGTCTTCCCGGTCCCAGGCGGGCCTTCGACCACCAGGAGGTCGCTTGTTCCCAACGCGGCCCGGACGGCATCCTTCTTGTCGTCGTCGAGATCGGCCTGAAAGAAGGAGATGTCCGCGGGCGGAATTGGCCGCTGCGGACTGCTCTTCCCAAGCAGAAACTGCCGCAGCTCCGGCCGGACGCTGCGTCCGAACTTCACTGCGTCGAGCGCGGCCTGCTGACGACGCACGGCCATCTGCGACAATCGCGCGTCTAGCTCCAGATCACCCTGCGGGGGAACGGCATTCAAGTCTTGGCCCCGCCCGCAGTAGAGTATGATCTCCTCGCCATCGGTCCGCTCGATCTCACCCGAAACGGCTCGATAGGTGTCCAGCCGGATGAGACGCAGCTGTCCAACCACACTTTCTTCGACCGGACGATGAGCGATCAGCCGCAGTCTCGCACCATCGGCGCGCGGATTGCTGTAGCGAATGGCCTCGTCTCTATTCTGCAAGGCGTCCTTCACGCGCAGAATGCTGGCCCATTCATCGAACAACTCGGTCTCGGCTTGGCGACTCCTGACAACCTTCCGTTCGGTCAAAAACTCGTCGAATTCCGAAGTGAACCAGTCGATCGCCTCTTCATCTCCATTCCCGTTGACGGGAACGAACCGAATGATCGGCTGCCACGCGCGTTCGCGCTGGCGGTCGAGAAAGGACGGGCTTTGACGCGACGTGCCGATGATCGCGAGGGCATGCCGGTTTCGGTCGGCCAAGGCACGAAATCGAAATTCCGCCGTCAGCAGCCCGAACAGCCGCTCCTCCCCTTGGTTGTTCGGCAGCTCATCGACGGCGCAGGTCTCATTGAGGTCGCGAATGATCTGCGTCGCGGCCTGGTTGAACGTAGCGAATCCGAGCTCTGCCTTCATTGCTTCGACGGCGCTGGTCGTCAGATGCACGGGAATCTCGCGCGTGATCGCCGCGATCGCGGCGCTTCGCCGCATCGCGCTTTCGATATCTTCCGCGAGCAGCACGATATTCGCTTGGCGATCTGCCGGGTCGCGCGCCAACGCACGATTGAAAATGCTGTTTATCTCGGGAGGGAGATCGATGCTCTCCAGCCCCGAATAGACATCATCGTAGCTCTCGAAGTCCTTGCCGCCGAGACATTCTAGACACAGGACCGCGAACGAAAAGACATCCCTTGTGTCGGGATGATCGAACCCGTCCTCGGGCGGCGCATAGGGTATCGACTTGAAATGGGCCAAGGTGACGCCCGGCCGATAATAGCGCCGAAACTTCGATATCCCAAAGTCGGTGACACATGCCTGACCCGCGCCGTTGACCAGAACGTTCTGAGGCTTGACGTCGCGATGGATGATGTCCTGGGAATAAGCGAATTTAAGCGCTTCCAGAATGTCGCGGCCATAACGGGAATAGAAACTCGCCCAGCTGGGCTCAGGATGCTCTCTGACATGCTCCAGCAGGTTCCGGTCGCACCATTCGAGCGCGATGTAGCTGCATGCGGTTTCTCGGTCCCGACCGATGTCGAGCAAGGTCACGATATTGGGATGGCTACCCAATTTCTGGAGGGATTCGCATTCGCGATGGAAGGCTTCCATCACGAGGTTCTGTTGAAAGGCCTGCCTGTCAAAGAGCTTTATTGCGACCCGTGCCATTGCATTTTTGGAATCCACGGCGCGCAGGACCTGGCTCATGTCGCCCTTGTAAGGAATCCAACTGGGATCAACGACGAAACGCTCGCCGATAGTTTGCACGGCGCACCCCCCCTAGAACATCTGCAGTGTTTGTAGCGTTTGCTCCCGACTACGCAATCTTTACTGTGCAGGAGCCGCGTTTGATTCCTTGCATCGCGTCAACAAAATAAATTCACTTTAAAGTTGGGTCCAATGCGGTTGCTGTCTCTCGTTCGAAAGCACTCTTGGGAACTCCCGCTAGTGCGCTAATCCAATCGAGAGAGAGACCGACCGAAGATTGAAGCTCGTCGGTAGGCATGCGACCAGCCTCTATAACCAACTCGGTAACTTTCCGAAGCAGCATCGGCTGTTCCAACGTGAGCCCGTCCGGCCCATCCAAGGGCTCGTTAGTCCGCCACTTTTTCCTTGAAATTTCCTTGTAAAGATTGGTCACTTGGCGTTCGTCGAAAATGCCCAAATCTTTGCAGCGGTAGATCATCGCCTGCATCGCGACTCGCCAACGCCGCTTCAGATCAACAAATGCCAACAAGCGCGGCGAATAGACTTCATTCGGAAACGATTTTCGGGGCAGCAAAAATGCGGCCGCAAAGCGATCAGCCTCTTTTTCAATGGCCTTCAGGTTGTTCGGATCTTCTATATCCTCCCGGGTTATCCAGCGATGGGCGCACAGATGGGCCAACTCGTGCGCCGCATCAAAGCGAGACCTGGCGGCTTTTTCTTTGTCCGAAGCTAGGAAAACGAACGGGCGGTCCCCCTGCCAAAACGAGAACGCCTCAATTTTCTCATTCTCGATAATGACCCTGGCAACGATCACGCCTTTAGACTCTAGAAGCCGCACAACGTTCGAGATCGGACCAAGGCCAAGGCCGAAGTGTTCTCGGGTTTTTTCGGCCATCTGCTCGATTTCCTCTTCGGAATATCGGCCATCGGGCGACGTGGGCTCAAAGCACGGCAAATCCAATTCTGGATAATTAACCAAAGGCTCAAACGTGAAAGCGAGTTCGCCTAGCCACTTAGAATAGACGGCACAGGCGAGGTTCCGCCGATTGGTATCCGGCCCAACCTTTCGGTAGAACAGAGCGCTCGTCGCGCCAAAAGTAGGGCGGTCATCGCGCGTGAAGAAGCTGATCGGCTGCTCAAGATGCGCTGCGATGGCCGCCATGGTTTCCGGCTCGGGCGTTTTCGACCCATTTTCGTAAGCCGAGACGGATTGCCGCTTTACGCCGATCTTGTCGGCCAGCTCAGTCTGAGTCCACCGCTTCGCAAGCCGCGCCTCCTGCAACCGGGCCGGAATCAATCGCCGCCCGGAATCGGATTCACGGACGGCGATGGGAAAGCGGATGACGTTATCGTTCGCCGCCATGGTCCCTCCTGTGCCGCTCGATGTCATCTTTCAGAAGTTGGATGCTCTCGAAATCAACGTCAGTGTCTTCCGGCGCCGGGCCGTCCGGCTCGACCTCGTGCGGCAGATTCATCAGGTTTTCAGTTCGGAACCTATAGCCGTTCCGATGGTCCGGATCAGGCATGCAAAGATGGGAGAACGTGAGTTCCTGATAGCCGTGCGTGATGAGGATGTGAGGCTCACCGGCGACCTCTTTCTCATCAACGAATTCGGGCAGGTCGAAGAAGGGCGCGTTGCTGATGCGCGCGCTCTGGCGGAACAGGACATTCCGGGGCTGCTTGGTGGCGTCGGCGATCTGGCTGATCGTGATGATCGAGTGCGACGCGCGAAGCGCGAGATAGCGGCCGGTCGGTCGTTCGAATTCCTCCCACGACTTGTCGAACGGGAGCGCGCCGCTCTCGACCAGCCGATTGAAGCCGAAGTCCACCGCCCATGCGATCAGTCGCCCGCGCTCGCCGCGGTTCACCGCCATCACCAGCAGGGGACTGTCAGCGATTAGATCGGCAGCCGCACGGTACGCCGTCTTCAACGTGGTCGGGATCAACGGCCGGAGGGCCTTGGGAAACTGGTCATCGACGAAATGGCGCGGATTGACGGGCTTCACGGGCGAATCCAGATGCGAGGGCGACTGCGCAACCAGGTGCGACAATGCCTCGGTTTTGTCAACCAGCAACCGCGGCCGGCGCCTTGCCGCCGCTTTCGGGCAATCTCCGGGAGCAGGCGCAAACTAAGCATGTTGACGTGATGAGGGGAAACGATGCGCGGACTTCATCAGGGCCTGCAGCCATATGGAATTGATGCAGGTTCGTCAGTGGCGTCATTGGTGGCACGGCTGACCCAGGTTTCCTATTAATCCAGTTAAATCAATTGTTTGTTCGGACAAGTTGTCCCGTAGGCGTCAGGGGCGCCTGCGGCAGAGCCCGCCCTGTCCGCTCAACGGGCGATTATTTGATTACTCGCTCTCAGGCTATCCCATGAGCACCGGTCACGGTTCTGTAGAGCCGCTACAGAATGTGGGAACGAGTGTGGTTGCAGCTTAGCTGTATCTCAAGATTGTCGTGTAATATCAACACGATAATTCTCTTGACTGGTGACCCCTACGGGAATCGAACCCGTGTTTCAGCCGTGAAAGGGCCGCGTCC
>CAYUNS010000176.1:0-7423 GCA_964446155.1 uncultured Tepidisphaeraceae bacterium | reverse complement strand
CGACGACCGGACCGGCCGAAGACCCGCCGATCGACTGCCGCCGCCATTCCTCCCGCACTTCGGGCACGAGGTCGGTGACGGTCTGCCCGGTCCGCTCGTCCCGCGCCGGCTCGTCCACCGCCGGGTTGCACCCGAGCGGCGCGGCAAGCGCAAGCGACAAAATGGAACGAACCCCTGCGGGCACGGCGATCCTCCGCACAAAGGACGACGGACATGAACAAAACGGCTAATCGACCCGCGGCAGCGTCAGACCGGACTGGTCCTGGTACTTGCCGCTCTTGTCGGCGTAGCTGGTGGCGCACACGCGGTCGCCCTTGAGAAAAATGAGTTGCGCGATCCCCTCGTTGGCGTAGATTTTCGCCGGAAGGGGGGTCGTGTTGCTGATCTCGAGCGTGATCTTCCCCCGCCACTCCGGTTCGATCGGGGTGACGTTGACGATGATCCCGCAACGCGCGTAGGTGCTTTTGCCGACGCAGATCGCCAGGTAGCCTCGCGGCATCCCGACGACCTCCACCGTCTCGCACAACGCGAAGCTGTTGGGGGGGATCAGCACGTGATCCTTGCCGGTCTCGTCGGTGTCGATGGTGACGAAGCTGCGTTCGGAGAATTTTTTGGGATCGACGATCTCCGAGTTCACGTTGGTGAAAATCTTGAAGACGCTGCCGACGCGCAGGTCATACCCATAGCTGCTCACGCCGTAGCTGATTTTGCCCGGTCGCTTGATGTTGTCTTCGAAAGGCTCGATGCCGATCAGTTCGCGGATTTGCGTATCGCACAGAATGCCCATGACAACCTGCTCATTTCCAGCAACGGGACGACATAACGGCGTGAGACTCCATCTCCCCCGGTCGCCCGCGGATGCTGCGTGGATGATCGCTGATTCGTCATCTTCCTGACGACGAGATGTTCCTGAACCGGTTCGCCGACTTCCCCGTCGGTCGCTCCGGGTTGCCTGATCCGCCAATGCGATGTCGAATCGCCCGGCCAACCCCCAAACATCCGGCCGCTGCAACCCCAACACGTCATCTGACGAACGAGGCGGACTATACACTACATCTGGTGTTCGTCAACGAGAACTTTACCAAATCTCGTATGCCGAATCGTAAGCCGGAATTTAACGAAAGACCAGCACGACGCTTACGATAAACGAAACGATTTTATCCCGCCTAATCGTCTTGCGCCAGCCCCCATGTTATCCACCGGCTTTCGCGCCAAGCGGTGGAAAAGTCGGGGACCGGGCATGGGTTCGGGCATGGGTTCGGGCATGGGTCCGGGGATGGATCCGGGGACGCATGGGCCTGCAAATGGAGCCGCCCCAATGCAGCCAGGCCGGGCGCGATGCGCCCGGCCTGGCGATACGAATCATGCGATTCGCTCCCGTCCGAAAGGATCAGTCGCGATCCTGCGGCGTCGGGGGCTGCTGTTCCGCCGGACGAAGCTCCGTCGTGCGCGTGCCCTGCACATCCTCCACGATCACCGCGCCCGAGCCGGCGGGCTGAACTTCACTGGCGGTGCGGCTTTCCCCTTCCATCTCATCCTGGCGCATCGCCTCCATCGCCTTCTCCTCCGCGCTCAGCGGCTCGAAGTAAACGCGATGGCGATGCCCCGCCGAAAGCGCCTTGTCCTGGACGATGTCGCCGTCCAGCGTCACATGTCTTTCCGACGGCTCGACCATGAACAGTTGGCCGGCCTTGATCTGCCCGGTGTAAACCAGCCGGCCGCTGTTCACGTCATCGACGTAAATCCGACCGTCTTTCGGCGCCCGATAGGCGAGTTGGCCTTCGCCTTCGGTCGAAAGCATCGCCTGTGGGGGAATTTCCTGATGACGTTCCGCCGTGCAGCCGATCGCCATCACCGAGAGCGCCACGCCCGCGAACGCGACTTTCAATGCCTGTGACAACATGGGAGACCTCCTTGACTGGTTGTGTGCTCGTCCGCGACGCACATCCATGGAACACTCCATCATTGATGCGTCCGGCGATTGTGTGTGGTCTGAACATCAGCCTCGCAATTCCAATGCCGACGTCAGCAACGCCGGCCGGTTTACGGGAAAGAATCACACATCAGGAGGCGAAAGACGCGGACGCTGGACCTCGATGGGGGTGCGAAATGACAAAAAGACGCGACGAAACGGTTCGGACAAGGTGTGTCGCGGTGGGTTTCAGGATTTGCCGCCGCGCCTTGAGCGTGCCCGCCGCGTTCGGCAACGGCGTCGTCTTGACGAAAACGGCGGGGACTCCTATTGTTTTGGCACAACCTGTCGGCGCGGAGCGTCGCGCCTGGGCGATTTGAACGCAGATTGCGGCCCGTGGGTCCGGTATGGACCTGCATCAGCTAAAGCGCAGAACAGTTCTGCCGCGGGCCATGCCGGATCGGGCATGGTTTTTTTGTTGCCGCGTTTTATCGCCGCGGGTTGCCGGAAACATTCATCAAACGAGGACTTTCATGACGCAGTGCGCCACTCCATCCATCGCCAAAGGCCCGGTCACCCAACTCACCTCCGAGCAGGTGAATCGATACAAGCGCCATCTCATCCTTCCCGAAGTGGGCATGGAAGGGCAGAAGAAGCTGATGAACGCAAGGGTGCTCTGCATCGGCGCCGGCGGGCTGGGGGCGCCCATCGGTCTGTACCTGGCGGCGGCGGGGGTGGGGACGATCGGGCTGGTCGATGTCGATGTCGGCAGCCCGAGCAATCTCCAGCGGCAGGTGATTTTCGGAGAGAGCGACATCGGCGTCGAGAAGGTGAGCGCGGCCGCGAAACGCCTGAAAGACCTCAACCCCGATGTGCAGATCGACGAATATCGCACGATCATCAACAGCCAGAACGTTCTCGATCTCGTCGCCCGATATGACATCGTGATCGACGGCACCGACAACTTCCCCACCCGCTATTGCGTCAACGACGCCTGCGTCATGCTCCGCAAACCGAATGTCTATGGATCGATCTTCCGATTCGAGGGCATGATCACCGTCTTCGCGCCACACCTGAAAAACCCCGACACCGGGGAAAACGGCCCGTGCTATCGCTGCCTCTATCCCGAGCCGCCGGACCCCGGCTCCGTCCCGAGCTGCGCCGAGGGCGGCGTCGTCGGCGTGCTGCCGGGGATCATCGGCACGTTGCAGGCCAACGAGGTCATCAAGCTGATCCTCGGCATCGGCAAGCCCGCGATCGGGCGGCTGATCACGTTCAACGCCCTCGACATGGAGTTCCGCACCTTCAAGATCCGGCAGGATCGCACCTGCCCGGTCTGCGGCGAGAACCCGACCATCACCGAGCCGGTCGATTACGAGCAGTTCTGCGGCGTGCCCATTCTCGATCCCAAGAGCCTCGCGGAAACCGAGGCCGAGGTGAAACGAGCCAAGGGCGGCGCCCCGGCCGACCCCTCGCTCGACGCGCGCGGCCTGCCGCCGGAATACAACTTCGATCCCAACTGGGAAGTCACCCCGCGACAGGTCAAGTCGCTTCTCGACAAAGGCGAAAAGTTCGTCTTCATCGACTGCCGCCTTCCCAATGAATACGCGATCACCCACATCGAGGGCGCCGAACTGATCCCGTTGCAGCAGCTTCCGCAGCGCATCGGGGAGATCAGGGACAAGGCCGATGAAAAGGTGATCGTCCACTGCCGCAGCGGTGGGCGATCGTTGCAATTCGCGCAGATGCTCCGTCAGCAGGGCTTCAAGGACGTGAAAAGCATGGCCGGAGGCATCCTGCTCTGGAACAAGGACATCAATCCCGGCGGCCCGCAATATTGATCGCCGGTGGTCATGGCGCAAGGATTGCGCGAGCTTCATTCTCCACGAACACCGTTGGTATTTCTTGGTGTCGCGGGCGAGCGTGAGGTATAGTCGAGTTCTCATTCAGGGAGGAGCGGCAATGGACGGCCTCGATCCGACGACTCTGGAAGTCGATCGGTTGATCGAACGCGAATGGCTGATCACCAACGGGATCGGTGGTTACGCCGCCTCGTCGATTCCCGGTTTGAACACCCGCAAATACCACGGCCTGCTCGTCGCGGCGATGGCCCCGCCGGTGCGGCGAATGGTCCTGCTCTCGCGCGTCGAGGAGACGGTCTTCACCGAAGGCGAAGGCGCCTCCCTCGCGTGCAGCGAGTATCCGGGCACGATCCATCCGACGGGGCATCGGTTCCTGCGCGCCTTCAACCAGTTGCCGTTTCCCCGCTGGGCCTACCAGGGCGATGGATGGACGATCGAGAAATGCCTGCGCCTCCTGCACGGGGAGAACACGGTCTGCCTCAGCTACACCCTGCTCGGTGGGACGCGACAGGTCACGCTGGCGCTGCGCCCGCTGATGGCGCTGCGCGGCATCCATGAGTTGACCTACCAATCCAACGGCAGCCTGCGCTGCGAGATGCGGGGGGAGTGCCATCACCTTCCCGCGACCTCGCACACGCCGGAGGTCTTCTTCGCGCACGACGGCGAATTCGAGCATCAGCCGCTGTGGTATCTCAACACCATCTATCGCCGCGAGCCGGAGCGTGGATACAGCGGGCTTGAGGACTTGTGGACGCCGGGCGTGGTGCGATGGACGCTTCAGCCCGGGCAGGCGGTGCATTTCGTCTGCTCGGCCGATCCGATCGAGCTGGACCGCGCCGTCAGCGAAGCCGACCGGCAGGTGACGCACGTCGCGCTGCCGCTGGCGCTGCCCGAGCCGCACGACACCACGCTGCATCACCTGGTTCGCGCCGCCAACCAGTTCGTCCCGGCGTCGCGGGGACCGGCGACGATGGTCACGCAGTATCCCTGGGCCGCCCCCTCCGTGCGCGATGCGCTGATCGCCTTTCCCGGCGTGCTGCTCGTCGCCGGGCATCTCGGGCAGGCCGGAGCGATGCTCGAAGACCTCGCCTCGCGCATCGTCGATGGCGTTGTTCCATCCGACTTCCCGGAAAACGGCGATCCACCCGTCCATCACGGCGCGGATGTGTCGCTGTGGTTCATCAACGCGATGTACCAGTATCTCCGCTACGGCGGGGAGATGGCGGTGGTGAAAAAGCTGTATCCGGTGGTCTCGGAAATCATCCATCACCACCGGCATGGCATGTGGCCGGGCGTCGGCGCGGATCGTGACAGCCTGCTGAGCAGCCGCGACGAAGGCGTGGCCGCCTCCTGGATGGACGCCGGCGTGCAGGGGCTGTTCGTCACCCCCCGCGCGGGCAAGCCGGTCGAGCTGAACGCGCTGTGGTACAACGCGATTTCGATCGCGGCCTGTCTCGCCGACCAGGCCGAGCTGCGCGACGAGGCCGAGAACCTCTCGGCGCTGGCGGTGTCGGTCCGCGCCGCCTTCAACCGCGGGTTCTGGAGCGACGAACTCGGATATTGCTTCGACGTGCTCGATGAGACGGGCAACGACGCGACGCTTCGCCCGAATCAACTCCTGGCGATCAGCCTGCCGTTTTCGGTTCTCGCCGGCGAGCATCACGGGAAGGTCATCGAGCGGGTGCGGTCGGAGTTGCTCACGCCGCTGGGCGTGCGAACGCTCTCGCCGCGCGATCCGCGTTATTGCGGTCGATCCGCGGGCAACGTCGTGCAGCGCGATCGCGCGGCTCACCAGGGCAGCGCGTATCCGTGGCTGCTCGGGGCGTATGTCAGCGCGTTCGTCAAGCTCAACGGCCGAAGCGCCGCGGCAAGGTCCGAGGCGTTTTCGCTGATCGAGCCGTGCCTCGAATATCTGACCGATGCGGGCATGGGGCGATTGTGCGATCTGTTCGACGGCGCCTCGCCGCACCACCCCGGCGGGGCGATCGCCTCCGCGCGGGCGATCGGCGAATTGCTCCGTTGCTATGTCGAGGACATCCTCGATCTGTCCCCGACCACGCTCAACGGCATGCGGCATCTCGTCGGTGACATCGTTCCGGCGCGCGTCGGGCAGTTGGACTGACGAAGCGGCGCGGAAGGCCGCCGCGTGGGCGCTTCATTCATCGGATTTTACAGGGAAAACCGGCATGAACACGGCTTTGACGATCGCAGGCTCCGATTCCATCGGCGGGGCGGGGATACAGGCGGACCTGAAGGTCTTCACGGTGCTGGGCGTCTACGGCATGAGCGCGCTGACGGCGATCACCGCCCAGAACACGCAGGGGGTGAAGGCGGCGCTGGCGCTGGAGCCGGGGCTGGTCCGAGGGCAGATCGACGCCGTCGCCGGCGACATTCACGTGGACGCCTGCAAGACGGGCATGCTCGCCAATGCGGCGATCATCGAGATTGTCGAAGATGCGATCAAAAACAACAAGCTCCAGCCGTATGTCTGCGATCCGGTCATGGTCTCGAAGGCCGGCAGCCCGTTGCTCGAGAAGGACGCGGTGAGCGCGATGCGCGGGCGGCTGTTTCCACTGGCGACGGTGCTCACGCCCAATCGCCACGAGGCGGCGATCCTGATCGGTTCGGAGGCGTCCGCGATCAGCGACATCGCGTCGGCGAAGGACGCGGCTCGCCGCATCGCCGACGACGGCGCGAGGGCGGTGATCGTCAAGGGGATCGCGTCGGGCAATCAGACGGTGGACGTTTTTTATGATGGGCGCGAGCTGTACGAGTTCGCGGCGGAGACGCGATCGGCCGAAAAAACCCACGGCAGCGGCTGCGCCTTCAGCGCCGCGATCACGGCGGGGCTGGCCAACGGACTGGCCCTGTCCGAGGCGATCGACCAGGCCAAGCAGCTTGTCAACATGGCGATCCAATACAGTGACGGGCAAGGCCGCGGCGTCGCGCCCGTGAACGTGATGGCGTTCTCGATCAAAAAGAAATAGCGAACCGGCACGCGACGGCGCGCCCCGCGAGGCGGGTCGTTCAAGGCTTCCAAAAAAGTGGATTCGCCGCGGAGACGCGGCGCATCCGTCCTGTTTTCAGAGGATTTCGGTGGCGCGCGGGTAGCTGCCGAGGACCGTCAGTTGGAGGCAGTGGGCGCGGGCCTGCTCGATCGCGGTCTGCATGTTGGCGTCGTCGGCGTGACCCTGGGCGTCGATGAAGAAGTAGTATTCCCAGTTCACCTTTTTACTCGGTCGTTTTTCGATGTCGGTGAGGTTGATGCCGTTTTCCTTGAAAACGTCGAGCACCTCGGCGAGCGCGCCCGGCTTGTGGGCGGTGGTGAACATGACGGCGGTCTTGTCGTCTTGCGACGCTGGGCTGATGCCTTCGATGACCGCCGGCTGGGCCGGTCGCCGCGTCTGGGCAGGTCGTTAAGGTGGCGGACGTGGGCACGTGGTTGACCGAACGCCGTCTCAACCAGGTCGGCGCGCGCCTACGGTCGTTGCGGGAGGAGTTGGCGATGATCGACGAGCAGATCGTGCAGTTCGCCGATGACGCATCCGACCTGTCGCTGCGGGCGTTGGTGTCGGAAACCCCACTCGCCACCAACGAATCGCGTGAGGCGCAACGTCACGTCGGCGCGATGAACCGGCACCGTCAACAT
>CAYUNS010000175.1:0-7438 GCA_964446155.1 uncultured Tepidisphaeraceae bacterium | reverse complement strand
CGTGTGCCGGGAACATCGAGGACAAGGCGTTTGGGCAGGTCCAGGCGGAAGTCCAGTTCCCAGGCGATCGGGTACTCGCTGGGCTTTGGAAAAGCCTGGGCGCGGACGGCGAAAACAGGCACGAGGGCTGCTACGATCAATGCGGGCATGAGAAAACGTCGCATGGGTGTGACTCTCCGCAGGTGCTGGGGAGCGGCATGGCGATGGCCAGCCGACAAAACAAGATCATTCTTACGGGCTTTGAAACCAGTGTCAAATATCGTCTGTTCCGACAACGCTTCGCCAGCCGCAAAGATCCAGACGCGCCGCGCGACCGAAGCGGAGATCGATCCGGCCTTGGCGTTCATCCTGGGTGCGTTCGGGCAGTGCGCCCCGATGGAGCAGGTGCTGGAATTTCGCGAATATGCCCGGCGGCACGGGCTTGGCTTCGAGCATCTCTGGATCACCCGCAACGAGCGTACCCTGTTATGGGCGATTCTGCCGGTGATGAATCCCGGCCGAACCGCCCTGCTGCTCTCGCCGGATCGATTCATCGATCAGACCCCGCGATCCGCCATCCGCGCGCTGATCGATCACGCCGCCGAGGATTGCGAAAAACACGGCATGCGGCTGGCGCAGGCGCTGATCGATCCGGCGCGGATGGACCTGATCGACGCGTATGCCGAATGCGGCTTCAGGCGCGTTGCGGAACTGCATTACCTGCAAACCGCCGTGCGCCGCCCTCCGCCGGCGCTGAACCTGCCCAAGACAATGCGACTGGAAACTTATTCCGCGGACCTGCATGCGCTGTTTGCGCGAACGATCCTGTCGAGCTATGAAAAGAGCCTGGACTGCCCACAGTTGAGCGGATTGCAGGACATCGATGATATCATCGCCGGACATCAGGCGGCCGGAGAGTTCAATCCGAAGACCTGGTATTTGCTGCATGAAGACGAGGAACCGCTGGCGGTGCTGCTGCTCAACCGCGTGCCGCAGAACGGCGCGATGGAACTGGTTTATCTCGGACTGGCGACCAAAGCGCGCGGGCGGGGAATTGGGCGATTGATGATGCAGCAGGCGCTGACGGCCGCGTGGGAGTCGGAAATGCCGCGCCTGACGCTGGCGGTGGACTCGAAAAACATTCCAGCGCTGAAGCTCTATTATCGCCAGGGGATGGAGCGCATCGCCGGCAAGGCGGCGATGGTGCGTGATCTGCGCCCCTCGTGAAACGGCCCGCACGGCGGCGCCGGTGGCGATTCCCGCCGATCCATCGGAGCGCGACGAGACGACCGTCAACAGGATTGTCCACGCCGCATCCACACGCCCGATAAATTTGTGCATGAGCCGTTGATAAAAATTTCTTTTGGACGATCCGCGCAATCGCTACCGATGGTTGCAGCGTTGTGATCGGAAAATCCGATAAAGACTGCCTTGCCAGTGTTGCCGCTGGAGGCTATTTTTCTGCCGTTGGATTCAGGGAAGGTTAGAGGCGATTGAGAATCGCGCCGGAGGAAGCTCAGGGCAGGCTTCGCGGGAAAAGACCGGGCGCCATTCACCGAAACACAATCACCTCTCCACATCGTACGGACGCGATCTCAAGGACGAGATATCAGTACAGAGGCATGAAGCCTGTTCTCCGCCTCGGGGAAATGCAGTGGTCTGGACGCCCGTCGTCCAGACCGGCGGAGTGGTGCCATGGCGTAATCGCCGCTTCCGGAGGAGCGACGACGACGTTGCGGTTGTGGGTCGAAAGCGCATGTGCCGGTGTTGTTTACAGGCAGGCGCGTTTCGACGGGTCGGACCAGGGCTTCACGGAAGGAGATCGACGTGAGCTGCATCAGCGCACACGATCCGCAGCTTGCGCGTCTGGCGGACGCCATCGCGCAGCGGGTGGGACAACAACGGTTTCATGTTTGGTTCAACAACTCAACGCGGCTCGATCTGACGCAGGAGGGACTCGAGATCGCGGTTCCCAATGATTTCATCAGCGAATGGATCGGCAAGAATTTCACCAAGCCGATTCAGGAGGCGGCGCACGAAGTGCTTGGATGCCCCCTTCAGGTTCGCTTCAATGTGGTCCCCCGCCTCTTCGAGGTGGACGGCAATTCCAGCGATGAAGCGCCCGGAAGCACAAGGCTTTCGCCTCTTGGCAAGACCCCCGCGCTGATTCCCGGTGATCGCCTGCCGCTCGGGCGTCAAGCGTCGCCGGCCGCATCGGCGACCGTCACCCGGGTGGTTCCCATCGTTCGGTCCATCCCGTCGCATGGACGATCCTCCAACGCGGAATCGGACAACACGGCGAGCATCTTTTCGCTGCGTCCGCGCCTGCGGCACGAGATCGACGCCTTCGTCGTCGGTCCGGGCAACCAGTTGGCGTACAACACCGCGCTCTACGTCGCGGAGTTCCCCGGCGCGCAATACAACCCGCTTTTCATTCACGGCAACTGCGGGCTGGGCAAAACCCATCTCCTCCAGGGGCTGTGCAAAAAATTCATCGAGCATCATCCCACCAAGCGATGGATGTATCTGACCGGAGAGGAATTCACCAATGAATTTCTCGCGGCGCTGCGCGGCAACCGGCTGGACGGGTTCCGCCGCAAGGTGCGCGACCTCGATCTGCTGGTGATCGACGACGTGCATTTCCTCGGTGGGAAAAAGGCGACGCAGGAGGAGTTCCTCCACACCTTCAACGCCATCGAGGCGATGGGCCGGCAGGTGGTGATGGCGTCGGACGATCATCCCAAGATGATCGAGGAGTTCGGCGAATCCCTCGTCAACCGTTTTGTCAGCGGAATGGTCGTTCGCATCGATCCTCCCAACTTCGCGACCCGCTGCGAAATCCTTCGCGCGCTGTCGCTTCGCGCCAAGCTGCTGCTGTCGGATGAGGTCATTGGCTGGGTCGCCCGCCGGGTGACGCAGAACGTGCGGGAGCTGGAAGGCGCGGTGACCCGCATCGGCGCGCACGTCAACCTCACCGGCCGACCCGCCGATGTGCAAACGGCGCAGAACGCCCTCGGCGACCTCGATCGTCAGCACGTCGCGCCGGTCAAGCCCGAAAGTATCCTGCAAAGCGTCTGCGACTACTTCGGACTGGAGCACAAGGATCTCATGTCCGGGCGTCGTCAGCGCACCATCAGCCTCGCGCGAAGCGTGGCGATGTTCCTGATCCGCAAGACGGCGAAGCTCAGCTTTCCCGAGATCGGAGCGCGGATGGGCAAGCGCAATCACAGCACGGTGATCAGCGCCTGCCGGCGGATCGAACGGGCGATGGAGAAGAACGAAAGACTTCTTTGGACCAGCGCCGTCGGCGAGCGCGACGAGGAGGCGATCGAACTGATCCAAAGGCTAGAGGAACACAGCCGGACGGTGGGATGAGCCCGGTGGGATGCGACGATGTCCCATGAGCGGCGAATGTTCGTCACCGGCTCATTGGGGTCGCCCATCGCTCGCTTTACGGGTCGTTTCGGGCGATGAAACGGGTATTTCTCAAAACGGTCATCCGATCGCCGTCCCGATGATCGTTCGCCGCCGCGGTCGTGTGTCGAAATCGATCAGCACGATCTGCTGATACTCCCCGGTCAGCAGTTTGCCGCCGGAAAAAGGAACGGTCAGGCTGGGTCCGATCATGGCGGCCCGGATGTGACTGTGTCCATTGTCGTCGTTCCAGGTCGCTTCATGTTCGTACTTGATGTTGTCGGGGATGAGGCGCTGCAGCGCGGCGCGGATGTCGTGCTTGACCAGGCCCGGCTCAAACTCGACCGTCGTGAGCGCGGCGGTGCTGCCGAGGGCAAACAGATGAAGCACACCATCACCTTGCAGTTCCCTGAGATGCGGCGAGAGTTCGGAGCTGACATTGATGATGTCGTCGTGGCCGTCGGTGGATATGTCCAGAGTGAACCGAATCATGAAACTCCTGAAAACGTCCTGTTCGGGGAAAAATCCATTTTCCCGCCTGCGCGGGATACAGATGTAACGTCACCGGCCTATCATATTCAAGCGGGGCGACAGCGCGATTGCGCCGAAGCGCCCAACCCTTGTAAACGTAACTATCGGTGTTACATGGACTTTGCGGCAGAAAAATGCCGGCAGGATTTGACCGACCCCGAAACCGGTGCTATATTTCAACTGACTTTCGCGCAACCATGCCTGTTACCTCTTAATGGCACAAGAGTTATGAGGACACCAGGGCATGATCCGATTGCTGCCGGGCACAGGTATGTTATTTCGCACCACAAACCAATGGGGTGTTTCTGTTGAGTGCCGGCACAGATTACAAGACTCAGGTGCTTCAATCGTTCGACATTGTCGAACTGATTGGTCAGACGGTCGCGTTGAAGCGGCGCGGCAAGGATTTTGTGGGTCTTTGCCCGTTCCACCAGGAAAAGACGCCATCGTTCCACGTCAGCCCGACCCGGCAGTTTTTTCACTGCTATGGGTGCAAGGCCGGCGGAAATGCAATCGATTTTGTGATGAAGCGCGATCGCCTCGAGTTTGTCGAGGCGCTGCGATTGCTCGGCCGGCAGGCGGGCATCGAGATGCCCCAGTTCGGCGTCTCCAGGCAAAACATGGGCGAGCGGGAAATGCTGCTCAACGCGCATTCCGCGGCCTGTATGCTCTTTGAAAAGTTGCTCTCTCATCCCCAGCAGGGAGTCGCGGCGCGCGACTACCTTGCCCGGCGCGGATTCACCGATGAATCGATCCGACGATTCCAGATCGGTTATGTCCCCGAAGCCTGGGACACTCTGTTGCGCGGGCTGACGAACAGGAAGTTCACCCCCCCGCAGCTTGCGTCGGCCGGGCTGGTCAAACCGCGCAACAACGGTGACGGATATTACGACACGTTCCGCAATCGCGTGATGTTCCCCATCCGTGACGATGCCGGACGGGTCATCGCCTTCGGCGGGCGCATCATGCCCGGCGCGGAGGATCCAGCCAAGTATCTGAACAGCCCGGAAACCCCCCTCTTTTCCAAAAGCCGCTGCATCTTCGGTCTGGACCTGGCGCGACAAAAAATCGTCGAGTCGCGAACCGTCGCGGTCGTGGAGGGGTATACGGATGTGGTGATGGCGCATCAGTATGGCGCCACCAACGTTGTTTCGATCCTTGGGACGGCCCTGACCGAACAACATGTGGCGATTCTTCGGCGGTTCGCCGATCGTATCGTACTTTTGTTCGACGCCGACACGGCCGGGGAATCCGCCGTAAACCGCGCCGTCGAGCTTTTTCTGACGCAGCCTGTCGAGATCGCCATCGCCTCCATGCCCGAAGGGGTGGACCCGGATGAGTTCCTTCTCAAGCACGGCCTTGAAGCGTTCGAAAAAGTCCTGGCCGATGCGTCGGATGCGTTGACGTTCAAATGGAAACAGCTCAGTCGGCAGTTCCAGGCGGCCAACGATCTGACCGGGCAGCAGAAAGCCGTCGAGCAGTATTTGCAGACGCTTTCCCAGGCGCGAGGCGCCGGCCCGGTGGATGCGCTGCGATGGGGCGCCGCCCTGTCGCGCGTCAGCCGGCTGATTGAAATTCCGGTCGAGGAGTTGAACCGGCGCTTTCGCGGCGCGAAGAAACCCGCGTCGCGTCCGGTGGTCGAATCGCCCAGCGACTCGACGCCCGAGACGCCGCCTCCCGAGCCGCTGCAACGGCCGGTGACGGCGCAGGATCGTGCCGAATGGTGGATTCTCGGCGCGCTGCTGGTGCAGCCGCACCAGTGGCACGAGGTGCAGAAATACCTGCATCCCAATGATTTCACGGAGAACCGGCGGAAACGGCTGGCGGAAATTTACTGGGATCATCAACGCGACGAAGGCGAACCGATATTCAACGTTTTCCTCGGTCTGCTGGAGGATCCGGCCCTGACAGAGCTTGCCATCGAGTTGGTCGATGAAGTCGAGCGACTGCCGGATGTCGAACAAACCCTTGTCGAATCGGTGCGGCTGTTCGCCGAGATTCACAGGCAGAGAGTGGAGCAACAAAAACTGGTCGCGGAGCTGCGTCGCACCAACGACAACAGGCTCGCGGAACACGAAGTCGATCTGCTTCGTCAGTTACAGGAAAAAGCCCGCCGGCCGGATGTGGCCGGGCGGGCGCTGGGATCGAGATGAATGTCTCCATCCTCCACCGGGAGCGAACATCCCCGGTGAGTCAGCATCGCCCGCCCGCGCGTTGCAGGGATCAGGAATGGCCCTGATGTCCTTGGCCCGCTTGGCGCCGATGTGGTGTGGTTGTTGAACGGTTTAGGAATCTTTATGGAAACGCCCTTGATTGGGTCCGGCTCTCAGGAAGAAGTCGATCTGCGCGTCAAAGCGCTCTTCGACCTCGGCACCTCGCGCGGCTATCTTACTTACGAGGAACTCAACGAACGTCTCCCCGACGAGGTTGTCTCACCCGACAAGCTCGATTCGCTGCTCATGCAGATCGACGAGATGGGCATCAAGCTCATCGACGAAGCCGATGTCGGCGAGTACCAGAAAGGCCCCAAACCCCGGGCCTCCAAAAAGGACGACGCCGCCGTCGAGGAAATCCTCGTCGATGACGAAGGCGAGGTGATCGACCTCAACCTCGAAGCCGAGCTTGCCGAGGCCTCCACCAAGCGCATCGACGACCCCGTGCGCATGTATCTCACCCAGATGGGCGAGATCCCCCTGCTCACCCGTGAGCAGGAAATCGCCCTCGCGAAGAAAATCGAGATCACCCGGAAAATCTTCCGATCCAAGGTGCTCGAGAGCGACTACTGCCTTCAGGCCGCCGTGGACATCCTCCAGCAGGTCGATGACGGAGAGCTTCCGTTCGACCGCACGATGAAAATCAGCACCGCGGAGGACCAGGCCGACAAGGGAACCATTGGGCAGCGCATTCCCATGAACCTCGAATCGGTCCGCAAGATGCTCGTCCGCAACCAGGAGGACTGGGACGCCCTCCGTCAAGCCAACAAGAAAGGCGCCGAGCCGCTGCGCATGGCGATCCGCCGCCGACGCCGGCGATGCGTCAAGCTCCTCGAGGAACTCTCGCTGCGCACCAGCAAGGTCACCCCGCTGATGAAGAAGCTCTCCTCCATCAGCACCAAGATGGTCGAGCTTGAGCAGCGCATCGAGGAATTCAAGAAGGTGCGCGATCCCGGCGAAGACCTCGAGGTCTGCCAGGAGGAATGCAGCGGCCTGGAGGATCTCGTGCTCGAGGGCGCGCAGGATCTCCACAAGCGCGTCGTGCAGATTCGCAAGATCTACAACAAGTATGAAGACGCCAAGCGCAAGCTCTCCGGAGGCAATCTCCGTCTCGTCGTCTCCATCGCCAAGAAATACCGCAACCGCGGCTTGTCGTTCCTCGACATCATCCAGGAAGGCAACACCGGCCTGATGCGCGCGGTGGACAAGTACGAATACCGCCGCGGCTACAAATTCAGCACCTACGCCACCTGGTGGATCCGGCAGGCCATCACCCGTGCCATCGCCGACCAAGCCCGGAC
>CAYUNS010000174.1:0-7516 GCA_964446155.1 uncultured Tepidisphaeraceae bacterium | reverse complement strand
TCGTCAGGTCGATCTTCTCGGCGGCATTGGCGAACTTGTACAGATCATCGAGGGAGGAACCCAATTCCTTGTTGCCCCTATATGGCCGAATCTTCGATATGTCATAGCCCTTTTGCTCTGCAATATCGAGTGCCTTCTCGATTGTATCTTTCTGTACTTGCTGAATTGTCTTTCCGCCAGATTTTAAAGCTGTACGCTGTTCGTCGATGAACGCTTTCCACTGTTGCGTTATGCCATAGGCGTCACTGCGATGCTTTCCGATCTTGACTGGGACCGTGAACTTGTTGGGGTCGAAGTCTTTTCCAAATGCTTCCTTCCAGAATTTGCCATAGTTATCATTGCCTCGGAACACCGAGAATAAATGATGATTCTGCGTCGCCTCAACAATCTCCGCCGCCTTGTTGAGCGCCTTGCCCTCACCCGCCGGATTATGCACGGCGATGATTCCGAGGTTGGCCAACGCCTGCCACTGCGCATCGGTCAGGACGGTGCCGCCGGGCGGGGGAGGGGTTCGCTTCGAGAGATGGAGCGTTGATTGAGGTAAATGGACCTTCCATTCGCGCAAATGGAAGACGGACTCGCGCGAGGGAGACTTTGCCTTGCGCAAGGGAAACTTTCCCACGCGCGAGGCCGGCTTTGAATTGCGCGCTTCCAACCTCAACTTGCGTTCTTACAACTCCGAAACAGTCCTTTGCGGGCTTGAAATGGCTTTGTTCCGTTCGGCGGGTGAAGGTGGGCCGCCGCGATGGCGGCGGCGGGGGGGCATGTGATGTCGGAGGCGCTCGGTCGCCTGCGGGTTCTCATTCACTGGCGTCCCTTTACGTGATGTGCCTGCGCGAGCATCTGTATTCGCATCCGGTCCATTTCGGCCATCGCAAGGAACGGGTTGATCTCATTCGGGACGCATGGCTTCATCTCGTCGGGCACTTCCGCGCTCGCTCGAAAACCAAGGTTGATCCATTCGCTTGACGCAAAGACGGATACGGCCGAGGCCGTGCATTCCTTCAAACATTCAACAGGAGCGGATTTCGCCGCGCCGGTGGGGCCGTTCTTATTTTTCCCCGTGCATGTGCGGCCCGACTGTTGTTAGAGTGCGCACGGTGTTCAATCGCGCAACGTCAGGTTCGCCGGTGGGTAAGTGGAATTCATCGGCGGCGAGGCGCGGTTTGGCCGGTTGTTGTTGCAGGAGCGGATCCCATGTCCTTACATTCTCTCATCGCGACGGGCACGAAGCTGTGGCTGGATTCGGTGGACCCGGATCTGGTGATGAAAAACCGGGCGCTGGGCGCGACCGGGGCGACCTCCAATCCGATCATCGTCGCGGACCTGTTGAAAACCGGCGCGTACGACGAGGACATCTTGCGCCTGCTGGAGGAGGGGGCATCGGATGACACCATCGCCTGGGCGATGACGGATCGCCTGGTGCGCAGCGCGCAGGAGGCGTTTCGCGAGGTGCATGCGCGAACGCGCGGGGATGATGGGTATGTGAGCTTCGAGCTGGATCCGCTGCTCGAGGACGCCGAAGCCCCCACGCCGCTCGAGCAGGGCGTGAGGCGGTATGTCGAGTTGGCCAGGCAATGGTCGAAGGGGCATGACAATCGGATGATCAAGATCCCCGCGACCGACGCGGGGCTGGCGGCGCTGGAGGAAGTGGCGGCGGCGGGGGTCACGATCAACGTGACGCTCTGTTTTTCCGAACGGCAATACCTCGCGGCGCGCGACGCCATCTGGCGGGGCGCGCAAAGGCGGGAGAAAGGGCTGGAGAGGTTCAAGAGCGTGTACAGCATTTTCGTCTCGCGGGTGGATGTTTACACGTCGAAGCGGGTGACGAATCTTTCGGCCGAGGCGCAGGGGCTGGTGGGGATCGTCAATGCGAAAAAACTTTGGCGAATGAACCGGGATTTCTGGCAGGACAAGAAACTGCCGTTGCGACAGGAGATCATCTTCGCCAGCACCGGGACGAAGCTGAAGAGCGATCCGCCGGACAAATATGTGGAAGCGCTGGCGGGGAGCGACATTCAGACCAATCCCCCGGCAACCAATGACGCGGTGGAGAAGCTGAACAAGTCCTATTCCCGCCAGGTCGATCGGATGCCGTCGAAAGCCATTGTTGACGAGATCGAGGCGAAGGTGGATGACGGGGAGATGGAGCGGTCGCTGATGGCCGAAGGGACGGCCAAGTTCGCCGATCCGCAGAAAGCGCTGCTGAGGCTCATCGCGGAAAAGCGCTCGGCCTTGGCGAAATCCTGAAAATCGCGAGAGAGGGGGGTATCGATCGCCTCGATGCGGCGCTTCAAAAAAACGGGCGGCATTCCCAACGCGAGGATTGGATCGAGGTAAAACAAGGGTGTCTTGCGCGATATTATGGGCCACCGTCGCGCAACCTGTGAAAGTTTGACACCTTTTCCGGCGGCGGATACAAGTTTCCGGTGGCGATTGGTGTTGCGGGAATCGCGAGTGGGATGAGGCCAGCTCGATTCGTCCGCTTCCGTGTCCAAAGCACCCGTGTGGTGGGGGACGTGTAGTTCCGGCTCATTCGTGCTGGATCGTCCCCCCGCTCATCCATGGTTCAGCCCATTCTTCCCCCAGCCGCCGAGGGTTCGCGGGGACGCCGGCTGAGGAGGAATTTCATGTCGGTTCGTCGCCCTTCGTTCTCACCGGTAGGTTCGTCTTATCAAATTGAACCCCTCGAGTCGCGCCAGTATCTCACCGTGCTGACCGGCGGGGATATCCTGGAATACAAAGACGCCGGCGACGCCACCGTCCGCATCCAGATGCACGGCAACATCACCGCCGAATTCATCTGGGCGCTGGTGGATGAGGAAACCAACGCCGTCACCCTCACGACCTCGCCCACGCCTCCCGGCGAGGACGCGGACCCCGACGACGACATTTACGGCGCCGATCTGTTCGCGATTTACGTCAGCAACTCCGACCAGGACGCTTCGATCGTCATCGCGCGAGTGCCCGACCCCGGTGAGGGAACCGGGCCGCGCGCCATGCAGCCTTACGAGGGCAGCATCGGCTCGATCCGCATCATCGACGCGCAGGAGGGTGAGTCGATCACGGTCTCCGCGCCGGAGGGCAGCGGCGAAGTGCTGCTGGGCGCGCGGACCAGGGACATCGACGGTGTCGAGGACGGGGAGGATTCCCCCATCACCGCGGTGGAACTGGACGACAACTTTGGTGAATGGAACTCCGGAGACATACTGACGGCGGGCCTGACCGTCGCCAACGGCAACGATCTGGGTGGATTCCTCTTCGGCGGAACCGTGACGGGTCGCGTCCTGGCCACCGGCTCGATCGACACCTTCTACGCCGGCTGGATCGTCACCGGGACGACGTCGGGACAGTTTCCGGGCGATCCCAACGTGGCGAACAATTTCCGCGTGATGCGCGATCTCCGCAATCTGATCGCGGTGGGCATCGGCACGGATGCGGCGAGCGGCGAGCCGTCCTATCTCTCCGGATTCGACCTGAAAGTGAATGGGTCGGTCGGGCAGATCAAAACCCTTGGAGACTTCGCCGGATCATTCAACATCCTCAATGACCAGGCCGTGGACTCCCTGGGCGGTCCGCATCGCGAAGTCGAATTCCTCCTGCTTCAGGGCGATCCGTTCCAACAGGGACGGCTGAGCATGTCCAACGACACGTTCGAGGAGGCGCAGTATCTCAATCCGCAGCGCGTCAAGGGGATCGGGCCGGGGCAGCACGTTCGCGTCGCCGGCACCATCCAGGGCACGCAGATCGGCGACCTGACCGACTATTACGCTGTTGGGCTGATGGGCGGGCAGACCTATACCGTCCGCCTGAAAGCCGACTTCCCGGGCAACCTGATGTTGGGCGTCTTCGATCCCGACGGACGGTTGATCACCTCGGAATACGGCCACGCGCAGCCCGGCGAGGCGTTCCGCTTCACCGCCGACAAGCCCGGCGCCTACCGCTTTGCCATCGGCATTTCCGGAGACATCGATTTCGATGGAAGCGTCGGGTTGCCTTTCGCCGCGATGGATTATGTTCTTCAGGTTCGCAAGGTCGGGCGGATTGGCCTGGGTGGATTCGTCGTGGGCGGCAACGCCTACGACGGTGGGCAGATCAACAACCCGGCGTTCAAGGTGAAGCGCGGGGACTTCGGCGGGGTCGCGATCGGAGGATCGCTGTTCGCCGAATCGCGCCTGACGTTCGTCGCCAACAACGGCCGGCTTCGCTCACTGGTGGCCGGTGGCGACATCACCGGCGGCGACTTCGGCATGCCTTCCATCAAAATACCCCGCAACAGCGTGGGTCGAATCGCCGCGGGCGGCAACCTCTCCATCGCCACGGTCGCCAATCAAGCCATTGGCGGCGATTTGCAGATGGTCCAGGCCGGAGGAACGCTCTACCTGAACATCGAGGTGAATCGCGCCATCGGCTCCATCAGCGCCGGCGACATGGCGACCTTGCTGCCCAGCATCCTGACCGTCAATGCCGACGGCATCGATCGCGACGGCGTAATCGATCTGATCGACGTGACCGGCAACTTCGGCACGCTCAACAGCGGCGGACCGCAGATCTCCACTGGTCTGGGCGGCAACGTGCGATACATCCGCGTCGGAGGGACCATTTATCGCGACAGCTTCTTCGGCGGCGGAGAACCGGATGGCACGCTCTTCAGCCCCGGTGAAAGCGTCACGTTCAACGACGACTCGGGTTCGCGCATCCGTCTCACTCCCCTGGGTCAGCCCAACCCGGACTACAATCCGTTTTTGCCGATTCGCCCGCCGACGCCTCCGAATCCCAATGATCCGGAGGATGAGGGCGATCCCGGGAATTTCCCGGAAATCGCCGCGACGCTGAATGTCATCACCTATGGCATTCGCGGCAGCGGCGGGGTGGTCGTGGTGCGGGTCGAGGTCGATGGAGGCATCGCCGTTCGCACCACCGGCGCCGCCTCCGACGCCACCGCGGAAATCAGCGAAATCATCATCAATTCCGAAGAACCGATCGAGGCGCGATTCAGCGGAACGGCGACCACCGATGTTTATCGCCTTACCGGCGAGGCGTTCACCTCCATCTCCAACAGCACCGACGGTGAGATGGTGAGCATCGAAGCCGCCAGCATTGATCGTCTGCGCGCCGAGACGCTGGGGCTGGCCAAATCGAGCACCGGCGCCGACCTCGCCGCCGGCGGCTTCACCGGACACGGTCTGAACGACACCTATCCATTCGCCAATCAGCAGTATGGCATTGCCGTCTCGGGAGATCTGCTCGACGCCGCCGCGCGGCGCGCGCTGGGCAACTTCATGGTCAGCGGCAACGTGGGATCCCTCGTCGCCAACTCCGACGGCAAACTGGAAACAAGCCCGAACCTTTTCGAAGGCATCGCCGCACCGATCTACGTGGGAGGCAACCTGGATTCGGTCAGGATCGGAGAGGGCATCGCCCCCAGCGGCACGGGCGCCGCGCCCCTGGGCGGGTTGTTCGTCGAAGGATTGATCGGCACGGTGCGAAACACCGGCAGCGGGTCGAACATCCGCGGGAACATCATTTCGTTGCAGGGCATCGACCGGATCGCCCTGACGAACGGCTCGATCATCAATGCCAGCATCATGGTCGTCAGCGAATTTGAAATGGCGCGGGCGGGCGCGAGCGGGATCACGATCCCCAACGTGCCCGATCCGGTCAACGCGCCCAATTTCGACATCGGTTCGATCACGTTGACGGGCAACGGAGGCATCATCGGATCACGCATTGCCGCCTCCGACGTGGGACAGGTCACGGTGAAGAGGGGCTTCGGCATCCTGGGCAGCAGTTTCATCGCGCTGGGCGACGGGCGAATCCAGGGCTTCAATGTCGACGGCTATGGGATGCGCAACGTGTACATCAATGCCGGCGCGTCCATGGGCGCCATCAAGCTGAACGGCGGCAAGTCGGTCGCGACCGACACGTTCAGCGCCGCCGTTCGGTACAGCGAGAAGCGCACGTTCGACAGGTTCTTCGGAACCAAGACCGGAGCCTACACGGACATCCATGCCTACCTGGGCACATCCGCCGATGAGACCGAGATCACCGGCGTCACCGACACCGGCATCATGCAGTCCGTCACCGCCGTCGGCGGCCGCGATTTCAGCGGCGTGGACGCCCATCGCATCCGCGGCAACACGCAGATCAACTTCGCCAACTCCATCGGCACGATCAAGGCGAGGAAGGGCATCGACGGGCTGAGCGTCACCACCGGTCAACTCACCCGCATCGAGGTGGGCGGCAACACACGCAGCCTGGACATGACTGTCGCGGGGCCGATCAGCAACGCGATTCTCATGGGCAACTATCGCAACTCGCAAATCCGCGCGGTCGGTCCCAACGGCGAGATCAAGAACATCACCGTCTTCGGCGATGTCATGGTGGACAGCAGCATCCTCGTGCGCGGCACGACGGGCAAGATCGTCGTCCGGGGCGATCTGCTCGGGACGCTGACCATCGAGGCGACCCGCGCCGACAACCACGCCGCCGATCTGATCGAACTGCACGGCGCGGTGGCGGACGGGGCGATCAACATCGAAGGCAATGTGGACAAGTTCGTCGTCCTGCGGGATTTCGGCACGGATGGTGGCGGAGAGGCGATCATCGACGGCAACGTCGGGCTGATCCACCTGGGATCCCTGCAAAGCCACAACGGCGCCAAGGTGCGGATCAACCTGGTCGTCACCGGCAACGTCGATCAGTACACCATCAACGGGCAGGTGGACAGCGACCTGCGCGTCGAGGGCAACCTCAAGAGCCTGCTCATCACGGCGGATGCCGGATCGGACGAAAGCATCGTCAACGGGACGTTTTCGATCCTCGGCAAGCTGGACAAGGCGATTGTCGAAGGAGGCGACATCGCGGCGAACATCGAGGTGGGCAACGACATCACCTCGTTCATCATCCGCAACGGCGATCTGGAGGCGGTGGCGGATATCATCAGCCTCCAGGGCGACATCCTGCTCGTTCGCGCGGAGAACGGCCGCATCTTCGGCCGGGTTCTGGCGCCCAACGGAACAGTGGGCGTCGTCGAGGAAAGCCCCCTCCCGTAACCGGCGCGACACCGCCGCGGTTCATCCATCGCACAAAGCCCGCGGACCCCACTCCGCGGGCTTTTGCACAGGATGGAATCTCCCTTTTCCATAGCGCTGGATCGCGGGATACGCCCATTGCCGCAGTTGCATCCGCGGTCCAGCAAAAAACCCACAGGCGTCGGCCTGCGGGTCGTCAAAATGAACGGGAGCGGGGATTGAATCGCCCGCTCCCGTCCATGGTTTTCACGTTCCGGTGTTCCGCATCCCCGTCATCGACTGAAGCGGTAATAACCACTGACTTCGCTGCGATGGTAGGTCGGGGTGTAGCAGGAGCCTGACGGCGCCCGGTAGTAGTGGTAGGTCGGCGCCGGATAGACCACCGTGGGCGCCGGGTACACAACGACCGGCGGGGGATAATAGACCACCGGCGGGCGCACCGCGGGCGCGCAATAAGGCTCGCGGTACACCGGCGCGCTGTA
>CAYUNS010000173.1:0-7623 GCA_964446155.1 uncultured Tepidisphaeraceae bacterium | reverse complement strand
CGCGACATATATTGCAAACTCTCGATATTTCCCTTCCTTTGCTTGCCTGCCGCCCCGATATCTCCGATATCCCTGATGGAGTCGTATTGTGCTGATTGTGCCACTTGAAGATGTTCGAGCGGGGATGCGACTGGCCGCGCCCGTCACGCACCCCGAGCATCCCGATCAGGACCTGCTCAAGCGCGGTTACGTGGTCGAGGACAAGGTGCTGTCGCGCCTGCGTGATCTGGACATCACGGCCATCTATGTGGACTATCCCGCGCTGGACGATCTGGACCGGCATCTCGCCCCGCAGCTCAGCGCGCCGCGGCAGTTGATGTACAAGCAGATTCGCGACACGATTCAATCCACCCAGAAGCGCAGCCGGCCCAACGTTGCGTATACCGACTATTACTCCGCGACCCGCGATCTCATCACCACCCTGCTCAGCCAGGGGCAGAATCCGATCTTTCTTGACCAGATGTCACGTCTGGGAACGGACATCGTTGGGCATTCGACGGCCGTCGCGCATCTGTCGCTGCTGCTGGGAATCAAGCTCGAACGATACATCATCGATCAGCGAAAGCGCCTGCCCGCGCATCAGGCCAAGGAAGTCGTCAACATCGGCGTCGCCGGGATGCTTCACGATCTCGGGAAAACCAGGCTCCCCGAGGAGCTTCGCCAATACAACAGTGTCCACCTGCCCGACGACCCCGATGCGGTGAAGGCGTTCGAGGAACATGCCCGACACAGCTATGAAATGATCCGCGAAGGCGTCGAGCCGACGGCGGCGGCGGCGGTGCTGCATCATCATCAGCACTTCGACGGCAGCGGGTTCCCCTCGCTCGGAAAAGCGAACGAACCCAAACGCACCATGCAGGGCGAGCAGATTCACATCTTCACGCGCATCCTGCTGGTGGCGGACCTGTACGATCGCCTGGGCAACACCGGCCAGGGAAGATCAAGACGCACCAACCTCGAAATCCTCCACCTGATGCGAACGAAGTACGCGGCATGGACCGATCCGGAGGTGCTCGCCATGCTGGAAGTCATCTGCCCGCCCTTCCCGCCGGGCAGCAGGCTGTCTTTGTCCGATGGATCGATGGCCGTGGTCGTCGATGTGGACCCGGCACATCCCTATCATCCGATCGTGAAGCGATTGGCCGAGGATCAGTGGACCCTGCTGGACGAAAAGATCAGCCTGAAAACCGCGACGAATCTGACGATCCGGCAACCCGGCGATCAGTCGCCCACCCCCGAACCGGTCGGCGCCGCGACATGACATCCTAGCGATGACTGATGACGCGGATGCTCTTCGGCGAGGTCGGGCATTCGTGCTGGCAAACGCCACAGCCGATGCAGCCTTTTTCGATCACGTTCACCCTGCCGTCCGTGAGGGTGATGGCGGCCGATCCGAGGGGGCATTTGTCGATGCAGATCGTGCAGTCTTGCCCGTTGGATCGCAGGCAGGATGATTCCCGCCAATCCGCAAGCCCCATGTTGATGTCCACCATTGGAACGGCCATCAGCGCGCCGCTGGGGCAGCCCTGCATGCAGTATAAACCATCGCAGACAACGCAGGGCATTTCATCGGCGTCGATGTAAGGCGCGCCCCCGCCCTTTTCTCCATCTGGATCGATCTTGATCGCCTTCGCCGGGCAGACCGCAACGCACGTTCCGCTTCGGCCGCATGTGGCGCGGAAATCCGCTTCGACGCGGGCGCCCGGAGGGCGCAGCCACCGATCCTCGCCCGTCGTGGATGTTCCGCCTCGCCGCGGCGCGGGCGCGGCGCGATCGAATCGCCACGCCGCCTTCTGAATCGGATCGGCCGCCTCCACGAGCGGCTCGAGCAGTTGCCGAAGCCCCACGCGAAAAAAAGTCCTGCGATTGACGGGCTTGTCATTGGGCATGGGAATGGCAGGGAAAAAAACCGATGAAAACATCGTGGTCCGTTATCGCGATCGAACCGCACCGCTATGCCGCGAGCATTCCTACCGATCGATCGGCGACGACGCCTCTGAAGGGACCGGTGGCTTGATCCGCACCCGCGTCTGTGCCTCGACCGACCGTCCCGTCAGTTCATCGACGAACACCACATGCACCAGCAGCCGGCCCGTCGTCGGCAGTGTCTCCTGCCACGGGCAGGTCAGCACATATCCATACATCAGCCCACCGCCGCTCCACAGGTCACGCGCCTGGGCCGTGTCAAACTCCCATTTGCCGAGAAATGCGTCGGAGCCGCGGGACAGATCGAACGCCTCGACGACAAACGCCCCCGACGCCTTGAGCAGATCGCCCTGTGCGTCGGTGGGAACGGCATACACCTTCAGCCCCTCATCGCCCGGCCGGGCCGGATCAAGATCCGCCCCTCCGGTCAGCCGCCCGAGATTCAATCCATGCACGGTGAACAACCGTTCCAGCCGATCCTGCGGCAGCGTGGGCGATGTTCCCTTCCGCTCCTCGAGCGCGCGGATGCTGGCGGCGTCCCCCTGCCGCGCGACACGCAGCGCCGCGACCTCGTCGCGCAGCGCGCTGTTCTGCTTGCGAAGCTCGATATTGGCGCGGCTTGGCTTTCCGCACCCTCCGGCGGCGATCACAACCGCAAGCGCCGCGATCGACACGGCGGTCCATCGACACGCGCGGATGGAGGCGGAAGACCGCATGATCGGATTACTCCTTCGCGTCATCGTCCTCTTCGTCGCGCTTGCGGCGCACCGGAGCGGCGTCGGGAGCGCGATCGAGCACCTTGTCGGCGCAGCCGTATTCCACGGCTTCTTCCGCGAACAGCCACTTGTTGCGGTCGAAGTCGTGGTGAATCTGATCCTCGGTCTTGCCGGTGAACTCGCTCATCAGCGAATAGAGCCGCTTCCGCAGCCGGATCATGTGGGCGGCCTCGATGCCCAGGTCCGTCGCCGGTCCCTGGAGTACTCCTCCGATGAGCGGTTGATGGAGCATCACCTGGCTGTTGGGCAGGACGAACCGCTTGCCCTTCGTGCCCGCCGACAGCAGGCACGCGCCCATCGACGCCGCCATACCGATGCAGGTCGTCTCCACGTCGCAGCGGAGGTAGCGCATCGTGTCCATGATGCCCATTCCCGCCGACACGCTTCCACCGGGCGAGTTGATGTAAAAGTGAATGTCGTTCCGGGGATCATCATTCGAGAGGAACAGCATCTGCGCGATGATCGCATTGGCCGACTCATCGGTGACCGGTCCGCCGAGAATGATGATGCGGTCCTTGAGCAGCCGCGAGTAAATGTCGTAGGCGCGCTCGCCCCGGCCTGACTTTTCGATGACGATGGGAATGAGTTGGTTCTGCATGATTTCAGTCGTTGCTGGCTGATTAACGGACTGCTGGTTGCTTTTCCGCCTGCGGTCGCCGCTAGCAACCAGCCACTAGCAACCAGCGACTTCCGCGCTATTTGGGTTTGCCGCCGTCCGCCGCCGCCTCAACTTGCGACGGTGCGGTGTCTTCTCCGATGACTTCGTCGCAAATGCCGTAGGCGACGGCCGACTTGGCGTCGAAGAAACGGTCGCGCTCACTGTCCTCCTGAATCCTCTCCGGCGTTTGCCCGGTGCATTTGGCCATCACGTTGACGAGCGTCTGCTTGGTCTTGAGGATTTCCTCGGCCTGGATCTCGATGTCCGCCGTCTGCCCATACACCCCACCGAACGGCTGATGGATCATCACCTTGGCGTTGGGCAGGATGAACCGCTTGCCCTTCGTGCCCGCCATGAACACCACCGCCCCTCCTGATTCGGCTCGACCGATGCAATAGGTGGCGATGTCGCAGGTGAGAAATCGCATGATGTCGTACATCGCCAGCGTGTCATCGACGACCCCTCCGGGGCTGTTGATGTAGAAATTGATGTCCTGGTCGCGCTTCACGCTCTGAAGATAGAGCATCTGCATGATGACGCGCGACGCCGAGACATGGTTGATCTCCCCGACCAGGAAAACCACCCGGTTCTCGAGCAGCATCTCCTCGAGGGTCATCTCGCGATAACGGTTGTATCCCCCACCGGGCGGGCCGGGCATGGCCATCGCCATCGAGGCAGGTCCTCGACCGGGGATGATCTGCGGCGCCGCCGCGCTGCCGATATGGTCCATCGCCCGCGACAAGGCGCGCGGATCAACTTTTTTCGGGTCGAAATCGATCATTCGTCTCCTCAATCATACGAGTCGCCGGATGTTACGCGCGCCCCATGGAAGCGTCAATCGACACCGGCGCGGATATCGCAGGCCAGGCGGCGATTCCGCCGGATTCCGCGTTATCGGAACCGGCACACCACGTCGAACACCTTGCCACCAAGCCGCTCGGCGACCATCGTATCCTTAATCATCGCGAGATTCATTGCGTCGCAGGAAAAACCCGCGTCGAGGTTGCTTTCCACGCCACGCCCCATCCCTTCCAGGACGATCAGGTCCGCCTCCCTCGCCGCCGCGTTCAACTCGGGAGAAACGCCCATGAGGTCGATCAACGGTTCGCCGGTGCCGGAGCTTACCCGCTGGATCGGCAGATCACGGAGCGACGGCTCGGCCTCGATGATTCGCGGCCACCAGTCGTTGACGTCGTGAATCGTCATGTCGTTCAACGTCGGTCGCTCGTTGGCCACCAGGACAACCTCCGTCCCCCGCAACGCCAGCCATCGGATCATGGGCAGCGCCCCGAGGAGGAAATCGCTCCCGGCGTTGTCGATGAAGAAAACCGCCTTGCGATGGCGATTCCCCCGAAGAAACCGATCCCCCAGGGCGTCATAATCATCCACCAGCCATGGGCGCGGGCACAGCGAGGCGCGGGTCGCAAAAAAATCGGGGCTGTCGCCGAGAAATGCCTTGGCCGTCGCCTCCGCGCCCATGTCGAAGATGTTGCCGGCGAAGATTCCCTCGATCACCGCGCGAAGCTGCTCGGCGCCTTCCATCGAGTCGATCTGTCCGCACACCACCGGCAGCAGTGGCAGCATTTTTTCATTCTCGCGATGCTTCAGATCAACGAACGCATCGATGAACCCGTGCCGGCGAAGCAGCACGTCCCGCCAGATGTCCAGGGTGAGGATCGTCACCCGGCCCTGCGATCGCGGCGCCGCGGCATAGGCGTCGAAGCGATCGTAAAACGCCGCGCGGCACGCATCGGCCCGGCCGGTCGCCGACGCCAGCGCCTCCCCGCGCGCCACCGACGCTTCCACCCCCAGCTTCAGGATCGTATTCAGATGCCGCTTGAAAAATTCCACCCAGTGAATGCGCGCGGCGTCATCGATCGCCAGATCGAGTGAACATGCGACGTAATTCAAGGGGTCCGCGAGCTTGCAGAAAGGCTCCAGCGACATCCCCGACCTTGCCCGTGGTGATGGCTCCATCGTCATCGCGCGCTCATCCCTCCGTCAATATGGATCGATTGCCCCGTGATGTACTCCCCCGCCTTGCCGCACAGCATCAGCACCGCGCCGGCGCAGTCATCGGGATCACCGACGCGCCCCATCGGCACGGCGCGCGCCCCGCGCCGCTGAATCTCCTCGGACGTCTGAAACTGCTCGCGATTGCGATGCGTGTTGAAATACCCCGGCGCGATGAGATTGACCGTGATGCCGTCCGGCGCAAGCTCGCGCGCCAACCCGATCGTCAGCTTCTCCAGCGCCGCCTTGGAGAGGGAATACGCCAGCATGTTCGGATTGGCCGACCGCTGCTGGATCGAGCCGACATTGATGATGCGCCCGAACCGCTGCCGCTTGAAAATCGGCACGGCCGCCTGCGAGAGCAGAATCGGCGCGATCAGATCCGCGCGGAACTGCCGCTCCATCGATTCGACGCTCACTTCCAGCCAGTGCTGCTCCTCCTGGATGGCGGCGTTGTTGATCAGCACATGCAGCCCCCCGAGATTTTCCACGGTTTGCCGAATCAACCGCGAAGGCAGCGTGCGATCGCCGATGTCTCCCCCCAGGGCGGTCGCGCGTCCGCCCTGGGCGGCGATCCGCTCCGCTTCGCGCGCGGCCACGTCCTGATCGATGTCCTGAATCGCCACCGCGCACCCCGCCGACGCCAGCGCCCACGCCAGCCCCTTGCCGATCCCGCGCCCCGCGCCGGTGACCAGGGCGACTTTGCCGTCCAGACGAAAATCCATAGGTTGCAGCGTCATCGACGCCGACATGCTATCGGAGCGGATGGGAATTTGAAAACAACCCGGATCACCCCTGTTTTTTCGGTTCTCCACGGCGTCGGGAACCATTCCGCAATTCAAACGGATCTACTCCCGCCCCCGGCCCGGCGACGAACCTGGACCGCGGCGGCCTTCCGGCGCCGGCTCGTCAGCAAAACCCGATGGACGATCCCCCTCTTCCAGGGCGCCGGTTCGACCGGCAAGAACGTCGTTCAATCGTTCGTCAATCAGCGCATCCACCCGTTTTTCATCCGCCTCGAGCCGCGCGCGCTCCTCCTCGAGCAATCGCTGAAGACGATCGATGCGGCGCTGGCGCTCGTCCAAACCATGCCGGACCCACTCACCGATCCGCCCGCGCAGCCGCGCCCGGACTTCTCCCGACTGTTCCTCCGATGTCGCGTGGTGAAACTCGTTGACCAATCCAAACACCTGATCCTCAAGCCGAAGCTGCTCCAGGCGCAACTCGTACAGACGCGGATCCTCCTCGCGCAGCCGCTGAAGATGTTCATAGCGCGCCCAGATGCGCCGACGGACCATCGGACGCTCGCCGGCGGGACCGGAGATCGTTCCCCAGCGGTTTCCTGAATATTCCCGCATGAATTCAACTGCTTCCCGCCACTGCTCCTCGGTGGGCATGTCCCCTATGCGCGCCTGGTTGCGCAAGGGTCGCGGCCGATCCATTTCACCGCGACGGGACGATTCACCGTCGCGCCGCGGCGGCTCGGACCGCGCGCCCCTGTCCCGCGACGCCGGCTCTTCGGCCGCCCATGCCAGGGTTCCCGTCATGGCCAGCATTGTGACGATATATAGCAGCTTTCGCATGGAACTCTCTTTCCAGGTGTCAGTGAATGAATTCGCCCATGTCGAAAATCAATCGCCCGTCGGCGATATCGGACAGCGCCAGCAATTCGTCCTCGGCCGCGGAGAGAATGTCGTCCCGGTTGATGGTCGAGACGAACACCTCCCCGCGCTCGAACGAGGTCGCGATCTGCGAGGCGACGATGACGTTCTGAAGATTCTCCGGCGAGTTGAGCGGATTGGCATACGGATCCAGACCCCATTGCTGCGAAACGGAATCCAGCAGCGGCGGGCCGGTGGTGTTGCCCCACCAGACCGCAGTCGCCAGCAGCAGCGCCGCCGCCGTCGCCAGCGGATAACTCCACCACGGATACGGTAGTCCGCGGCGAGGTGGAGGAGCCGGAATGCGACGGCTTTCATCGATTTTCCATTGCCGAATCGCCCGCCCCGCCTGTCGCACCGCCACGCGCTCGCTGATCGGTGGATCATCGCTTCGATCCGCCTCGTCGAACAAACGCTCCATCACCTCCCCCGCCTCGCGTAACCGCTCCAACTCCGCGCGCAGCCCCGCATCCTGGATCAGCCGCGCCCAGCGCTGGCGATTTCTGCGGGCCTACGTCCGGGCGGCACATTTGCCGGCCAGCGAGATCCGCTGGTTCGAGGCCAAGCCCACCTACATGCTGCACGTGGT
>CAYUNS010000172.1:0-7625 GCA_964446155.1 uncultured Tepidisphaeraceae bacterium | reverse complement strand
CTCCCCCGGAGTACCGGGAGAGGGAAGTATGGAGCGCGGTGGCGCGCCTGCTGCCGGTCTACGTCTTCGTCAGTTTGCGGTACTTGATGCGATGCGGTTGGTCGGCGGCGATGCCGAGTCTGGCCTTGCGGTCCTTTTCGTATTCGGAGTAGTTGCCGTCGAAGAAGACGACCTGGCTGTCGCCCTCGAAGGCGAGGATGTGCGTGGCGACGCGGTCGAGGAACCAGCGGTCGTGGCTGATGACCACGGCGCAGCCGGCGAAGCTTTCGAGGGCCTCCTCGAGGGCGCGCATGGTGTTGACGTCGATGTCGTTGGTCGGTTCATCGAGGAGCAGGACGTTGGCGCCTTCCTTGAGTATTCGCGCGAGGTGGACGCGGTTGCGTTCTCCGCCGGAGAGCACGCCGACTTTTTTCTGCTGGTCCTGGCCGGTGAAGGTGAATCTCGCGACGTAAGCGCGGGCGTTGACCTCGATGTTGCCGAGCCTGATCTTTTCCTGGTCGTCGGAAATGGCCTGGAAGATGGTGTCATCGGGGTTGAGATCATCGCGGCCTTGCTCGACGTAGGCGAGCTTGACGCTGGCGCCGACCTTGAACTCGCCGGAATCGGGTTTTTCCTGGCCGGTAATCATGCGGAACAGGGTTGTCTTGCCCGAGCCGTTGGGCCCGATGACGCCAACGATCCCGCCGGGCGGGAGCGAGAAACTCATGTCGCTCATGAGGAGCTTGTCGCCGAAGGCCTTGTTGACCTTGATGGCTTCGATGACTTTCTCGCCGAGTCGTGGGCCGGGGGGGATGTAGATTTCGGCCTCGCGTTCCTTTTCACGCTGGTCCTCGTTGAGCATCGCCTCGTACTTCTGAAGGCGCGCCTTGCTCTTGGCCTGTCGGGCGCGGGGGGATTGGCGCACCCATTCCAGCTCGCGCTGCAATGCCTTCTGTCTCGCCGACTCCTGCTTCTCCTCGATCGCCAGCCGACCCTTCTTCTGTTCCAGCCAGGATGAATAGTTGCCCTTCCAGGGAATTCCCTGCCCGCGATCCAGCTCGAGGATCCAACCGGCGACATTGTCGAGGAAGTAGCGGTCGTGCGTGACCGCGATGACGGTTCCCTCATACCGCTTGAGGTGCTGCTCGAGCCATCCGACGGATTCGGCGTCGAGATGGTTGGTCGGCTCATCGAGGATGAGAATATCGGGTTTTTGCAGCAGCAGACGACACAGCGCCACGCGACGCTTCTCGCCACCGGACAGCATTTTCACGCTCGCCTCGCCCGGCGGGCAGCGCAGGGCGTCCATCGCCATCTCGAGCTGTTGATCGAGATCCCACGCATTCAACGCGTCGAGCTTTTCCTGCACTTCGCCCTGTTTTTCCAGGAGCCTGTTCATCTCGTCGTCGTCCATCGGCTCGGCGAATTTCTCGTTGATGGCCTCGTATCGCTTCAGCAGATCGACGGTTTCCCGGGCGCCTTCCTCGACGATCTCTCGGACGGTTTTGGCGGGATCGAGCAGCGGCTCCTGCGGCAGATAGCCGATGGTGTAGCCCGGCGAGAGGCTGATCTGTCCCTCGAATCGCTTGTCCACCCCCGCGAGGATTTTCAGCAGGGACGATTTGCCCGAGCCATTCAATCCCAGCACGCCGATCTTGGCGCCGTAGAAGTAGGAGAGGTAAATGTCCTTGAGGACGACTTTCTTGTCATGCGCCTTGCTGACGCCGATCATCGAGTAGATGACTTTGTTCGGTTCGTTGTTGCTCATTGCGTCCGGATCGCCGTTTTTGGGGGTGAATGGTTGTGCTGGTGGCGGCGCCGTTGTCGTCGGGCGCTTCGCTTGTGAACACGGGGCCTGTTGATCGGAAGCCCCCGGCTTCGTGGGGATGAGCCTACCATTTCCCCGAGGTTGCGCCAATTCAGGCACGAAAGGCGGGAAGGCGGGGTCGCAGGCAAGGGTCGGCGGAGCGCGCGGTGCGTTTGTGTCGCATGGGACATCTGTATAAGATGCCCCCGCGACGTGAGGGCAGGGCTATGCCCGCCGGCAACGACTTCGTTTTCTATGGGCATCAAGTTCGAGATTTACCGGGACGGGAACCGCGTCAGCGCGTTCGAGCCGATAGCGGCATATGCCGTCGGCCCCGAAAGCATTGTCGTGGCGGGGGAGGTCGTTTTTCGGGACGGGCTGCTTGTCGTGCAGCGCCTGGACGATCAGGCGGTGGGCGTGTCGTTGATGTGGGAGGTCGGTCCTCACGGAACCTTCCACCTGGAGACGACCCGCCTGGCGCCGCGTGAGAAACCTTACAATCTCAACGTCGAACTGGCGCGTTTCCGGCTGATGAAGATCGTTCAGAAGCAGGAGGACTGGAACCTGTTCGATTTTCCCAAGGCGGAGCGCTTCGGGCGGAAATTCAAGGAAGCGCAGGGACTTTTCGCCGACGCACTGGGGAAACTGAACGAGCCGGGCGAGGCGTCGGGGCTGGCGGATCGATCGCTCGTGATCGCGATGGAACTGTCGGAGGAACTCGCGGAATTTCACGCGGAACTGCTGATCAACCGGCGGAAGGCGTCCAACTCGTTCGTCCGTCACATCTTCGGCTGCCGGGTGAACTCGACGATTCAAAACCAGAAGTACAAGGACATGCTCGTCGGGAATTTCGACTACGCCGTCGTGCCCATGACCTGGCGGGACGTGCAGCCCGAGGAGCAGGTCTTCAACACCGAGGCGCTGGACGAGTGGATTGAAACGCTCAACCGACGCCGCATGCCGATCATCGGCGGGCCTCTCATTCAGTTGGACGAGCAGAGCGTGCCGGACTGGATGTTCATCTGGGAACACGATTTCGAGACGCTTCGCGAACTGGCGTATGAGTATGTGCAGCGGATCGTCACGCGTTATCGCAAGGCGGTGGCGGTGTGGAACGTGTCCGCGTCGCTGCCGACCAACCGCGCGTTCACCCTCAGCTTTGAGCAGATCATCGAGCTGACCCGCCTGCTGGTGTCGCAGGTGAAGACGATGATCCCCAACGCGCGCACGCTGATCTCGGTGACGCATCCCTTTGGTGAATATCACGCCCGCAGCTCGACCAGCGTTCCACCGATACTGTATGCGGAGATGGTCGCGCAGGCGGGGATCAATTTCGAGGCGTTCGGGCTGGAGATCGAGATGGGCGTGCCCGCGCAGGGCATGTTCTGCCGTGACCTGTTCCAGCTCAGTTGCCTGCTCGACAAGTTTTCGACGCTGGGGCGGCCGGTGTTCCTGACGGCCGTCAGCGCGCCCGGTCGGAACACGGTCGATCCGGGCGATCGATCCGAGGGCAAGCTCGATCCATCCCGTGGCGGGCAGTGGCATCGCCCGTGGGACCCGCAGCTACAGGCTGAATGGATGGAGGCCGTCTACAAGCTCGCCCTCAGCAAACCCTATGTCGAAAGCATCGCCTGGGGGAATCTCGCCGACATCAGCCAATCCCTGCCCGGCGGGGGGCTGCTCGACGACATGCTGCATCCCAAGCCCGCGTTCAACAAGCTCCAGGAGATGCGCAAGCATTATCAGCAGTTCGTGCGGAAGAACTCCAACGCCCCGGCCAACGGATAGTTCCTGTCCGGTCGCGGCGGACAACCATCGGCGTCCACCGCCATGATCGAGGTCTGGTCAACATCGCAGCGACGGGTTGTGCTGGGGATCGTTCTGGTCCTGATGGGATATCTGCTCGTTCGCTCGATCCTGCACGCGCGTCATGTCGGCGATCCGCCGCCTTTGCAGGGAGACAAGGCCCAGGCGCTGGTGGACCGGATCGATCCGAACACCGCCGATTGGCCGGCGCTGGCGGCGTTGCCGATGGTCGGAGAGGCACGCGCGAAAGACATCGTGCGCTATCGGGAAGAACGCTTGCGGGCGTCGGATGCGCCGGCGTTCGAGCGCATCGAAGACCTGATGAAGATCAGGGGCATCGGCGAGGCGATCATCGAACACCTGCGGCCGCACCTGGCCTTCCCCCCGTCCGATGGCGCCACATCGCAAGAGCCATAACCGAAAGCCGTGGATGACGACATGGCTCATTCCATCAGAATAACAGAAGGAGCCTATGCGAATTCGTATCGTTCACATGATGATGTTGATCGTATTCGTTACTTCCACTCGGTTTTCATATGCAGGCTCGGCGGAAGACCTGGTCGCGCGATATGTTGACGGAGTATCCTTCGGCATGAGCGCGAAGGAGCTTATTCAATTGCGGGGGGACCGGATAAAGCGCCTTGGCCTAATTCTCGATGAGAAGGGACAGCCCGAGCAGGCTGATCCTGATGGTATTGACCATACGCTTGTTGAGGACATGGCCGGCTTGTCCAGGTAAGCTTCGCGCGAATTGAGCCTGTTGGTGACATTGGTCTGCTCCCCCAAAGTAGTCCAGTTGTTATGAGAGTCTTTACGGCCGGGTTGGCCGGGGAGATTCTCGATGAAGGGCAAGCGATATACATCGGAACAGATCATCAACAGGCTGCGTGAAGCGGAGGCGGCGTTGAACGCCGGGCAGACGATCGGGCAGGTGTGTCAGAAGCTGGGGATCAGCGAGCAGCCCTTCCATGCGCGGGTGCGGGATGAGCTGCTGAATGCGGAGGTGTTCAACATGGTGGCGGAGGCGAAGATGCTGGCGATGCGGTGGCGGCTGGATTACAACCATCGCCGGCCGCACGGCAGCCTGGGTTACGTGACCCCGGCTGCCTTCGCGGCGTCGCTTGCCGCTCCTGCAGTCTGGCAAGCGAAGAAAGAGGAATTGGTCATATTCTCATAATGACTGGTACCAGGAATGGGGGCAGGCCATGGCAATGCTATGGAAGAGATGATAAAGGCATCCAGGAAGTTTCGGCCTCAATTATGAAGCTTGAATATCAACCTATACGGCGAATGCGCGACCGACAAGCAGTCCTGGCAATCTGCGTTGGAGTTCTGTGCATCGGTACTACAGCGTTCATGGTTTGGGCACTACCGTTAAGTTCTTGGGAGCATTTGTTGGCTGTCGGGGGAGTACTCGGATTTGGTTGTGTCAACTTGGTTATCGGTATCGTCAAACTTGGTCGGTTCTCCAAGCAGGTTGGAGAGCCACCAGATGATCCCTCTGGAAAAGCCTAACGGCACGACGCACGCCTACGGTTATGACGCGCTGGGGCGGCTGACCAATGACGCAGTGGAAGTGCTGGGAACCGGCGTGGACGGTGCGATCCGCCGGCTGACGATCGAGTACGACAGCCAGGGCAACGCCTACCGCTTCACCAGCCACGACGCCGCCAGCGGCGGCAGCATCGTCAATCAGGTGCAGCGGGCGTTCAACGGCCTCGGGCAGTTGACCACCGAGTACCAGGCGGTCGATGGCTCGGTGAACACCGCCACGACGCCCAAGGTCGAGTATTCCTACAGTGAGATGGCCGGTGGCGCCAACCACAGCCGCGCCACCAGCATGATTTACCCCGATGGCCGGGAACTCTTCTACAGCTACGGCAGCGGGATCGACGGCGACATCAGCCGCCTGACCAGCCTGTCCGACACGTCCGGCACGCTGGAGGGCCTGACGTACCTCGGCCTCGGCACCGTGGTCCAGCGCAGCCATCCCGAAAGCGGCATCGACCTCACCTACATCGGTAGCACCGCCGGCGCCGGCGGCGACATCTACACGGGGCTGGACCGCTTCGGCCGGATTGTCGATCAGAACTGGACGGATGGTACGACGAGTGTGGACCACTTCGCCTATGGCTACGATCGCAACAGTAACCGGCTGTTCAAGGAGAATTTGCTCTCGGCCGGGAACAGTAAATTGTACGCCTATGACGATCTCAATCGCCTGACGAACATGCAGCGCGGAATGCTGAACGGGGCGAAGGACGCCATCACTGGCACGCCTGGTCGCACGCAGGGCTGGGAACTCGATGCCCTGGGCAACAGCGAATCGGTCACTACCGACTCTGTTACCCAGACGCGCGAGCACAATGCGCAGAACCAATTGACGAACATGGGCTCCAGCACCCTCACGTTCGACAACAACGGCAATCAGACGACCGACCAGACGGGCAAGACGTTGATCTACGACGCATGGAACCGATTGGTGGAAGCCAAAGATGAATCGACGACGCTGATCCGCTACGAGCATGACGCGCTCACCCGCCGCATCCAGGAAGGCACGACCGTTGTCTACCATACCTCCGGCTGGCAGGCGATCGAAGAACGCAACGGCAGCGGTCAGGTAACGCAGCAGTACGTTTACAGCCCGGTATACATCGATGCCCTGATCGCGCGGGACCGCGATACCAACGCCGACGGGACGACGGATGAGCGGCTGTACGTCATGCAGGATGCCAACTTCAATGTCGCCGCCATCGCCAGCAGCAACGGTAACGTGCTCCAGCGATTCCAGTACGACGCCTACGGCGCGAGAACCGTTTTCGATGCCAGTTGGACCGCCGCCGCCGACGCCTACAGCTTTCAGTACGGCCATCAAGGCGGTAAGATCGATGCGGTCACTGACTATATCCATTTCCGATATCGCGAGTTGAACACGGCACAGATGCGATGGATGCAGGAAGATCCAATCGGTTATGCGGACACCATGAATGTTTACCGAGCAATTGGCAGCAATCCTCTGATCGATCAAGACCCGTATGGTCTGATGCCGAATCAGCGGGATGCAATTACGCTCGATCAACTGATTGCGAAAGTTGAAGCACTGGAGGCGCAGAATCGCGGAAAGTCACCGAAACAGATGCTTCTTGTCGCGCGGAATCATGCCAAGGAAGATTCTGCCGATTGGTGGAAATATCTTCACATTACACCGCAAGGACAGTCGACTTGGATCGACATTCCGCACTTCCTGGAAAGTGCTGCTGGCAGCCAGTCGGGATCGAGTTTGATGACCTGGGTTCTTGGTCTGGCGACCGAAGTCGTACAATCGTTTAGGGATCCCAGAACCGCAACGGGATCAGCGGCAAGTGCATGGGGTCCCGAAGATATCACCTCCAATAATCTAGGAAATGTCTTTGGAGGAGGCCTTGCTTGCGAACCAGCATTGTCCGTCCAGCTCAGAATGTTCTTGGAGAAAAAAGGGCCCACCAACCCTGAAGCTGCTCCCAACTGGTATGCCCTGCCACCCACCGAAGCGCAGTGGCAAAATGAGTTTAGAGAGCATCGGACGATGGCGGACTATCGTAAGCAGCACTACCTCAACCCTTCGCCCAACACTTGGGATCCTGACTCAGTGATGTCCCATCCGGAACCTGTACTAACTGGCCCCATTCGGCCGAGATCTGTCCTTCCCCTCGGCTCACACGCAGGCGGCGTCTGGTCCGGATTAAACTCAGGTGAATAAAGGCTGTTCACTCGTTTCCAGACAATGGGTTTCTTATGCAAGGAAGAAAACAGAACGTTCCGATGCTCGCGCTTCTTGGGGTCGTGCTTATTGTTTCGGGCCTTGTCGTGTTTTCATATATCGACGATGCGCACTTAGCTCCGGGTTTCTGGGGCGGGCTGCTTATATTTTTCGGTGTATTCTATCTAGGCGTGGCATTCAATCGATCTCGCAAAAATCGATGATCGGCGTATGGTGTTTGTTACAGTAGTCGCTCAAGCGGGAATAAATGGGGTTATAGCTACGGCTACGATC
>CAYUNS010000171.1:0-7678 GCA_964446155.1 uncultured Tepidisphaeraceae bacterium | reverse complement strand
CGACGGTTTCCCCGTGCGTGTTCTGATGCTGCTGCCCGGCGATGACCACGATGTGGGCCTCGCGCTCGTGCTGCTTGGCGTTGAGCACCTCGTGCTCGACGCCGTGCGTGCGGGTCAGCATCTGCGAGAGCATCTCGCTCTTCTCGACGCTGGTGGTGCCGACCAGCACGGGACGGCCCTGGTCGCTGATCTCCTTGATCTCCTCGAGGATCGCCTTCCATTTCTCCGGCTCGGAGCGATAGACGCGATCTTCCGCGTCGTTGCGGATGACGGGGCGGTTGGTGGGGATGGTGACGACTTCGAGCTTGTAGATTTTCGCGAACTCCTCGGCCTCGGTCTGGGCCGTGCCGGTCATGCCCGAGAGCGACTTGTAGAGTTTGAAGAAGTTCTGGAGCGTGATGGTGGCGAGGGTTTGCGTCTCCTGCTTGATGGTGACGCGTTCCTTGGCCTCGACGGCCTGATGAAGCCCGTCCGACCATTGCCGGCCGGTCATTTTCCGACCGGTGTACTCATCGACGATGACGACCTCCATGTCGCCGCGCTGCCCGCGCTCGACGACGTAATCCTTGTCGCGCTCATAGACGACATGGGCGCGGAGCGACTGCTCCATGAGGTGCGGCCATTCCATGTTCTGCCCGACGTAGAAGCTGCCGACGCCGGCGGCTTCCTGGGCGGCGGCGATGCCCTCGTGGGTGAGGTGAACGCTTTTTCGATCAAGCTCGACCTCGTAATACTGCACGAGATCGGACTTCTTCGATTCGGCCTCCTCGAGCTGTTTTTCCGCGTCGGCGCGGCGCTGCCGGGCGGCGTCCCTGGCCGCCTTGTCCCTGGCCTTGTCCTCGTCGCCCTCGGCGGACTTGATGGCGCGCTTGGCGGCGTCCACGGCTTTCTCGGCCTGGTTCCAGGGCCTGTTCAACTCGATGATCTTGCGGGCGACCTCGTCGGCGGCGCGATACTTCGGAGCGTCGTCGTGGGCGGCGCCGGAAATAATCAACGGCGTGCGCGCCTCATCGATGAGGATGCTGTCCACCTCGTCCACGATCGCGAAATCCAGCGGGCCTTGCACCTGGAGCGAAGCCCGCTCCTTCATGTTGTCACGCAGGTAATCGAATCCGAACTCGCTGTTGGTTCCGTAGGTGACATCGCACTGATACATGCCGCGGCGCTTGTCCCCGCCCGGCTCCATGTCGCTCTGGATGAATCCGACCGACAAACCGAGGTTTTCAAACGCGGGCTTGACCCAGGTCGCGTCGCGACGGACGAGATAGTCGTTGACCGTGACGACGTGGCAATGGAACCCCTCCATCACGCGCATGAAGCACGCGAGCGGCGCGACGAACGTCTTGCCCTCGCCGGTCGCCATTTCGGCGATCCGGCCTTCGTACAGCACCAGCCCGCCGATGAGCTGCACATCGAAGCATCGCGCCCGGAAAGGCGGTCGGCTTTCCGGGTAGAGCTTGCGGACGGCGGCATAGAGCTGGACGGGGATTTTGACGAACCGCCACGACTCCCCCGTGGCGATCATGGCGCGCTGCACGGAGTCGTACAGCTCGAGATGCTCGTCATCGAGCTTGTCGGGGTCGAAGTTCTCGTCGGGGTTGAAGATGTTGCGGATGCCGATGTGGCGGTCCATCGACTCGCGCACAATCGCGAACGCGCGCGGGAGCACCTCGACGGACTTGAGCCGGCCGGCGACGAGACCGGCGCGAAGCTCCTGCGTGGCCGCGAAAAGCTCCTCGTCGGTGAGGACGCCGATTTCCGGTTCGAGCGCGTTGATCTGCGCGACGATGCGGTGATATCGCTTGAGGAGCCGGTCATTACGGCTGCCAAAGATTTTCGTGAGCATTTTTGCGACAGTGGCCATGGAAACACCTGAAGAATGAAGGCTGAGAAGACAATAAGGAAAGCGACGGCGCGGAGGCGCGGCGTCGACATACGGAAGCGGCGAAGGTGAGATCAGCAGGCTGGCGGTGGAAGCGGATATTCGGCGAACGTGACGGCGCGATGCGGGGGCATCACCATCGGGGGAGCCGCCTCAGATTGAACCACGGCCGCCACGATGTGCTGCCGATCGGCATACATCCGCGCCGCGGGAACGATGTGACGGAAGCTCACCGACAGCCGGGCGACCAGCCGACCGGCAAGCTGCGCCATCTGCGGACGCGCCTGCGCCGGAGCGGAGATGACCAGACGATCCGCGCACAGCGCCGTCGTCACCAATGCCACCGCCAGGATATACCGGGTTCGTTTCATCCGATGCAGAATCGTAGGAGCTTACTCCCCCGATGGAACAGGTCAAGAAGACGCAACCAGGATTGGGTACATGCCAGGTCTGCCGTACCTCGAAAACGGGGCACGCGCCCCGGATTCGACCTTTTTATGGACTATGGACGAAGCCGCCGTCGCCGCTTGCCAAAGCGCGCCTTCCTGTTATCATCCGCCCCGCTTTCGGGCGGCAGTTTGCCCTTGGCGTCATGCGCCATGTAGGGAAGTCGGTGAGAATCCGACGCGGACGCGCCGCTGTATTGGACCGCGATCAACATCGCATCGACCGATCGGAAACCACTGTCCCCGTGCGGGATGGGAAGGTGATCGGACGGAAGTCCTGAGCCAGAAGACCGGCCCGAAGCAAGGTCCGACACATCGTGTGCCGGACAACCGTTTTCGTCCTCGCGCTTCGGGACGGGCCGGGTCTGGCTCTCAAAATCCAAAACGCTCACGCCATGCGGGCTTCGATCAGCCCGTTTCGCGCGCGGCGGATGCTTTTGACGCTGACCCTTGCTCTCGCCCCCTGCCTGTCGTGAACAGGCTTGCCGCGAGGGCAAGGGTTTTCTTTTGGCCCCGCGAAACGGGCCATGGGCGGAGCGTTCACGATCCGCCGGGAAAGGAGTGACTCCATGAGTCACAGCGTCATTGGTTTCTGGTTCAGGCGGGCATTGGTTTGGACCGCCGGCGTGTTGGGGTACGCGTCGGTCGCATCGGCTTCCCCGTATGCGGATTTCGGGTTCGGCGACATCGATTACTGGGTCGGTTCAGGCTCGAATCAGGCGGCGTTGATCATCGATTTCGCCACGCCTGACGGCCCATCGAGTTACGCGTGGGGTTATCGCTGGGATGGGGCGGCCACCGGCGAGGATCTGTTCAACGCCATTACGGGAACGACCACCATCGAAAATCCCGACGGAGAGGTGATCGGCACACTGGCGGGCGCCGATTCCCGGCTGTCAGCTCGCATGGTTGCGTATGGCTTCGGCAACGCGGTGTTCGGCATCGGCTACAACGAGCATTACGCCCCCGGAGAGGAGGATGGATATTGGAATTACTGGATCGCCGATGTGAACGACACCGCCTGGATTTCATCGAGCGTCGGTTTCTCTGGTCGAGCGTTGGCCGACGGATCATGGGATGGCTGGAGCTTTTGGGCGGGTTCCGCCGGTGAGCAGCCTGGCGCGCCTGTGCCTGCATCCGTCCCCGAACCGACGAGCCTTGCGGCATTGGGCACGGGACTGTTGTTGATGCTGCGCCGTCGCCGGCGAGTGGTCACCGGCACGCTGACCGCGATGAGTGCGGTTGCACTGACGCATTCCGCACAGGCCGATTCGCCATATGCCACCTCCATCGTCGAGCAGACAGCAGCCTTCGGCGGCAGCCCGCTGTACAACGACCCCAACGCCGTCCTTGGCGAGCCGACACGCAGTGGTCTGAATCAATCGTTTGGTCCGATCGCGCCAACACCGTTCCACGTCAAGATCGTCGAGGCGGCGTATAACGTCGATCTCGACGGCAACAAGGTCATCACCACGCTTGGCCGATCCGGGAGTCCTGCAAGCGGCTACACCTACGGCTCGATCACGGTGAAGTTCGATCAGCCGATTTACGACAATCCCGCCAATCCGTACGGCATCGACTTCAACGTCTTCGGCAACACGTTCTATGTAGGCGGCGGAACGGTGGGCGGATACGTTGATGACACCACCGACATGCGCAGCTACTACCTGACCGGCGGTGCGTTCGTCGAGCCGGTCGTCGTGTCGGTCAGCCCCGACAACGTGAACTGGTACACCTATTCCTCCGGCCCGTACGGCGACACCGCCTTCCCGACCCAGGGGCACGCCTGGAGTCCCGAGCAGCACGATCTGACCGGCAACGGCTGGACCGATCAGCCGGCGACGGATTTCACCAAGCCTGTGAATCCCACACTCAACGGCGTGCTGGGCGCTGCCGGACAAACCCTCTCCGCCTATGAGGCGATGAAGACGTATGTCGGCTCGGGCGGGGGGACGGGGATCGACCTGGCCGAGTCCGGCTTCGAGTGGATTCAGTATGTCCGTATCGAGGCGACCGAGCAGTTCCGCGACGGCGAGATCGACGGATTCGCCGCCGTCCGGCCGATGCGCGTCGGCGAGGCGCTGTCGATCACGCCGGACAACGTGAACGAAGGAACGTCACTGTTCTTCCAAAGCGAGTCGGACGCGACGCGAACGGCGATTCTCGCCGATTTCACCAGCGTCAGCGATCTGGCCAGGCTCTCGACCGCAGCGCTCGTCGATCCATCGCTTCTGTCGAGCATCACCGGCGACATCCTCGCCGCTTATGAATTGGAGGTGACCAAGCTGATCGGCGAGGGCGGCATCGCCTTCGCCGCCGATCTCGGTCTGCTGCCCGGGCTGGATTACACCGGTGATGGTGGCGACCTGTCGGTGCTGGCGTGGGACGGATCGGCGTGGCAGTCGCTGGCGTTCGACTTCGACGCCGGCCTTGCCCGGATCGAAGGGTGGTCCGACGCGTCGGGCCAGCTCGCGATCAGCCGGGTTCCCGAACCGACAGCGCTCGCGACGCTCGGCATCGGCGCGCTGTCGTTGCTTCGCCGTCGCCGACGTGTGGCGTGAGAACGATCGTCGCCGCGGCGCGATTCCTCCATCGCGCCGCGGTGATTTCTCTTCGGGAGAATCACCATGCGCCGACGAACCTGTGGCTTTACCCTGATCGAACTGCTCGTCGTGATGGGGATCATCGCCGTGCTTATGGCGATCCTGCTGCCGGCGCTGCACGCCGCGCGCGGGTCGGCCAGGCGGGTGCAGTGCCTGAGCAACCTGCGGCAGATGGTGATCTCGGCGAATCTCTACGTGAATGAGAACCGGGGCGATTATCCCATCGCGTATTACCATGCCGTTGACGGCGCCGGTGACGACACGGTGGCTTACACCTACTGCTGGGATTTGACGACGATCAACCGGCCGGGGCAGCCGCCGGAGGTTGTGCCCGGGCTGCTCTGGGCGGGGATGGGGCCGACAGCCATCCAGCAGTGCCCGTCCTTCGAGGGCGCGGCCAACTGGGCGATCGATCCCTACACCGGCTACAACTACAACACCAGCTACATCGGTCACGGCGAACACGAGAACATTGTCGCGCCCGTCAAAGCCGTCTCCCTTCGCAATCCCGCGGAGACCGCTCTTTTTGGGGATGGTCAATATGCCGCCGGGGCCAACAAGTTCATGCGCGCCCCGTTCGACAGCGAAGGGGACGACACCTTCAACGGCCGCTGGGCCGGCACGCAGGGCTACCGGCATCGCGGCATGACCAACGTCGCCTTCTGCGACGGCCACGCCGAATCGCTCCGTGACCGCCACACCGAAACCGACGATTACAACGGCGCCGCCATGATCGCGCCCGGAACGGGCTTCCTTTCACCGGACAATCGCTTGTATGGCGGACATTGATCCAATCCCTCCCTCGCCGGCCTCGTCATCGCGCCTGACGGAAGGCGTCGATTACCACATCGAGAACGGCCGCTGGGTGTTCACCGAGACGTTTCATCGCCGGCGGGGAACGTGTTGCCGCAGCGACTGCCGGCATTGTCCATACGGCTTTCGCAAAGCGTCCGTCATCGACCATTCACTCGCACACAAACCGGAGACTTGAGCATGAGAATCGTATCCCTTCTTCCCGCCGCCACTCGCATCGTTGAGCATCTTGGAATGACGAGCCGCCTGGTCGGCGTCAGTCATCAATGTTTCGGACAAACCCGGCTGCCCGTCGTGACGCGCTCGCGCATCCGAACCGATCTGAGCGCCGCCGAAACGGATGCACAAGTCCGCGACTTTCTTCGGCGCGGCGAACCCTTGTTTGATTTGGATGAACGCCTGCTGCTTGAATTGCGCCCCGATGTGATCCTGTCGCAGGCGTTGTGCAACATCTGCGCGCTCGATGGAGGCCGGATTCAGCGCGTCCTCGCCCGGCTCGACGAACGAACCAGCCTCGTCGAGCATTCACCGACGACGCTCGACGGCGTGATCGCGGGCATCGAGCGGATCGCGCAGGCCATCGGCGCTTCGATACGGGGCAAACAGGCGGTGCGCATCATGCGGCGGGAGTTGTTCTCCGTCTGCCAGTGGTCGGCGTTTCAGCGAGATCGTCCGAGCGTTGTTTTTCTGGAGTGGATGAATCCGATGTTCTGCTGCGGCCACTGGATTCCCGAACTGATCGAGCTTGCCGGTGGTGAGGAACTGATCGGTCGTCGTGGCGGGCGCTCGGCGACGATCATGCCCACCGATCTGCGCGCCGCCGACCCGGACATCCTCCTGCTCATCTGCTGCGGATGGCCCGCCGACCGCACGCAGGCGGAACTCGCGTCCATCCACGAACGAAGCTGGTGGCGCTCGCTCAAAGCCGTGCGGTCGGGGCGCGTCTACCTCATGGACGCCGAGTCCTCCTTCACCATGCCCGGCTTCAACCTGATTGACGACTGCCGTCGCCTGGCCGCCGTCATTCATCAGCCGTCGCATACGCTTTGCACGTAGGCGTTTCATCGGCGTCGTCCATCCGTCGGGACCATTGTCACAAGCCGAGCGACGGCTCAATTCGCCCCCGCCCCCACCATTCGACGGAGGCCAACCCGTCTCCGAAGGAAATGAGGCGATGCGCAAATGCCGGAATCCGCATCAGCCTGGGCTGACGCGGACTCCGGGCGTTCTCCACTCCGGAAGACAATCGGGCGCGAGGGGGTTTATTTGGATATGGAGGAGGAAGGCGCCGTTCCGAGGCTTTCGATCTTGATCATGCGAACAATGTTGGGGGCGGTGGGATTGTCGCGGGACTCGTTGTACCCGACCTGCACGGCCGCGTCGGAGTCGCGGACGCCGGCGTCGGCGAGATAGGTCACCACGGCGTCGCGGCGGACCTCGGCTTCCTCGGCGGGCATCGCGAGATGCACCGTCAGCAGATCGGTCGTCACGTCATCCATGAGCATCAGATCGAGCTTCCGTCGCCCAAGGCTGTTCAGCTCGAGTCCGTCGAAATGCTGGGGATAGAGCATGCTCTCGGCGCGGGCGCCGGAGGCGGCCTGGGCTTCGGCGAAGCGATGGACCGAACGGGTGGCGTATTCCGAGGGGAACTCCTCGCCGTGCGTTTTCTCGATGTCCTTGTTCTGGCATCCCGCGAGCAAGGCCAGGCCGAGCAGGCATCCGATGATGGGGTGTGTTGTGTGCATAGGTCTTTCTTTCTATCTGGTGTTTCGGGGTGAAGGATTAATTAAAAGAACTCGCTGTTGATCAGACTGATGACCGTCGGTCCCATGAGGACGATGAAGGTCGCGGGGAAGATGAACAGGACAAGGGGGAAGCTCATCTTCACGGACGCCTTGGCGGCCATTTCCTCGGCGGCGTGCTGCCGGGCGACG
>CAYUNS010000170.1:2989-7725 GCA_964446155.1 uncultured Tepidisphaeraceae bacterium | reverse complement strand
GATCGGTTCCCCCCTGCACGATCCCGAACAAGCCCTGCGCGTCCGGGCGGGCGTGGGCGTCCCGGCATCGCTTCGCCCAGCGAAGCGTGCGCTCGACCGCGGCGCGCTGATGCTCGATCGGCGCCTGGCCCGGCGGGCACTCGTCGAACGCCATGATGATGTCGGCGCCCAGCGCGTTCTGCACCTCCATGCTCCGCTCCGGCGTGAGCCGGACCATCCCGCCGTCGATGTGGCTCTTGAACGTGACCCCGTCCTCGCCGACCTCGTTGAGGTCCGACAGCGAAAAGACCTGGAACCCCCCGCTGTCGGTCAGGATCGGCCCGGACCAGCCCATGAACCGATGCAGATCCCCCAGATCGGCGACCACCCGCTCACCCGGCCGAAGCATCAGGTGATAGGTGTTGGCGAGGATGATCTGCGATCCCGTCGCCGCGACCTGTTCCGGCAAGAGTCCCTTGATCGTCCCCTGCGTGCCGACGGGCATGAACGCCGGCGTGTCGAACCCGCCATGCGGCGTCGTCACCCGTCCAAGCCGGGCACGGCCATCGGTCGAAACAAGCTGGTAAGTCACCGCCATCGCGATGGGGGTGATAACGCCAACGCCCGTTCCGATCAATCTTCCCGCGGCCTCGCCCGGGGAACGCGACACCCGATCACTTCTTCTTCGGAGGTTTCGACTCCTTCTTCGGCTGCTCCGATTTCGGCTGCTTTTTCTTTGGTTGCTCTTTTTGCTTCTTTTCCTCGCGCTTCACCTCCGGTTTGTCCTCGCGCGGCTTGTTCTCGCGAACGCGATCGTCCTTCCGCTGCGGTCGCCGCTCGTCCCGGCGGGCATCCGCCCCGTCGTTTGCGCGCGGGTCCGGCCTGCCCCTGCGCGGGTCCACCTTGTCATCCCCGCGATCTTTGCGATGGTCCGTTTTCGGATCAACGCGGGCGGCATTCCGGGAAGCGTCACGGTCTTTTCGCACTTCGTCTTTTTCGGGGCGCGGGCCGACAACCGGACCTCGCACGGGAGGCCCGCCGCCGGGACGGTTGCGGGCCTCCCGCTCGCGTTTTTCGAGCAGGATTTTGCGAATCTGCGATTCCCTGGCATCCCAGTGCCGTGCGTTCGCCAGCGCCGCATCGCGCCGGCGCGACGCCTGCGCGACGGTGGATCGGGCCTGGTCCCACCCGCGCTGGGCGGCGGTGAGACCGACCTGCGAGGCGTTGAGGTCGTGGACCAACTGCGTGACGGCGGCCTGGGTACGCTCCACCTCCCAGGCTTGCGCGTTCAACCCGTCGATCCAGGCTCGTTCCGTCCGCTCAAGTCCGACAAGCCGGTTCCGCACCGCCTCCGCATCCGCCATCGCCGCGGCAAGCCGCCTCTCGGCCTCCCGCAACCGTGCCGACACCTCGGTGGGTTCGTTTTTCACATTCGCGTGTTCACGCTCCATCGCCGCGAGTGCCATTCCGGCATGATCGAAGCGATCCCATGCGCTCGCCAGCGCCGGATCGAGGAACGGCATCATGATTTCGACAAAACGCAGCATCCGCACCCGCGACGTCCAGGCCACTTCAACCGAACGCATCCGTTCCGGCGGCACATCGCCCCGCCGCGACAGTTCGTCCAGTTCCTCCTCGATCAACAAAACCCGATCCGTGAAATGGCGATGAAGCAAGCTCATCGGCGATTGTTCGATCACCGCCCGCGCCCGGTCCATTTCCCGTTCGAGGTGTTGAATGGTCGCGTCCGTTTCAATCCCCATCGAAGCGGCTCTGGAATGGGATTCGAGGGCCGCGCGGGCGGCCGTGGCTTCGTTTTGCACAATGGCGATGTGCCGCTCGTGCTCATCGAGCGTGCGATGCAGGGCGTGGATGTCCTCCCGTACCCGATGGAGGGCCTCCTCCCGGCCGGCGCGATCGTGCAACGCCGATGCCAGGGCGCGATGGCGCGTATCCAGCCGGGATTGCAGGTTGCGATGCGCGGCCTGCGCGCGTTCGAGCGATTGCCGGGCGGTCTGCTCGCGACGCCGGGCCTCGCGCAGCCGCTGCTCGGCGTCGGCCGACGCGATGCGCGCCTGGCCTGCCTGTCGCGATGCCTCCGTCAACTCCCCCGCAGGCGCGGCCGTTACCCCCATCAGCACCATCATCAGAAAGGCACAACCCGGCGCCCGATGCAAAACCGCACGCATGGCACACTCCGTTTCCAGAACCCCGCCCAGTCAGACAAGCGGGAACGACGGAGGTTTGCCCAACGACCGACAATTATAACACTCTTGTTTTCAATGGGTTAAAACCGACTCAGTAGGCGCGGATGAGCCTGGACCGCTGAAACGCCGCCAGCACGATGTCCTCGTGCCGCATCCCCGACTCCGCCCGACGCTGGGCGCGACATACTCCAACGGATATCGAGATTCATCACTCATTCAATCTCCTTCACCTATCCCCACAATACCGGCGCGGCATATTGCGCGATGGCCTGATCCGAACTGACGAGCGTCAGGCCATCGTGAATCGCCTGGGCGACGAGCAGCCGGTCGAACGGATCGCGATGATGGTTCGGCAGCCGCGAGAGCGTGTCGATGTGATCGAGCGTGATCGGGAGCAACGACATCGAACTGTCGGCGAGTTGCTTTTGGACGATGGATCCCGCCGGACCGGTGAGCGACAGTTTTCCGGCGCCCACCTTCACCTGCATTTCCCAAGGCGTGACGACACTGATATATAATTCGTTGGAACTGTTTTCGAGTTGCATGAGCACGCGAGGCGGGATCGGCTCCTGCTGAACAAGCCACAGGAAAACATGCGTGTCGAGAAGCAGCCTCATTGTTGTTTCTCGTCGGCAAGGCCCCAGAAATCGTCGCCAAGGGGATCATTGAAGTCGGGTGCGATGTGCAGCACGACTCCTTTCTGCTGACCGAAGACGCGTTTGCCGATGGGCGCCGAAGGCGCGGACTCGATCGGCTCGATGCTGATGCGAAGCTTCTGATTCGGCTTCAGTGCCAGCGGCTCGTCAGGGACGATCACCTTGCCATCGAAGTGCGCATTCAGTTTGACCATGAAATGATGATATCACAACTCGCCCCCGCGCGTCGCCTTGCCGATCGGCGGTTCTCCGTCTGGATCAGCGCCGAATGGGAGTAAAGAGGGGCGGAAACTGATTCCGCTCATTCACCGATGATACACCAGGCGGTCGTCCGCGAGAGCGGCGCTCAGTAGGCGCGGATGAGCCTGGACCGCTGAAACGCCGCCAGCACGATGTCCTCGTGCCGCATCCCCGACTCCGCCCGACGCTGGGCGCACCACTGGCACATGCCCACGCCATGCCCCCAGCCGTGCCCTTCGACGAACTTCACCGTGTCGGGTTCATTGATGAGCTTGAAAAAGCTGCTGTAGAGCGTCGTCCCCTGCGGAGCGTCGGTGTTCACCGCCCAGCGGATTTCCTCGCCGGTCCAACTGTAGCGCGTTCCCCGTGCATCGGTGATGACGAATCGTGTCGGGCGTCCCCAGTGGTTGGTGGCCTGCACCTCGACACGGCTGACCGTCGCCATGTTCCGCTCGGGACGATCCCGTCTTTGCCCCCAGAGCCTGAATCGCCGCGTCAACTCGGTCTTCGAGACGGCGACGGGACCCCAGTTGAACCGCGGGGAGGCGCTGCACAGGGAGCGGACGTTCTGATCCGAAAGCGGCTCGATGTAGGCGTCGCCGAAGGCGTCGGCGGCCGACTGGCTGATGCCCCCGCAGCAGGAGCTGAAATAGGCCTTGAAGATTTTTTCCCGTCCGGGCTTTCCATGCGCGACGACGACTCCCGCCGTCGCCTCGGCCGCGGCGCGGCTCTTGCGCGACTCCGCCTGGATGCCCCCATACATCTGGCTGCGCGTGTCGGGATAGACATCCCAGTGACGCCCCGCCCCCGCGACCCGGCATTCGTACAGCGCATACGTCCGCGCCACGATCGCCTGGGCGCGGTAGGTTTCATCGTGCCAGTTCCAGAGCAGTTCCTCCGGCAGCACGCTCTTGAGATAGCTGTCGATGTCCACGTCGTTGACGACATCGAATCGACCGGGCGCGACCGGGACGAAACGGTAGTTGCCACGATATGGCTTGCCGTTGATCGACATCGTGCCGTCGTAAGTCGGATGGAAATGCAGTTCCCCCGTGCCGAGGTTGACATTGCCGGCCTGCCAGCCGGAGGCGGAGAGCATGAGGGGGACTTCGGCGCCCTTGGGGAAATTCAGCCGCCGGGGCGTCGAATGCGACCCGCTTTTGACCATCGCGGGCGAGGTGGCGGTGACGAGCACCTTGTCCTGGTTCTGAAGCAGGCGGACGCGAACGATCGGAACGCCCGGAGCGACCTCATTGCGAACCGGACCCTGGCTGCATCCCAGCGGCCAGAGAAGAAACAGCGCGTATAGCCCCATCCATCGGCTGTGTCGTCCCATCGGCATCCATGCCTTTTGAATGAGTTGATTGGTCGAAACCGCCTCTTCCACCAGCGATCGACAACCAGCGACCGCTACTCTTCCAGTTTCCGCAATCCCAGCCCGAGCGAGGCGAGCTGTTGCTTGATCTCGTTCAGACTGGTCAGACCGAAGTTCTTGCAGCCCAAAAGTTCATCCTCGGTGCGGGCGGCGAGATCCGCGACGGTGTTGATGTTCAGGCGCTGCAGCGCCTTGCGGCTGCGCACCGACAGTTCCAGGTCGCCGACGGTCTTGGTGAGCACTTCCGGCGAGGCGTCGTCCGCCAGCGCCGCGGGACGC
>CAYUNS010000170.1:0-2979 GCA_964446155.1 uncultured Tepidisphaeraceae bacterium | reverse complement strand
CGGCGTCGCGTCCCGCGGCGCCGCCAGCGGGCTTTTGCCCTCCTCCGCCGCCTGCCCGAGACGAAGCCCCTTCTGCGCCAGCAGCGCCTTGATCTCGCTCAGGCTCGTCTCGCCAAAGTTCTTGTAGCTGAGCAGTTCCGATTCGCTCGTGCGGAGCAGGTCGCCCAGCGAGCGGAGATTCATCTTCTTGAGGCAGTTGCGGCTGCGCACGGACAGCTCGAAATCGCTGAGAGGAATGTCGAGGATGGCGTTGCGGCGGTCGCCGCGGCGGTCGTTGTCCTCGTCGTAGTACATCGAGCGCGCCGACTCGACATCCTTCATGTACAGACGGGCGCGTTCATGACTGGGATTGGTGCGAAGCACCGCATCGAGGCAGCGATGGGCCTCGTCGTAGTGATTGTTGTCCTCGTAGAGGATCGCGAGGTTGAGCAGCGCGTTGAGATGAACCGGGGCGCTGGTGGACAGCCGCTCGTACAGCTCGATGGCCTTGGCGTCATCGGCCTGGCGATCGTAGAGCACCGCCAGACCGAAGCAGGCGGCCTCGTGGTCGGGATTCTCGTTGAGGGCGCGTTCGTAGAATTCAACCGCTTTTTCGTGCAGCCCCTGTTCCTCCGCGTCGCGAGCGCGTTTGAAATATTCCTCGGCGGCACGATCGTTGATGGAATTCACAGTCATTTCATTCATAGAAGGCAAACCCGTTCAAAGGACAATGGCGCGGCGATCGGCACTGTATCCACGGCGCGCCGCAAGGTACTATAGATAGTTTCGACGCTCCAGCCTGTCAACCGACCGGCGCGCCGGTCGTCGGGGCGGGCGGGGGCGCGACTCGACGTGGAATCGTCTTATGCCTCATGCGACCCAGGTGCTTGTGTTCGCCAATCCCATCGCCGGGCGCGGTCGCGGGCGGATCATCGCCGAGCGGTTGATCGACCGGCTGAACCGGGAGGGCTTCGAGGTCGTTGCCTTTCTGGAGCCTGCCGATCGCCTCGCCCCGGCCGCGCTGGACGCCACCGACGCCTTCGCCGCCATCGTCATCGGGGGAGATGGAACCCTCCGCACCGTCGCGCGGCAACTCGTCCGCCACTCGAGCCGGATTCCTCCGCTGCTGATCGTGCCGATGGGCACCGCCAATCTCATGGGACGGCATCTGGGCATTCAATGGGATGACGCGCGGGTCGAGGACCAGGTGATGGCGGCGCTGCGGCATCCTCGTCTTCTGCATCTCGACGCCGCCGCCGCCAACGGCGAGTTGTTCCTGCTGATGGCGGGGATCGGGCTGGACGCCCACATCGTTCACGAGCTTGCCCGCCGCCGCGCCGGACCGATTCGATACGCCAGCTATCTGTTGCCCGGCGCGATCGCCCTGGGCAATTATGCCTATCCGCCACTGACCGTGACGGTGGATGACCGCGTCGTCTTCGACAACCGGCCCGCCCTGGCTTTTGTCGGCAATGTGAAGGAATACGGCACGGGCTTCCCGATCCTTCCCCACGCCCGACCGGACGATGATCTGCTCGACATCTGCGTCCTGCCCTGCGCCAATCGATCCGAAGCGATGCGCCTCGCCCTCCACGCCGTCGCCGGCGAGCACCTCCAGGCCGATGGCGTCGTCTATCTGAAAGGCCGACGCATCCGCATCGATTCCCCCCACGCCGTCCCCGTGCAAATCGACGGTGAACCCGCCGGACACACCCCGCTCGACCTGGACTTGCTTCCGGTGCGCGTGCCCTTTATCGTTCCGAAATGACGAAAGCATCAAACGTGAAGACGTGAGGGGGAGCGGTTTCTTCCCACGTTTCACCTGTATTCGCCCCTTTGACCGCCGACCCACCATGCCCAACCTCGACCCCCTCTTCATCATCGCCGGCCCGTGTGTGATCGAATCGCGGGAGCTTTGCCTCACGATCGGCGCGCGGATGAAGTCGATCTGCGACGCGCTCGGCTTTGATTACATCTTCAAGGCGAGTTTCGACAAGGCCAATCGTTCGAGCAACGCCAGCTTTCGCGGGCCGGGGCTGCAGGAGGGGTTGAAGATCCTCGATCATGTGAAACGTGAGCTGGGCGTGCCGGCCCTGACGGACATCCACGAGCCATCGCAGGCCGCCGTCGCGGCGCAAGTCGTCGATGTGCTCCAGGTTCCCGCCTTTCTCGCGCGGCAGACCGATCTGCTCATCGCGTGCGGCGAGACCGGCAAGCGCGTCAACGTGAAAAAGGGGCAGTTCATGGCGCCGCAGGAAATGAGCAACGCCGTCGAGAAGGTGCGATCGACCGGCAACCGCGACGTGATGCTCACCGAGCGCGGCACGTTCTTCGGTTATAACCGGCTCGTCAACGACTTCACCGCCCTGCCGATCATGAAGGGTTTCGACGTGCCGGTGGTGTTCGACGTCACCCACTCGACGCAGCAGCCGGCCGGGCTGGGCAACGCCTCGGGCGGCAACCCGCAATACTCCCCCATGCTCGCCAGAGCCGCCATCGTCGCCGGCGTCGACGGCTTGTTCCTCGAATGCCACCCCGACCCGAAGAATGCGAAAAGCGATGCGGCCACGGTGCTGCATCTCGACGACATCGAACCGATGCTGAAGCAGGTCAGGCAACTGGTGGACCTGCGCGAGACGTGGAACGGCTGACCGCCGGGGAATTGCCCTTCCCGCGGCTTCAGGGGTATGGTGTTGTCAACACATGACGGCTTACCAGCCCACCGATCGCCGCCCCATCGCCGCACGGAGCAGCCGCGCGTCCATCGCCGCGGCAAGGTGGCTGGTGAAACGGGGCGCGTCCGCCAACGCGATCTCGATCGCCGGCATGATCTGCTGCGTCCTTGCGGGCATCGCACTGGCGGCGACCACGCGGATCGAATCGCCTGTCGTGCAGCGGCTGCTGTTCCTCTGCGCCGCCGCGCTCGCGCAGTTGCGGCTGATCGCCAACATGCTCGACGGCATGGTCGCCATCGAATCCGCGACGGCGAAGCCGTCGCGG
>CAYUNS010000169.1:0-7808 GCA_964446155.1 uncultured Tepidisphaeraceae bacterium | reverse complement strand
GCAACGAACGCGGCAACCCAAACGGGCGGGGTAAAAACGGTCGAGTCCGTTGTTTAACTTCAAAAGCATCCAGCAGTTTCAAACAGGATAAAGTTTTCCGGTTTTCTGTCCACGTCTTTTGCATCAAGCCCGTTCCTCCCTATAATGGCTGGCCAACCCAACGAAAGGATTGCTGTGTCCACGGCGACAACCGCATCAGGTCAGACAGTTCCCCTCCTTGGAGGGGGCGCTCATTTTCTTCTTCGACGGCTGCATTCCCTGACGGGGCTTGTCTTCGGCGGGTATCTCGTCGTTCATCTGATCGTGAACGCATCCATCGCGCAACTCGGGGATAAGTACCAGGTCCAGGTCAACAAGATTCATGATCTTCCCCTGCTCTGGGCGATCGAGTGGACCTTCATTTACCTGCCCATCCTCTACCACACGGTTTACGGCATCTGGATCACCCTCGCCGGGCAACCAAACATCGGGAGCTATCCGTATCACAGGAACTGGGGTTACACGATGCAGCGCATCAGCGCCATGATCATCGTTTTCTTCATGCTGTTTCATGTGCTGTCGCTCAAATACGGACTATTCGGTCTTCAATTGAGTTTCGATCCGCACCACGCCTCCGCGACGGTGCATCGGCACATGACGGCATACTGGTTCATCCCCTGGATTGTCTATCCCCTGGGGATTCTCGCCTCGTGCTTTCATCTGGCCAACGGGTTCTGGGCCGCGGCGATCACCTGGGGCGTGACAGTCAGCGCCGGGGCGCAGCGCCGGTGGGGATTCACCTGCGCGGGGCTGTTTGTTCTCACCCTGGTGTTCGGTTTCGTCGCGCTGTTCGCTTCGCTGAACACGCGGCTCGCGGATCCGTCCGTGGACGAACCGGCGATTCAACTGAACGAAATCCCCGTGGGATAGCAACGACCGGGATTGCAACGATATGGACAACGCCAGGATCAACGATTACGCCTCGGCCGGCGAGCGATTGAGGCTCTCGGTTCGCGGGCTGACGCGGGAAGAACTGCTGACCCGCCCCCCCGCCGACGCAAACGTCGGCCTGTGGTCAATCCATCAGATCGTCATTCACCTGATGGACAGCGACCTGATCGGCATCGATCGGATGAAGCGGGTCATCGCCGAAGACAATCCCCTGCTGCTCGGCTACAACGAGGCTCGCTTTGCCGAGCGGCTGCATTACGAGGAGCAATCGCTGGAGGATGCGATCACGATCCTCGATCTGTCGCGCAGGCTCTTCGCCGGGGTGTTGCGAAAGCTGCCGGAGGATGTCTTCCAGCGCACGGGCGTTCATAACGAGGCCGGCAAGATCACCCTTGCGGAGCAGATTGAAAAATACCGGGAGCACTTCGACCATCACCTGAAGTTCATCCACGACAAACGAAAGTGGATGAAGAGGGAGATGTGATGATGGCACGGCTCATCGGCGCCGGGCAGGCCCCGCGCGCCGCCGGGCGCTTCCGCAGGATACACAAGCGAACGTAACTAAAGGATTCAATCCCATGGCAGTTTCATCGAAAAAGCGCGTGATCGTGGTCGGGGGCGGACTTGCGGGGCTGGCATGCACCATCAAGCTCGCGGAGGAAGGCGTACCCGTGGACCTGTTCTCCATGGTCCCCGTGAAACGGTCGCATTCGGTGTGCGCCCAGGGCGGCATCAACGCCTGCAACGAAATCGCGCGGCAGCAGGGCTACAGCGAATGGATGCACTTCGACGAAACGGTTCTCGGCGGCGACTTCCTCGCCGATCAGCCCCCGGTGCTTGAGATGTGCAACTGGGCGCCCCGCGTCATCGACCTGCTCGATCGCATGGGCGTGCCCTTCAACCGCACCCCCGAAGGGCAGCGCGCCCTGCGCCTGTTCGGGGGATCGCTCTTCAAGCGCACCTTCTTCGCCGGCGCCACCACCGGACAGCAGTTGCTTTACGCCCTCGACGAGCAGACCCGACGATGGGAAGCGGAAAACCGCGTCACCAAATATGAATTCTGGGAATTTCTCTGGCCGATCCTGCACGAAGGCGCGTGCGTGGGGATCGTCGCCCAGGACATGCGCACGATGCAGATTCGCTCGTTCCGTGCGGATGCGGTGGTCATCGCGACCGGCGGGAACGGACTGATCTTCGGCAAAAGCACGATGTCGGTCATCTGCACCGGAGGCGCGGCGTCGCGCTGCTACCAGGCCGGCGCCAGGCTTGGAAACCCGGAGTTCGTCCAGGTTCATCCCACCGCCATTCCCGGTGAAGACAAGTGCCGGCTGATCTCCGAATCCGCCCGCGGCGAGGGAGGGCGCGTCTGGGTTCCCCGCAAGCCCGGCGATACCCGCACCCCGAGCAGCATCCCCGAGGATGAGCGGTTCTACTTCCTCGAGGAGCGCTATCCCAAATACGGCAACCTCGTCCCCCGCGACATCGCCACCCGCGAGATTTTCCAGGTCTGCACCGAGATGAAGCTCGGCGTCGGCGGGGGGAACATGGTGTATCTCGATCTGTCGGACACCGTCAAGGCGATCGGCCGAGACAAGGTGCTCGGCAAGCTCGAAGGCATCCTCGAAATCTATGAGAAGTTTGTCGGCAGCGATCCGCTGGACGAGCCGATGAAGATCTTCCCGGCCGTCCACTACTCGATGGGCGGGTTGTGGATGACGTTCACCAAGGATGAAAAGTCGGGCGGGCTGAAAGCCGGCGCGCCCAACAACATGATGACCAACCTCCCCGGACTTTACACCATGGGCGAGGCGAGCTTCGGATTTCACGGCGCGACCCGGCTGGGCGCCAACAGTCTGCTGAGCTGCATCTTCGAGGGACTGTACGGCGGGCCGTGCATCCGCAACTACATCAACGAAGTCGCCCCCACCGCCGCCGCCGACGTGCCGCAATCCACGTTCGACCAAATCGCTCAGCAGGAGACCGACAAGCAGAACTGGCTGGTGAAAAACGAAGGCGACGAGAACCCCTACCTGCTCGGGCAGGAGATGGGCAAGTGGATGACCGACAACTGTTCGGTGGTCCGGCACAACGACAGGCTCGAGGCGACCCTCGCCCAATGCGAGCAATGGAAACAGCGCTACCAGAAGATCAAGCTGTCCGACACGGGCATGTGGACCAACCAGAACCTGAGCTACGCTCGGGCGCTGAAGGACATGATCCACATGGCCGAGGCGATCCTGAAAGGCGCGTTGCTCCGCAACGAGTCGCGCGGCTCACATTACAAGCCGGCATTCCCGGATCGGGATGACGCCAACTTCCTCAAGGCCACCATCGCGACGTTCGACCCCGCGACCGCCAGCGCCAACATCAGCTATGAACCGGTGAACACGAGCCTCGTTCCCCCGCGCCCGCGAACCTACGGCAAGCAGGCCGACAAGAAATGACCGGACAGGAGCGCTCCGCGACGTGTTTCGCCCTCTCCTAACCGGAGGCGGATGTCGATATCATCATCAGGATGATGCAGGATGTTCGCGGCAAGCGGGTGACGGTGGCGGGACTGGGGCACTTCGGAGGCGGTCCGGCGGTGGCGCGGTGGTTGGTCGAACAGGGCGCGACGGTGCTCGTCACCGATCGCGATCCGGCGGAGAAACTGTCCGACTCGATCGAAAAATTACAGGGACTGCCGATCGACTTTCATCTCGGCGGGCATCGGGAAAGCGATTTCACGCAGACCGACCTCGTTGTCGCCTCCCCCGCCATTGCACCGGCGAATGCGTTTCTTCAGACCGCCCGTCGCGCGGGCGTGCCCGTCACGACGGAAATCCGCCTCTTCGTCGAGCGATGCCGCGCGCGGCGGGTGATCGGCGTGACCGGAACCAAGGGCAAATCGACCACGACCGCCCTGCTCGGGCGAATGCTCGCCCAAAAGCACATCACCTGGATCGGCGGAAACATCGGTCGGTCGCTGCTGGCTGATCTGTCCGCGATTCAACCGGATCATGTCGTCGTGCTCGAGCTGTCGAGCTACATGCTCGATCATCTCGGGCAGGCGCGCTGGTCGCCGCACGTGGCGCTGGTGAACCTCATCGTGCCCGATCATCTTGAATGGCACGGTGGATTGGACACCTATATCGAGGCGAAGCGGAACATCGTGCGGTTTCAGAAACGGACGGATTACGCGGCGCTTTGCGAATCCAGCGCGGCGGCGATGACGTTCGCGCGGCAAACGGCGGCGAACGTGATCCGGTTCGGAACGGCCGATCGAAAGGCATTCGAGCTGGCGCTGCCGGGGAAACACAATCAACTCAACGCCCAGGGGGCGTTCGCGGCCGCATCGGTGCTCGGTGTTTCATGGGAGGAAGCGCAGGACGCGATCCGCAATTTTCCGGGGCTGCCACATCGCCTTCAGTTGGTGCATGAACGGGACGGGGTGCGGTATTTCAACGACTCGATCGCGACCATCCCCGAGGCCGCCGTCGCGGCGCTGGAGGCGTTCGAGCCGAATCGGGTGATTCAGATCGTCGGAGGCTCCGACAAGCATCTGCCGATGGATGCGCTCTGCGAGGCGCTGGCGAGCCGCGCCAAGGCCGTCCTCGCTATCGGCATCACCGGCCCGACCATCGCCACCGGCATTCGCGCTCATGACGGGGAGACAAAAGTACATGAATGCGGCGACCTGGCTCGCGCCCTGGCAACGGCCGCGCGACTCGCGGCACGCGGCGATGTCGTCCTCCTCAGCACCGGCTGCGCCAGCTACGATCAATTCGTCAACTTCGAGGACCGGGGAGAACAGTTCGCCCGGCTGGTGAAGGACCAAAAGGTCGATCGATCCCCTACAGGCTCGCGTTGAACTCCGGCAGGTAGATGAAATACTTGAGGTTGAACAGCCACCGCAGCACCATCTTGATCGGCATCAGCGCCATGAACAGCAGCAGGACGACCATGATCGCGTAGCGAATGCCGCCCATGTTTTCGTACATCCGCCGCAGCGCGGTGAAGCGCAGGATGACGGGGGTGAGGAACAGGTAGGCCGCGATGAGGAGGAAACCCACCCACTCGCGCACCACCCAGTGGGGCAGCGCGGGAACGGGATTGTTGTCGGCGCTCGGGCGGGCGCGATCGAGCAGGACGTTCCAATAGACGTTACTGATGTCGATGTTGTTCAGCGCTTCGGGCTTGTGCGAATCCCAGTATTCGTAGGGTCCGAAAAAGCTCCAGTTCGGCCCACGAAGGAATGTGCCGAAGAAGATCAGCACCACCCAGAGGATCAGGAATCCGAACAGCCAGGTCGCGATGGCGAAGGGGCGCTGCTTGAGCGTGTAATAGCCGTTGCCCTTTGGATTGGTGTCGATGAACGGCATGGCGCACAACCCGACGATGATCAATCCGGGATAAACGACGCCGGCCATCCACGGATCGAAGTAGACGAGCATTTCCTGCAATCCGAGGAAATACCAGGGGGCTTTGGCGGGATTGGGGGCGAAGCCGGGATTGGCGGGCTGTTCGAGAGGAGCCTTGGCGACGATCGCCCAGAAGATCAGCCCGGCCGTCGCGAGGATGAGGCAGATGAGTTCCGTGTAGACCAGGTCCGGCCAGACGAGCACCTTGTCGTCGCGGTCCTCCTCGACAAGGGGCAGGCCGGCCTCGATGCGCCCGTCGTTGAGCGCGGCGCGGCGGAACGCCACCCAGAGGCAAAGCATCACGCCGATGACCATGATGGTGATGGGAACGTTGTCGGGCTTGGCGACGATCTTGCGGAAGTTGGGATCGAGCATCGATCCGAAATAGAAGAGGATGAACAGTCCGAACAGCGCGAGGGCGATCTTCGGCTTCGTCCACCGACGATAGCCGATCAGCATCGCGATGAAAACGACAGTGGAGATGGTGAGAAAGTATTCCGGCCTGGTCACGGCGTTCACCGCCTCGCGAAACCACGCCGGTATCACACTCTCACCCGCGGCGGCCAGAATCGTCAACATTCGACACGCTCCCGATCATTTCGAGTGTACCCGATTTCCCGGGCAGAGGTCCATAATACTTTCAGCGATTATTCTCCCGGCCTCTTGCGCATGTAGGTTTTTGGGGTAAATTCGGAGTTGGCGGACATGTGGACGAAACCGCATCATCATGCGAAATGGAACGAAGTCGGTTGAATCCTCTGGGAACGACATCAGCCTGTTTATGCTGGATTTCGGCCAATTGGCGAGATTTGGAAGAAGGGTTGCCATGCGACTCAAGTCAATGCAATAATTGAAAATTACAATAGATATGTCTTAATCGAATGGCATTCGTGGATGTCACCTTTAGGTCTACCCGACCCCGGAACGACCGAGTAATCCGCGCCGCCGGCGGTTCTTGATTCGCCGCCATAGCAGTTCCATCGCAATACCAAATAGAAGTATCAGCACATAAGGCAAGTCCACACCCATGGAAAGGCGCTGATAGCTCCACCCAACATCACGAGACATACTGATCTTGGGGAGAAACTCGATATCCTGCAATACCCGCTGCTGCCTCATCAGCACAAATTCCATTCCTGGCGTCTTATGCATCCAGTTTGGATCTGTGCCGATATCAAACCCAATACCCAGCAGTGGCGCGTTGCTCGAAACAAGTTGAATGCCTCCAGCCCACTTCCCCCAGCGCCAACCCAAACTGGTCGTTAGCGGCAGGAAAAGGGCTTGAGCGGCACCAAGCAAACCAAACAATATCAACGATGTCGCTATGACCCGCCATGCATTTCGGCGCAGCCACACAACACACCCACGCAATTTACCAGGTCTCATCAACATTGTATTCATCGGGGTACAAGCGTATCCGCTCTCCACTGGAGCCTCGCACCGTCAGCGTGAGATCCGAGTTGTTTGATGACCCCGCACCCCCCGCTCGCATCAGATTCCACAGCCTGGGATCATGATCTGCATTGTTGAATATAAGATGGCCAACCTCATGCGCGATGGTTCGCGCGATCTCGCTGATATCTTCGAGCGTGGACGTGGGCCCCATTTTCCGGCGGGAAACAACTACCCCAGTCTCCCGGTCGCCGACCCACAGGCGATTCTCATAAGCGGCAGCGCCGCTTAGGAAGCCGTCCGTACTGTTAATCGAGTTCACAATGAACACGTCCAGCCCATTTGCTCGGCTGGTTGTGGTGACTGCCGTGAGTGTCGAGACATTATCATCAGGCAAATCCCACTGTGTCGCGTTTGTCGCCGCGACCGTTGTTGTTGTGCCCAATGCGAAGCGCACGCCAATCTGCTCCCAAATGCTCGATGCCTCCGTGACCAGCCGTTGCACATCGGAGGTGGTTAGGCCTGTCGTCTGACCACCTCCAGGCGATGTAAGCAACACGATATTCATCGTATACGTCAGATCGGCGATTGTCTGCACCTCCACCTTCGTCGCATGGTTGTCTACAAGACCAAACGCGCTGTTCACAGCCTCGCTTGGATGACCGAGATAGTAAATGTATTTGTTGCCATCCACTCCGGTCCCTGTTGTCGCCGTATCGGTGAAGCGGAGGTTGGATTCTATGACCGCACCATTCACCCCCGCCGGTGCTACAGCCAGCGCTGTGCTCACGATCTCGCCGTCTGTGGTCATCTTCTCCAATACCGACCCTGCGGACGAACCCTCTATCTTTCGACCGAAAGTCGCCTCGATGTCGCGGGCACTGAACTTAAGGGAAAGCGGATTGCCGCTGGTGTCGTTCAATCCGGGAAGTGTCCCGGCAAGATATGACGCATCGTGCCTGCGGTAATCGCTCATCGCACTGTTGCCCACATCAAACGCAAAGGCATGAGGACGGACCTGGTTTGCCTCCCCGATATGTTAAGCGACCCTTTAATGCCCTAACTGCCGTAGATCCTCGTCAGTTG
>CAYUNS010000168.1:0-7912 GCA_964446155.1 uncultured Tepidisphaeraceae bacterium | reverse complement strand
TGATGTCCCTCCGCCGCGCTCCCAGCGCCCGGCGGATGCCGATCTCCTTGGTGCGCTCGGTCACGGTCGCGAGCATGATGTTCATGATCCCGATCCCCCCGACCACCAGGGCGAAGCTCGCGATACCGACCATGATGAAATTGAAGACGCGGTTGAGCCGTTCGGCGTTGCGGAGAATCTGGATCGGCGCTTTCACCTCGATGTCCACGCGCTTCTGGGGGGAGGAGAGGTTGACGACGTTTTCAGCCATTCCGGCGATCGCCTCGACGTGCTCGATCGAATCCGCCTGAAGCCATATTTCCGTCAGTTCGATCTGCTTTCGCTCCATCGATCCGGCCTGCCGTTTGACGATGCCGTCGCCAAAGGCGCGGTGGGCCAGGGTCAGCGGAAAATAGACCGAGCGGTCCGGGTCCAACTGCATCATCGACGCCGCCTCGGATCCGCTGCGCAGTCCGGTCGGCTCGAGCACTCCGACGATGGTGAGGATGACGGTGCTCATGCCTCCCGTACCGACCTGGATCGTCTCGCCGATCGGATCGCGAAGCGGGAAAAGCTGTTCCGCGACCTGCGCGCCCAGCACGCAGACCGCCTGGGCCTGATCGGTGTGGGTCTGCGTGAAGAAATCTCCCCTGGCCACCCGTAGATTGATGACGCTGAATAATTCACCGGTGGTTCCAATCGCGTTGGCGTTGGCGCGCAAATCGCCGCGGGTGACCTTTTGCTCGGTGTCGCGCAGCGGAACGACCCGTTTCACGTTGGGAAGGGTTTCGATTCTCGCCAGGTCCGTGCGCTTGATCCCGTATTCCAGGATGCGCTGCGTTCGTCCGGAGGCTTCATTGCTTTCCGGCGGGCGGACGGATCGCACCAGGATGTTTTCCGCGCCGAGCTGGCGTATCTGCTCGAGGGCGGCCTGTTTCGATCCCTCCCCGATCGCGACCATGATGATCACCGCCGCGACGCCGATGATGATCCCCAGTGCCGTCAGCAGGCTGCGCAGCTTGTGCAGATGCAGGTTCTTCAGGCCGAGGATGAAGGTTTCGATGAGGAAGGAAAGCATGATGACACCATCGTTCGTCGCGGAAGATCGGTTGCGGGTTTAACCGGGCGGGATTGACAACATCGTCTCCAGCCACTAGCTAACAGGCAGCGGGTAATCGGTCCATTCACCCCAACCCGGATCATTCTATGCCAGAAACACTCTTTGAGAAAATCATCCGCCGGGAGATTCCGGCGAAGATCGCGTTCGAGGACGATCGGTACATCGCCATTCACGACATCGACCCGCAGGCGCCGGTGCATCTGCTGGTGATCCCCAAAAAAACGATCTCGACATTGAACGATCTTTCGGTCGAGGACGCGGAGCTTGTCGGGGGGCTTTTTCTGGTCGCGCGGGAGTTGATGCGATCGATGGGGCACACCGACTATCGCACCGTGTTCAACTGCGGCCCGGGGGCGCAGCAAACCGTGTTTCATCTGCACCTGCATGTCCTGGCCGGACGACCGTTCACCTGGCCGCCGGGGTGAGGTCCATGATGGACAGGGAAGGCGACCAGGGCGCCTCACCGGCGTCGAAGGGGCGGTCTTCACCGGTGATGCGATTGTAGGACCAGGTGGCGATCCATGTCGCCAGTGAATCGCCGGAGGGGCTTAGGATATTCAGCAGGTTGGAGGCGCTGCTGCCGACGCGCAGGTTGCCCAGCGCCTTGATGCCTTCGATCTTCACATCCATGCCGTCTTCGATATCCCGGTAAATTCCGAAGATTCGGCCGACGGTCGCGCTGTCCTTCGGATCGCCCATCATGCCCCATGCCCACAGCGCCGCCGAGCGAATCGCCGACGGCTGGTTCAGCTTGTCCGGAATCACTTTCCTGGTGTCCTCGACGATCGACGGATAGCCAAGCTGAACGGCGGCGATGATCGCGTTGCGAAAGGCGTCGATGGCGGCTCCCGCTTGTTCGTTCGATGCTTTCCAGTCAGTCGCGGCGCGTGCAGCGAGCTTTCCCACGGGATCGCGCGCCGCGGGATTGCCGATCGACCCCAGGGACCATGCCGCCTGGGCGACGACCCGCCAGTCGGGCGATTTCAGCAGATCGATATGGCGTTGAATCGCCTCGTCACTTTTGAGCGTTCCAAGAAGATAGGACCCGTCTTCCTGCCGACGGGGATCGGCGTCATCGAGCAGCCGTCCCGCGGCCGGGATCGTCGGCGCGCCGATCGCCACCAGCGCTCCACGCGTGGCGTCGTGCAGCAACTGGTAATCGATGCTCAACTGCTCCACCAGCGGCTCGACGGCGGCGGGGGTGGGGTTGAGGCGAAGGATCTCCGCCGCCGCGGTGCGCACGGAATAATCGGAATCGCTCAACATCTCTATTGAGCGCGCCTGCCGGACATCTTCCGGCGCCATCCCCTGAAGCGCGAGGATTGCGGCGCGGCGGACGCTCGGATGGGCATCCTCCAGGCGTGGCAGCGCGCGGTTCAGTTGATCCGTCGCCTTCATCGCGCCCAGCGCGTCGAGCGCGGCGACCTTCTCGGCGATGCCCTCGTCGAGCAATGACGCGACGAGGGATGAATGCGAGGAAGCGCCCGTGCGTCCGAGCGATTTCACCGCTTCGATCCGGAGTTGGGGCGACAGCGAGGGGAATGCCGCGGCGATGGCGTCGGCGTGTCGGGGCGATGAGGCGGATCGCATCGCGGCGATCCGAACGCCGGCGTCGGCATGGGAAAGCCCCGTCGTTGCGAACTCCGCGTCTCCCATCGCCGCGCCTGAGACAACCGCCGTGCGAACGACGAAAGGCTCGGGATCGCTCAACAGCGCCTTCAACTGGGGCAGCAACTCCGTCAGTTGACTTTCGCGCAATGCCTTGGCCGCCTCGGCGCGAACGAGGGGGGAGGCGTCCCGCAGCGACTTCTCGATAAACGGCGAGGCTTCGGCGCGATGCGTCAGCCCGAGTTCCTTGGTCAACTCGACCCGCCGCGAGACATCCTGCCCCGAACGGGCCAATTCCTCACCGAGAAGCTGCACGGTTCGGGGCGAGACTCCGTTGGTCGGTGTTGGATCGGGGATGGGAAGACCTTCGGAGCCGAACCCGAGTCGTCCATCGGGCAGGATCATATCCCACCTGGACTGCTCCTGCGCCCAGGCCATGCCGTCCGACGCGAGCAGGATCAGCCCAAGAAGCAGAAGGCGAGGGAGTTTGATGAACTGCATCATGGCGTTTGTCCGTTCGATTCTGGATGAAAGACGTTGAGGGCAAAGGGCGGCCGCGTCAGGATCGAAACGCTAACCCTGCCGGAGCAGATGCGTCAGCCGCATCCTCGCCGCCAGCAACATCACCACGCAAAGCCCGCCGATCAGGTAAAGATGCTCGAAGTACAGCCGCTCGATCTCCGGCGTGCCTTCGGGAAGGAGATTCACCGCCATCACCAGCGGGCTGGGCATCGCCAGCCAGCGCGCCAGTCGCATCGAGAGCTGCGATCCGCCCATCCACCAGGCGAACATGGGCAACACGAACAGCGCCGCCGTCACAAGATACGCCGCGACGGTGGCGCGGGCGGTGTTGCTGATGAAACTCGAGAGCGTGATCCCCAGCGTGCAGCAGAAAATCACCGAAAGCAGAATGATCGGCAGAATCGAGAGGATGCGGGTCTCATAGCTGGGATCGATGAACCAGACCGCGAGATACGCCGGCACGAGCGCCAGCACGGGCAGCAGCGCGGGCAGAAACGCGGGGATGAATTTTCCCCAGAATATCTGTCCCCCGCGCAGCGGCGAGAGGCGCAGGATCTCGAACGTGCCGCTCTCGATCTCGTTGCTGATCGACGAGCTGGTGAGGCTGGGGACGACCAGCGCGATCACGCCGAACTGAAACGCCACGATGATCTTCGCGACATAAGCCAGCAGGTCCGAGTGTTCCGCGCCGCCGTATAGCGACATCACCGCCAGTCCGAGGCTGACGAACAGCGCGCCGTAGAAGATGCGGATCATCCAGCGCCCGCTGCGCAGATTGCTGGTGCGCGACTCCTTGGCGATGAGAGGGTTGAACGAGCCGATCGGCTTGCGCTTTTTCTTGGGATCGATGAGGAACATGATCCGTCGTCCGAGGCTGCGATGTTCGTCGCTCCCCGACACCGCGCCGAAGCCCTCCGAGGAGGTGGGGGGCTTGCGGAGCTTGGCGACGAGCAGCGCGAGGCATCCGGCCATCACCGCCAGCGCGGTCGGCAGGAAGAACTGCCACGAGGCGAAGAGTTGATGCTGCTGCCCGCCGAAATCGGTGAACTGCGGGCGGAGCAGCGACAGCACCGCCGCAATGGGGGAGATGCTTCTCCCGTAATGCAGCGCCATCGCCGTCAAGCCCTGCTGGTTTTCGAGCATGATCGCCGCGGGCACGAGCACCCCGCCGCAGATGATGAGCACGACGAGATACGCCATCACCAGCGATGTGGCGCTCTGCCGGCAGACCGCCGAGATGGTCAGCGAGACCATCCCGAGGAACATCGCCGCCGTGACGAGGATCAGGTAAGCCCACAGGAGCTTGCCCGCGTCCACCTCCCCGCGATAGTTCAGCATCGCGAGAAACGGCAGCCCGCTGATCAGCAGCAGGAGGGGAAAGCTCAGCGCCGAGAAGACCTTGCCCATGATGATCTGCAATGCCGACAGGCGGCTGGCATAGAGCATTTCGAGGGTGTTGCCCTCGCGCTCTCCGGTCAGCGCCACCGACGCGATGCCGGGCACGAACAGAATGAGCAGCACAAGCTGTCCGATGATCAGCCCGAGCATGAGGTTGTCCTGCGCGTCGGGGTGAATCGACACCACGCCGCTTTGCGGCCAGGTCGCCAGCAGCAAAGCCGCCAGCACCGCCACGAAAAACACCTGCACCGCCGCGACGCGCTTGAGTCGCAGCAGCCCGAGAAGATCTTTCCGAAGAACTGGATTCATTGCGAAAACTTTCGACAATCGTTTGAGGGCGAATCAATATTCAGTGTCGGATCCTTCGACCCGGTTCGCCGGGTGGGAAAAGGAGTGGACGCGCGATGTTCAATCGAAACGGTCGGCGCGGGATTGTGCTGATTATGATCTGCGGCATCTTCACCGCCGGCTGCACGCGGTCGCGCGTGGAGACCGTGGCGCGGCTGAACTTTCCGCAGACCGAGCGCATGCAGCCGGTCAGGCATGATGGCGTTTACGTCGCGAAGTGGACATTCAGGAACCGCACGGGGCTGACGCCGATTTCCGGTTCGCGCGTCTTTGCGATGCGCGGCGCATCGCTCGGGTTTGAACAAGCCGGCGATGGCACGCTGGTTGCGATTCATGGCGATGAGCGGATTCCGCTCGAATCTCCCCCGGCCGACGCGCGCTATGTCGTGTGGCATCACGAATGTATCGAGCCGACACGGTTGGGCAGGGAGACGGCCGCCGTCGCGCATGGCACGATCGAAGCGGCGAAGTTCGCCCTGCTCGGCGGGTTGCTCGTGGGGCTGGTGATTCTTGCGGCTTCGGACGACGGCCGTGACCATTGCCACCATCGGCATTGCAGGCATTGAGCCGCGTGGGGCGGGCGCCCGGCCGCTCCCGAGCCGGCAACCAGAGGTGGACGGCGGGCTTGCGCCCGCGGCACTTCCGGCGAAGATGGATTCGAAATCGTTCACGAATTGCGCCGCGGCTCCATCATTTCGTCAAACTCATGAACACGTCCTCCAGGTCCGCCGGCACTTCGGCGAAGCTGACGACGGGGATGCCTTTTCTCAGCAGCGCCAGCAGGCTCTGCGCAAGTTGCTGGTCGTCGGCCTGCACTTCGTAGCGCAGCGTGCCGTTGCTCGATCCCTCCTCCACCGCGTTCCATTCCCCCGGCGCTTCGGACAGCACCTTCCGGGCTTCCGCTCCGAACTTCAGCACCTCGATCTGCATGAGCCGCTTTTGTCGAACCGTGCGCATGATTTCATGGACCGGTCCGGAGGCGATCAGTTTTCCGCTCGAGAGGATGCCCACCGTGTCGCACACGTCCGCCAGCTCGGGAAGGATGTGGGAGCTGACCAGCACCGCTTTTCCCAGGTCCGCGAGATCGCGCAGCAGCCGGCGCATCTCGATGCGGGCGCGGGGGTCGATGGTGGCCGCCGGCTCGTCCAGGATCAGCACCTGCGGATCATGCAGCAGCGTTTTGGCGATGCCCACCCGCTGCTTCATCCCGCGCGACAGCGCCCCCATCAGCTTGTCGCGGAACGGTTCGGCGTTGGCGACGTTGAGACACCAGTCGATCCGATCCGGCCGCTTCTTTTTCGGGATGCGGTACGCCGCCGCGAAAAAATCGAGATATTCCCATACCCGCAGCGTCGGATAAACGCCGAAGTTGTCGGGAAGATATCCCACGAGCTGCTTGATCAGATCCTTGTTGCCCGTCACGTTCTTGTCGGCGACGAACGCCTTGCCGCTGGTGGGATCGAGCAGGCCGCACAGAATCCGAAACGTCGTGGTTTTGCCCGATCCGTTCGGGCCGATGTAGCCGAAGACCTCGCCGCGGTGGATTGTCAGATCGAGATTGTCCAGCGCGACGTGATCACCATATTTGCGCGTCAGCGCCTCGGTACGCAAAATGGGCTGGGAACGATCGATGGGCATTCGGAAACCTCGAAGATGTTAATCCAACGGCGCCTTCCTCCTTCCATGTGGGAAACAATCGGGAGGATGAACGCGATGACACTAGTCTCCCGTGGCGCGATTGCGCGGGGGGAGGACCGAAACGGGCGCTTGCGGCGCCCCGACGACCTGGGCTTCAATTCCAACCGACAATTCCCGGAACGTCCACTGCGGGGGCAACTGTGCGGGAGGGGACTCGACCGACACCATCAGCCAGATCCACCCGTTGGCGTCGAGATCGTCGGGAGTGATCTCAAACGTCACCGGCGACTGATGACCGATCGTGTTCGTCCATTCCACGAGCGCGGCGCCCGCGGGATTGAGCCTGGGCTTGCCGTCGCGCAACTGGTTGCGGTGGAGGGTGATCGTGTGCTGTGGAGCGGTCACGTCCGCCTCGATCGTCGCACGGATCGGCTTGATCCGGCCGATCCCCTGGGGCGCGGCGAAGCCGATCAGCCACTGACCCGGCAGGGTCGGTTTCAGCCATTCGGCGTTCTGCGCGTCATAAGGAAGCCCCATCGCCGCCCCGATCTCCATGCGCATGAAGGCGTTGCCGATCCGCACCGTCGAACCCACCGGGCTGGGAACGATTTCCACCGGCGCACGCACCAGGGTCTGCGTGGTGACGGGGACGGGCGTGTCCGATCCCGTCTCCAGCAGGGCGGGCGTCGTCCCGTCGTCCATCCAGGCGAACAGGTCGTGCCGCTCCTGCGACGCTCCGGGCGTTATTTTCCCGGGATGGGTGAGCACGGTCTTCAGCACATTGGCGCGGAAGTCGGCCGACTCGGATCGGACAAATCCCGAGTTGCTGAAATCGTGCCGGCTGTTGAGGGTCATGGCCTCGGTGGCGGTTTCCCCGGCGGCCAGGTCCGCAAGACTGAACCGTGAATGATTCCAGGCAAGGATCGGCGACTGCAGCACGGCGCCCATGCGATTGTCGATGGTGAGCTTCAACCCGGTTTCGGTGAATTGCCCCGTCGCGACGATCGCCTTGTCCTGCGCGATCGTCCCGATCGCCTGCCAGATACGCTCGATCTTGGCTTCAAAGACGCCGGCGTCGGGAATCTCGAAAGAGGAGGCGCGCAGCGTCGGTGTTTCCAATCCTGACATCACCGGACGAATCGCGACATCGGATCGGGCGGCTCGGATGGAGAAATCCGGGTCATGCTGTCCGAGGAAGGTGACGAGTTCCTGGTGCGTCCCGCCTCCGTTCGGGCTGAGGTCGAGCATCGCCAGGCGGTATCCCGTGAGGCTTTGCTCCCGCAACTGTATTTTTGCGAG
>CAYUNS010000167.1:0-7912 GCA_964446155.1 uncultured Tepidisphaeraceae bacterium | reverse complement strand
CCTGGGAACGCCGTGGCACGGTCACGTTCCCAGGTCCGTCCGCCATCGGTGCTGGCCAGCGGGTTCACGCCGCGAAAGGGATCCAGATCGTGAAACGCTTCCTGATAACTCGTCTCATGGGCCGGAATCTTGCCGCGATCCCAGAGGGACGCCGCCATCAGCCACGTTCCATCGCGCAGCACGATTGGCTTGTTGAGCGCACAGCCGTGCCAGATGCGTTGCGGCGGCGTCCATTGCGGATCGTCGCTGTCCGGATCATCGCATCGCGTGGCCCAGAGTCCGGCCCGGCCGTCGAAGTAAGTCATCGCCTGATCGAAAAAGAACCACAGCCGCCCGTGCGGGTCGAGCCAAAGGTTGCCGACAATCGATCGGCGCTCCTGCTGAAGGGAAGGGTCGTGCGGGTCGATGACCATGCGTACGTCGGTCCACGTGAGGCCATCATCATCGCTCGTGCCAAGCGCCATGTAAGCATACTCATTGTCGCCGCCGCCAACCCACGCCGCCCAAAGCCGACCGCCACGCGTGCGTTCGATCCCGATCGTCATCCCGTAGTCCATCTCGGCGGCGGTGTAACGCGACGATGGACGTGTATCAACGCGCGGCGACGCCAACGCGGGAGCGGCGAGACGTTCGCACTCGGCGGCGGCCGAAGGTATTGTTTCTGAACTCATGATGTTTACTCTCATTGCAGTAAAATGACGATGCCTCCCGCAGCGGGGCCTGGATCACCCGCCATCTCTCCGGCGCGGAAACCACCGGCTCAACGTGGAATTAACCACCACGCCGAGTAGTCCCTACTGCGAAGCTACGCCATGTGATGGGACGGCGGAACGTTCTCTACCGATCTCGAACCAGATAAGCCGCAAATTGCCGGATTCGCGGCTGTGCGATGCTTTTCATCGCGGTGAATCGCAATGCCTTTATCCGAACCCGCTCCGTACGAAGAATCCGCTTGTGCCCGATGGATTGTCCTTCCGCAAGCACTTTCCATTCGCCACCGATGAGCATCTCCACCTTGTATTCGCGCACACGCTCGCCGTATGCAATATCCTCCATGAGGACAACATCGCTGACTTCGGCAGCCTCGTCAAAGTTGAGGACCAGAGATTCACCGTTCCCCTTCGTCATACCTACTTGATTGGCGAATCTCTCCTTTATCGCACGTCCAAATCCCTGGAACTGATGCACATCGGCATCAGGAACAAGACCGCGATTGTCAATCACCATTCCAATCAACAGATTCGTATTACTGCCAACGGATGTGTAGTAATGTTCAACGAGTTCATCCACCGTATACAGCGTATGGTCCTCCCCTTCGCGCCAGAACCAGCCATCCATGTACGCCATTCCGGCTTTTCGGTTGGGCATGTCGGTCTCGGCGGGCGCCCATCGACATCCGTCAGGATCGCCGGTACCGACCTCGGCGAATTGAACCGTCCCAACGAAATTGCCATTGCTCACATTTGTCGTGCTCCAACAGGGATTGGGCGCTTTACCCTGTTCATTGCCCACCCACCGTAGAATGGACGGAAAAGTATCCGGCCCCTGAAAGCACACCGCATTCGGCTGACACCTGAGCAACAGAGACAAAACGTCTGGTCCACCTTGATCGGGAGGCAATGCCCCGCCGTCAAACCATATCTCAAACAAATCGCCGTACTGCGTCCAGAGCTCCGTGAGCTGCCGCATCACCATTTCGTTGTATTCTCGCTGCTTTTCCGCATCCCCGGAAATCACTTTTCCCGGGTTGTCGACCGAATAGTAGCCATTGCAGGAGACGCTGTAGTACAGGCCGGGCTTGAGGCCGTACTTCTTACACGAGCTGATGAAATCTCCGACAATATCGCCTTTGCCCCCTCGCCAGGGACTACTTCTCACACTGTAGTCATGCGCGGCCGTTGGCCACAAAGAGAACCCCGTGCAGTGTTTCGCTACGAGCACCGCGTATTTTGCCCCGGCCTCATGCGCGGTTCTCACCCATTGATCGGTGTCTAATTGAATTGGATTGAACACGGATGGGCTGGGAGGTTTGCCCCAGTGTTCTCGAAAAAAAAATGCCGGCTCAAAAACGGGGACATCAAAATGAATGATGACACCCATTTCCTGATCAGCCCACTCCAACTGCCGTGATGTGGGGGTTAAGATTTTGCGACCGGTGTCCTCACATATATTGTGCAAGCCGAAGCCGCCATCCTTCGAAGTCATGAATAACTCCTCGACGATCCTCTGCCCGACCTCAGCGCGATTAACCGTATCTACGCATCGCGAAAAGCAACCCCACACCGATCACCAGCATCGCCGATGATGGTTCGGGAACGACACTGAAATACGTCTCCGCAAACCGCATCCCGATCGTGTTATTCGCCGACTCTCCAAAGTGGAGATTGGCGGGATAAAGCCCACCGTAGATGCCCGGCTGTCCGCGGAATGGATGGTAATGGGCAGGCATCCTCTCCAGATCACTGGTATCGAAGTACGCCCCCCGATCCAGCGCGTTCATCACATTCATCTGCGCCGTCCGAACCACCGGCGCGTGCGGCATCCCGCCGCCGGGATGGTGGATCAAGGCGGTGATGTAGACCATTTCGTCGGTTCCATAACCCAGCCCGTTCAGATAACTCGCCACATCCGCGGTCAGATGGGTGAAGTGGGTCTCGTAGGCGTCCGCCATGGTCTGGTTGCCTGCATCCGATTCTCCCTGTAGCCAGAAGAATCCCCGGATGTTGACCGTATGCCCGTCCGCGGTGAGTTGACCAAGCGCCGTGGCGGTGGCGTCCTTCCAGTTTTGCCACCACGCATTGCCGCTGGACGCGCGTGAGTTCCAGGCCGTACTTAAGCTCGTGCCGCCGAAACTGACCTTGACAATGGCGGGGTTGAGTCCTCCATCAATCAGCGCGCGACCCAGCATAATCTCCGGGCCGTAGAATCCCGTCGTCTCAATCGGCGCGAGCGGAGTAAACGCGGTGGATTTCGTTTGAACACTGTTGAAATCGTACTCGGTATGGAAGAAATACCGCACGTTGTCATCACGCGTGTCGTGGGTATACCCCGTATTCACGAAGCCGGCCATGTTGCTCTGGCCGGCGAGAAGGAACACGTCAATGACCTCGGCATGAACGGCGCATGTCGTTCCGGCGAACAAAGCGCACGCCGCAAGCAGCTTAATCATAAGAGCTTCCTCAAAGGACGCCTTGTCCCGCCTGATGATTGTTCTTCATTTCCACATCACGGCCAAATCCCGTGGACATCCGCGCGCCGCGGCGGGAATGCGATGCGCCCACCGGCCGCCGTCCGAGAACAAGAAAACCGGCGACGGCCAGGAGAGAGAGCATCCCCGGCTCGGGGATGATCGTCCCCACCAACTCGAAGGAGACCAGGCGATTGGCACTGAGAAAATCGGTGCTGCTGCCGCTGTCAACAATGCCCAGAACAGTCCAGTTGCCGTTCGGCAGTTGCGGCCCGAGGGCAAGCCCTTCGAGATTGCCAATGCCGCTGCCGGTGGACCAGAGCGGTGATTTCAGCGCTGGGGTATACGTTTCACCGACAAGCCCGACAAGTCCGGAGACATCCGTCGCACCGGCAGGGTCAACCAGATAAATCCGTGTTTGATAGCTGCTGCCCAGGCCCGAGATGCCAAGGAAATCCGCATACGCAAACGACCGCTCCAGCGCGAGCAGCCGTCCGTCCGGTAGCGCGACCAGATCACTCAGGCCGCTGCGGCTGTAGTTGTAGCCCCCGTATTGGTTCGCATCGGTTACGTTACTATGAATCTTTTCAACGTTGTAGGCATATTGTGCCCCCGCCGTCGCGCCCCCCGCGCCATTCAAGTCGAAACGTTGCAGGCGGACGACGGTGCCACTGGTCGTCCTCGAAAAATCACCATCGACCGACAAGGCTTCCTCATTCGCGGTCCACAATGCCGAGCCGGCGCGGGAAAGCGATTCCAGACCAAACCAGGCTCGGTGATTCTGGTATACCGCGGGGACGGGAAGGGATTGCAGGTAAGCGCCATCGCTGAGCCGATACTGGCGAACCTCCAGCGGATTCTCCGTGCTGACATATACGCTCGCGCCGTCCTGCGCGAGCGCGATCCCCTCGTAATCACGGGCGTGTTGCAAGGAAAGCCCGCCCGTGATGTTCGCTGACGCGATCGAACCGTTGGCGCCGAACGTGACGTTGAGATGAACCAGCTTGTTGCTGTTGTCCATCACCGCCCAGAACGTGTTCCCGCCCGCATAGGTCAGACCACTGAGGCCGGCAATCGTGAAGGATTGACCGTTCTGGTCGGTGGTTGAATTACCGAGCGAGGTGACGCTTCGTTGCGTTAACGAAAGGCCCGTCACCTGCCCAAGCGATACCGCCGAAGTCACCGTCAACGCGGCAACGCAAGCGCTGATTTGCCAAATACGACACATTCTCGTCTCCACAGTTATGCCTTAGCGTTTTTGCGGCCAGGTCACGATCGCCTTGCGGATGCGCTCCACATGGAGAACCCATCCTGGTTTTTCGCACCAACCTGCATCCGCGTTGAAGTTGTTGAAGTTATGGTTTCATTTACTCTTTTTGCGATATTATATCGTTTCCACATGATTCCCACGTCTGTAGCCGTGACGCGCGGGAATGAAATCGGACCCATGCTTGAATCAGCATCGCGCGTGGAATCCACGCCGAATTCACTCGGACTGATTTACCGTCTCGCATACCCGGTGATATGGCGGGCGATCTTGACCGCCAGTTGCAGATGGTCATCAAACAGTTCATCCGGCACCGCGTCGAAGGCATTGCGGATCTCGAAGGTGAAAGCCCCGCCGTACCCAATCGTACCCAGTGCCTGCGCCACGTCGTGCCATTTCACACCGTTTTGCGCCGTGGTGAAAGGCAACAGATGATCGTCAGACTCGCCGTCGTTTTCCTGGATGTGAAGGGCCTTCAATCGGCTGCCCAACGACTCGATCGCCGCGCGCTGGTCGTGTCCGCTCATCTGGGCGTGGCCGGTGTCCCAGCAGATGCCGATGAGTGGATGGTTCATCTTGTCCACCAGTTCGCAAAGCTCTTCCGGCGTCGTACCGAAGAATCGCGGACAACCGCGGTGGTTGCGGGCGTGCGCGTCGAAAATGTTCTCGATCGCAATGCCCACTCCGTTGCGCTCGCACTCAGGCAGCAGCGATCGGAAAAACGCCATGTTCGCGTCGACGATCCTCTTTCGATGTGCTAGGTCGAATGGACCGGGGAACACGTCCGAGTGAAACACCATCCACGGCACGCCCAGCCGGCCGGCGGCGCGAATCGACGGTACGCACAGCTCACGCGCCCGCGTGTCGAACGGCGACTCGCCGAACATGTTGAACATCGGCCCATGTCCCTGCACCCACTTCAGCCGATGGTCTTTCGCCGCCGCCCCAAGCGGCTCGATATACGCCGCCAGCGCGCGATCGTCCGTCCAGTCACATGCGTCGAGCAGATCGCAGAAGTGGAAATCCACGCCGTCAAATCCCGCCCGCGCCACGCGCGCGATCGTCGTCGGCAACGGCCCGCGCGACACCCCGATATTCAGTGACGTTGCGATCAGCATTTTTGCCCTCACAAAAGCATCCCCACCACGACACATTCCCGTCTCCACAGTCATGCCTTATCGTTTGGGTGGCCAGGTCACGATCGCCTTGCGGATGCGCTCCACGTCGGGGTTGTTCGCGCCGCCGAAGCCCGCTTGCGGACTCGGCCAGGTCGGCCAGATCTCCAGCAGATGAAGCGTCCGCCTGTCCCGCCATTTCCAATGTTCGGCATGACCGTCCACGAACGCGAAGACCGCCCCCTTCTGATGCCAGGAAACCACCGGATCGTCGAACTTATCGTAGAACTCACCGGCTTGTGTAATCGGATGCTGCATGTACCCGCCCCAGTTATAGGCGTTCGCCGCCGATGCGGCGCGGGCGGCGCGGGGATCGTTCTCCTCCCCAAACGCGATGCACTCCGCACTGTTCTGGATATCGGTGATTCGGTGCACCTTGTACGGAATCGTCGTATGCCAAGTCGAGTTGGTACCGAGAAATCCATTCATGGAAACAGTGCGCAACCGCCTCGGTTCCGTATCACTCGGGCAACGATACACGGATGCGTTGTTGATGTATTTGTACAGCGTGCCGTTTTTGATCGACGCCTCCGTATTCCCGGTTCCCACCCATCCCAGCGTATTGCTCAACTCACAAGACGGCAGAAGCCCCTTGTGGTCCTGGGCGTACATCAGCAGCGCCGTACCGAAACTTCGCATATTCGAGAGACAGGCCACCGTCCGCGCCTGCTCGCGGGCGCCGTTCAGCGACGGCAGAAGAAGGGCGAGCAACACGGCGATGATCCCGATCACCACCAGCAACTCGATCAACGTAAACGCACGCCGCCGATCAATCATCAGATTTTTCATGGCATGATCCTTCCACGAAAGCACATCCTGCATAACGGGAACGGGAGCGTCCGCCGCTCGCAACCGTTCAGGGCGAAATTTCCTTTTGCGAGGGCTTCCAAAGCGGCCGCGAGACTATTCATCCCGCGGCCGCGTATCAAAACGACTTAAGCGAAAAACTCCCGCCGCCTGCGACGCAGCATCGCCAGCCCGCCCAGCGCCAGCAGCGAGAGCGACGCCGGCTCGGGAACGACCTGGATGCCATTCAGCACAACCGCGCTCCCCGTATCGCTCAGGGTCAGCGCGCCGGGCGTGAAGCCCAGGCCCGACCAGTCGATGTCCGGCGTGAGCGACAGACTGCCTGCCTCTCCGTAGGTAAAGAGAACGACCGATCCCCCGTCCTCGAAGCCGCCGCCCAGCGACAGGTTCCAGGTGTCGTTGAGGGTCAGCGCTCCACCGACCGCGGTGAGGTCGCCGGCCTCGAAGAGGTAGGTCGAGCCGTTGTTCAGCGTCAGGTCGCCGCCGAAGGTGATCTCGCCGGGGCTGTTGCCGGGGGAGAGCGTTCCGCTGACGGTGGTGTTCCCGGCGATGCTGCCCGAGCCGCCCAGCGTGCCGTCTGTGCCGACCGTGACAACCGTGTTGCCCAGCGAACCATCGACGATCAGTTTGCCGCCGGTGATATTCGTCGCGCCTTCATAGTCGCTGTCGCCGGTCAGGACCTGCGTGCCGGTCCCGGACTTCGTCAGCGCCAACCGCGCCAAAGTGTCGACGTTGGTGGTGAGCGTTCCATCGAAGCTGTAGTTGCCATCACCGGCAAGAACCAGGATGCGATTAGTACTGTTGCTGAGGTGGAGCGTCCCACCCGTGCCATCGCTCCCGTTGTTCAGGCCGGCAATCGTGGTGGAACCGTTCGATAGCAGATTGACCGCTGCACCCTCCTTGACGAAGAGCGCGACATTACTGTTCAGACCACTACTGTTGGCCTCGAGCCGGCCCGCTTCCATCCTGATATCCGCGACGAAATCGCCGCCCGTGCCGACAAGGTCCAGCCGTCCAGTCTTATTGTAAAGAATCTCCGTCACCCCGCCGCCAAGTGAGGCCAGTTTGTCCCACCCGCTACCCGTGCCCTGAAAGGTAATCGAGCCGTCAATGTCAATCGCCCCGTCAAATCTCGATTTGTGCGAATTGAAGGTTCCGTTATTGTCGACGATCACAAGGTCGCCGTTACCGGAAAGGGTTGCACTTGAGTGCAACCGTAACGAATTCGTGTCGGCCCAGATCAGGTCGTGATTATTCAGGGTGATATCACCACTGATGGTCCCACTCCCCGTAATCGTAGCGGTTCCATTATAACCCGTGGCGATCGTAATCGGATTCTGGCTATTGCTTCTGAGCCATAAGGTCGCGTCCTCGGTGCCGCCGTTCGTGCCCAGCGTGATGGTGCCGTCGCTCTTGCCGCAAGTGGTGGGATTCGTGCTCGCTGTCCATATAAGCGCAGGACAGGAATCAACAAAC
>CAYUNS010000166.1:0-7953 GCA_964446155.1 uncultured Tepidisphaeraceae bacterium | reverse complement strand
GCCCCGCAAGCCCGCCGGCGTCGATCGCTTTGATGAGTTCATCGAGGGACGTGATGCCGCGCTGCTTCCAGAGCAAGCCAATCGTCTTGGGGCCAAGACCGGGAATCTCGAGGAGCGGGATCAATCCCGAAGGCACGCTGGCGGAGAGGGATTCATAATCGCCGCTGCGCCCGGTTGTCACATATTCCTCGATGATCTTCCGGCTCGACGCGCCGATGCCTTCGACATCGCCGAGCGTGCCATCCTCGACGCACTTGCGGATGTCGCGGGTCATGTCCCCGAGGATGCGGCCGACCTTGGAAAACGCGATGGATTTGAACACCGACTCGCCCTTGATCTCCATCAGGGCGGCCATCGTTTTGAACAGATCGGAGAGTTCATGATTGAGGGACATGCGCGCCAGTATAATCGCGATCGCGCCATCCGAGAAAAAACAAAGCGAGGCCCGATGGAGGTCGGGCCTCGCTTTCAATTGCTTGCCGCATGGCGGGGGCGCGTCAGAATCCCACGCCGGGGCGTGTGCCCTGCTTGGAGATGTTGACCTGCTTGGCCCAGACCTGCGTGCCCGACCGGATGTCGTTGAGCGACACCTGGAAGACGAAGGTGGACTGGCGGAGCCGGTCCGCCCGGGCGTTCAACTCGATGATCTTGCCCGACAAGGTGAAATCCGGAGTGTTGGAGACAGGTTGATCGTCGAGGAAGCGCTGCTGGGCGCTGTATTCCTTCGCGGCCTGATCCTCGACCACGGCGACGATCTTGCCGGTGTCGCGGAGAGCGTTGACAAGATCGAACGTCAGCAGATCCGGGTCAAGGTGCTGTCGCGTGCTGTTGGTGATGCGGCTGACCTTGAGATGCGCCGGCGTGCGGTTGAGATTGAGCAGCGCCGGAGACTGGGCGACGGAGGAGGCCATCTGCGCGACGGCGTTCTTCCAGTCCTGCGGATCGATCTGATCGACCGTGGTGATCAGGTCGGTGTCACTGGTGACGACCCGCGCGCTCTGCCCGCAGCCGGCGGTGAAGGCCGTGCCGAGCAGCGCGGATGCGAGCACGCCGACGCGGAAAGACGGACGAAATGCATTGAACCACATAATTCATCTCCCTTTGCTGTCTTGCAGCTTTAGACGGAAATCCATCGCGTTGGGCGTGGGCGCGACGCCCACGAGCGAGAGGCGCTCCTTGCCCTGAATCTGCATCGGCCTCCACACCGACAGGGGTGTTTCGACGAGCATTCCATTCATGTCATACCATTCGAACAGGTAATTGAACCGGTGATCGCCGTTGCGGGTGTTGAGCACGTCCACCTGCACCTTGAGCACATCCGCGGGGGTGCGGCTTTGCCGGACATCCTGAACCCGGACGATCTTGTTGAGACTTCCATCGGTGATGATGCGCTTGTCATCGACATAATCGGCGACGCCGATGGGGTCCTGACGTTCGACGGTGTTGAGGCTTTGCTTCCTGCAACCACCGGCGACGATCAGCGAGGTTGCCAGTGCAAGGCAACAAAAAGTGTTTTTCATAGCGTTCCTCGGTTAAGACTGAACTGCCGCACGATCGGCGGGACGCCCGCCCGAATGCTTTTGACATAAACCACGTTCACAACGCCCTCGTTCAGCGCCAGCGGCGGAAGCATCATGCCGTTGGAGAGGGAAATCATCAACCTCCGGTCCGGCGGCGTGGGAAACCGACACACCTGAAACTCGCGGGGCAATGTTCTCCAGGTGCGCAGATCCGCATGGGTGGTTCCGGCCTGGTAACCGATCATCAGCAGACGAACAAGAATCTGCACGGAAGCATCTTCATCCCGGGCCGCATGATTCATCGTGTAGGCGATTGCCGCCTTGACGCCCGTCGCGATGAGGGTTCGCGTGACGATCATCGGAAAGATATCGCGGAACTCCTGCCGGATGACGGCCTCCATATCGCAGACCAGCGCGGTGCGGTATGAACGATCGGAGGTGTTGACATCCAGATAATCAACGGCGTCCGGCATGCCGACCAGGGTGGGAAACGCGGCGCCGATGTAATCGACGCGGCTGTCGAAGATGAACAGCGGGATGTCGATGCGGATTTCCTCGCGGCGCGGCGCCATGCCGGTTTCAAAGAGGATGTAGGTCGTCGGAGGAACCGGCGCTCCGCCCGCGACGCGCTCGGCGAGGGCGATGTCCTCGCCGAGATAAGGATTGCCGTCCACCATTCCCGCGACGCGTTTGAACGATGTCGCGGCACGTTCGCGGTCGCTTTGATCCGCGGCGGTGGCCATGAAGAAGAGGCCCTGGAGATATTCCGAAAACGGGTTGACGTAATCGGCATAACCGCGGAAGTCCATAATGTCGCCGAAGCGCGATTCGATGCCCTGGCGGAAGGCCGGGTCGCTTTCGGCGGCCTGGACATTGTAATCGCCCTTCTGCGGCTTCCGCTTCAACGCCTCGTTGGCTTCGATCTGTTTTTGGAAGCGTTCGGCGGCCTGTCGCTGGCGGTCGTAGGCGCGGAACAACTCGACCCGGGCGCCGTCGTAGTCGCCGAGTTCCATGTAGTTCAATGCCTGGTAGGTGTTCATCATGATGCGGTCATAGGCGTAGCCGTCATATCGCATCACCGTGAGATTGGTGAGGGCGGCGGCGGTTTCGGCCGAGACACTGACCTCGGCCTGCCGATCGAAATCGCTGATGATCGCATCGGCGGCGGAGAAGGCGGCGTTGCTGCCCGGCAGATCGCCGGCGGCGCGACGGATCGCCCCCTGCTCCAGCAGGAAAAGCACCTTGTTGTGCCCGCCTGCTTTCCGGGCGATGGATGACACCTTTTCGGCTGCCCGGGCGACATCGCCATGGACGTATGGATCAATGTAGTCGGCGGCGGCATTGTTATAGCTGCAACCGATGCCTGCGGTGAGGCAGGCAAGCCAGGCCAGGGCAATCATCAGTCGTCCGACGAATGGTTTCACTACAGTCTTATTCCCAGCATTGTCGCATCATTTCATATGGCATCTACCGCATCCCGTCGGGCTGCGGCGCGGGGGCTTTCATCCGCAGGATATGCAGTTTATCCACCCCCAGGTCTTCAAGCACCTCGCCGCGCGAGAACATGGGTTGGACGGCGGTGATACGCACCAGGCCGACGCGAACCTCCTCCCTGCCGAGCGAAGCGCCGGTGTCGGGATCGACCAATTCATCACCGATGGCGAAGACCTCCCATTCCTGGCCGACGGCGATGCCCGTGCCGTCGCCGCGATTGATGGTGACGGTCTTGTCGGTCATCGCGATGACCCGCGCGGGAAAAATGACATCGACGACGCGATTGGCGACCTGCTCGGCCAGCATCCGCGCAAGGTCGGAAGTGAGGCCGTCATTGAGATTGCCGTGGGCGTGGACAAAATTGGGGCTGGTGGCGACATCGCGATTGCCGATCTGGAAATTGGCGGTTTCGAGCACGACGCCGTCGGTGGTGTTGATCACCTTGGCAACCGCCGAAAGCTGGAGAATGCGCTTCGTCGCCTGCTCGCCGATGGCTTCAAATCTCGCGGTCTCGATATAGTCCTGAAATCCATCAATGGTCGTGATGACAATGTATTTGCAGCCGGCAAGCTCGAAGGCCCTGGCGGCGGCGGTATCGTCGGCGTCGATGTTGCCGGAGGCGGCAAGCGCCTGCTCGTCGAGCACATCGGAAAGATCGCTTCGGCTCACCACCTCGAACTTGCGGGTGTTGTGGAAACGATCGATCAACTGCGAATCCAGCGCTTCGGCGATGCGCTGGAGGGAGTTGGCATCGACGCCTTTCAGTGAAGCCTTGACGGATGGATTGACCTTGATCCTGCCGATGCCGAGGCGGTTTTCCTTGATGGGGAACTTAGGTTCGGCGTGCAGCGCGGGGGCACTGACCAGCAGCATGGCCGCGACGATGACGAGTTTGTTGAGCATGGACTTCATGGGCTGTTCCTTCCGGGTCATGACGGACCGGTCGAACGACGACCATCAGTTCTTCTTATCGCCGTCGTGATGATAAATGTGCTGCTGGTTGCCGGGGATGATCACGTCGGCCGGGCGGTCGCTCTTGATCTCGGTATTGGACCGTTGGTCGATGCGCAAACCGCTCTGCTCGAGCATTTTGGCCAGGCCTTCCCACATCTTCGCCTGGGCATCGGAGAGCTTGGCGCTTGCCTTGAGACCTTCGAGAAAGGCGGTGTTTTCCTTCCAGCGGGCATGACCATCCTCGGTCATCTGCATGGGGACCACCAGGGTCATGTCCTTGCGGATGTTGATGGTCTGCGACCAGTCCTTGAACCCTTCCCGGCTGAGGCGGATTTTGGCCAGGCCGGGATAGGCCTGAAGCGGCCCGGGCGTCGTGCCCACCGTCACACCGTCGATCGCCACGGTGACGGCCATCGCTTCGACACGATATTGATTCGCGGTCACGACATATTCGCCAGCGTCGTTTTTCACGATCTCGGGAATGGAGAGATCCTGCATGCCGCAGTGAATGGTGAACTCGACCATCCCTTTCCGCGCGGGGCCTTCCCGAATCTGGTTCTTTTCCGCCCTGGCGATCAAACCGGCGGCGAGCTTGCCGCTCGAGTCATTGAGGAGATTGTTGACAACGTCGCGTTCAATGGTGAGGCCCGGCTGCTGGCGAATCTTTTCCGACACTTCGATGACATCGCCGGTCAGTGAGCCGCCCATCGCCGCATCGACGAGCTTGTAGCTGACGGTGAGCTTGTGCTCGAGGATGTCGGTATTGACGCCCTGCTCGTTGTTGAACCGAATGTGATCCGCGCCGAGGGTGGTGATGGACGCAACGAGGAAATAATCGGCGCCCATGTTGCGCGTCAGCGCCAAGGCCGAGGTGTTGTTGGAAAGAATCTTGTCCAGCTCCTGCCCGGCGAAGCTCGCATCGCCCTGGTTGGGACCGGCATTGGCGAAGGAGGCGACGGCGTTGATCACATCCTCACGGGCGATGACGTGAAACCCGCCGTCGGTGATGCGCGAGGTGATGAAATCCTCGAGAACGGCCACCTTTTCGTCGGGGACGTTCTTTGCGCGATTCTTGACGAAGATGGCGGCGGTGCGGACTTTTTTCTCGTCGAGCTGGCTGAGAACGTCGGCGGCTTGCGCGGCGTCGTTCGTTCCGGCCGGCGCCGCCGGCTCGGGCGCGGCCTCGACGGGCTGATCCATCTGCGCGAAAGCCACAGGACAAACCAGTGCGATCGCCGATACCAACATCATCATGAAAAGGAAAGATCGTCTCATGCGAATCTCCTCAAGTGGAGACGCCCCCGTGCGTCCCTGAACGCGCCATCGAAACAGAGTGTTAGTGCGCATAAACAAAAAACGCATTCTTTACGACACGTCTCATGCTCGTCGGTTAGTGTTTATTTAATTGGGAATTCCGGCCCGTCCTCCACAAGAAATTGCAGTATTACGCAACCTGGAAGGACTGTCAATTTTGACCTGTTTCCACACAGACGTTGTGCATCGTTCCCATCAGGCGATACGCAAAACAATCCTCCACCCTGCGCGGCGTGAAAAATGGCGTTCGCGGTTCGCCGCCCTTCTTTTGCTTTCCAGACCTGATGGGATTACTTAGAGGGCATGAGCGATTCGTCCTTCGTCCATCTTCATGTGCATACGCATTATTCACTGCTCGACGGCGCCTGCAAAATTCCCGATCTCGTGAAACGCACCAAGGCGCTGGGCATGAACAGCATCGCCATCACCGATCACGGCTGCATGTTCGGCGTAATCGAATTCTTCAACGAATGCAAAAAGCAGGACATCAAACCGATCCTGGGCATGGAGGCCTATATGGCTCCCGGCGATCGCCGGGAGCGGTCGGTTCCCGGCGGGAATGCCGGGGAGGCGGCGTACCACCTGCTGCTGCTGGCGCAGGACATCGAGGGGTATCGCAACCTGATGAAGCTGGCGTCCACCGCCTATCGCGAAGGGTTTTATTATAAGCCGCGCATCGACAAGGAGGTGCTGCGCGAATACTCGAAGGGCATCATCGCCACCAGCGCCTGTCTCGGCGGGGAGCTGGCGTCGGCATTTCTCAAGAAGGATGTGAAGGTCGCGAAAGACGTGGCCGAAACCTATCTCGACATCTTCGGGCCGGATCGGTTCTTCGTCGAGGTGCAGAAGCAGGGCCTCAAGGAACAGGACATGGTCAACCCGGAACTGGTCGATCTCGCCAAGCGCCTCGGCGTGGGCACGATCGCGACCAACGATGTCCATTTTCTCAACAAGGACGATCATTTCGCGCACGACGTGCTCTGCTGCATCTCGATGGGCCGGCTGGTCAACGAGGAGAATCGTCTGAAATATCCGACGGGCCTCTATCTCAAAAGCCCGCAGGAAATGACCGAGATGGCCTCCGATGCGTGGTGGCGGGATTCAATCGCCAACACCGCCCGCGTCGCGGAGATGTGCAACCTGGAGATGGATTTCTCCAAGCGCTATGCCCCTGTCTATCGCGTACCGGGAGAGAAGATCGACACCGGCCGCGCCTTCCCCAGCGCGCCGCTGGCGGTCGAGCAGATGAAGGATGACGAACGCTACCTTCGTCAGCTCTGCGAGGAGGGGCTGGTCTGGCGCTACGGCACGACCGAAGTCCCGGAGGAAATCCGGTCCCGCCTCGAGCACGAGCTGAAGATCATCTGCATGAAGAACTTCTGCTCGTACTTCCTGATCGTCTGGGACTTCTGCAACTTCGCGCGCGACAACGGCATTCCGGTCGGCGCCAGAGGCTCGGGCGTGGGCTGCATGGTGGGATACCTGCTGGGATTGTGCAACGTCGATCCGATCACCTACAACCTGCTGTTCGAGCGGTTCATGGACCCGTCGCGCAACGAGATGCCCGATATCGACATCGACATCTGCCAGGAGGGGCGCGGGAAGATCATCGACTATGTGCGCAACAAGTACGGGCACGTCGCGCAGATCATCACGTTCGGGACGCTGGCGGCGAAGGCGGCGTGCAAGGATGTCGGGCGCGTGCTGGGCGTGCCGCTGCCGGAGATCGACAAGCTGACCAAGCTCATTCCCGGCACGCCGGGCATGACGCTCGACAAGGCGATGAAGCAGGTTCCCGATCTCGACGCGCTCTACAAAAGCAATCCGCAGATGACGCAGGTGATCGACATCGCCAGGCGCCTCGAAGGCATGTGCCGCAACGCCGGGATGCACGCGGCCGGCGTCATCATCGCCGATCAGCCACTGGATACGCTCGTTCCACTCTACAAGGACAAGGACGACAACATCCTCACGCAATTCGAAGGCCCCATCGCCGAAAAGTGCGGCCTGCTGAAGATGGACTTCCTCGGTCTGCGCACCCTCACCACACTCACGCGCTCGATCGATCTTGAGAAGCGGACCCGCGAGGACCGCGCCGGCATGAAAGCCGAATTCACCCATCCGCGCCCGGAAATTCCCTACGACGAAGATGGACGCATCGATATCGAGAAGATCGATCTGACGGACAAAAATGTCCTCGATCTGTTCTGCCGCGGGGAGACGCGCGGAATTTTTCAGTTCGAGTCCGGCGGGATGCAGGACCTGCTGATGAAGATGCAACCGGACCGCATCGAAGACCTCATCGCCGCCAACGCGCTCTATCGTCCCGGCCCAATGGAGCTGATCCCCCTTTACTGCAACCGCAAGCACGGCCGCGAAAAAGTCCCCGAAGTCCATCCGATCATGGACCGGATTCTCGCCGAAACCTATGGGATCATGACCTACCAGGAACAGGTCATGCAGATCTTCAATCAACTCGGCGGAATCGAGTTGTCCAACGCCTATAAGCTCATCAAGGCCATCAGCAAGAAGACCGTCGATGTCATCGCCAAATTCCAGCCCGAGTTCATCAAAGGGGCGATGGAGAAAGGCGTCGGCAAGGACAAGGCCGAGGAAATCTTCGACCTGATCCTCAAGTTCGGTGGATATGGCTTCAACAAGTCGCACTCGA
>CAYUNS010000165.1:7716-7959 GCA_964446155.1 uncultured Tepidisphaeraceae bacterium | reverse complement strand
TGAATTCGGATCGCAGTTCGCGTTGTTGAACAATGTGACGAAGGAATTCGAGCGCAATCGCGAGCGATATGAGTTTCTCAAATGGGGGCAGAAGGCGTTTCAGAATTTCAGCGTTGTTCCTCCGGCGACGGGCATCGTTCATCAGGTGAACCTGGAGCATCTGGCGAGCGTGGTGATGGTGAAGGACGGAGTGGCGCGGCCGGACTCGCTGGTCGGCACCGACAGCCACACCACGATGATCAA
>CAYUNS010000165.1:7464-7706 GCA_964446155.1 uncultured Tepidisphaeraceae bacterium | reverse complement strand
GGGCTTGGCGTGGTCGGATGGGGCGTTGGGGGGATCGAGGCCGAGGCCTGCATGCTCGGACAGCCGATCTATCTCGTGACGCCCGAGGTCGTCGGGTTCAAACTGCACGGCAAGCTGCCCGAGGGGTCGACCGCGACGGACCTGGTTCTCACGATCACGCAGATTCTTCGCACGTTTGGCGTGGTGGAGAAGTTCGTCGAGTTCTTCGGCGAGGGATTGTCGAACATGTCGGTGTCGGATCG
>CAYUNS010000165.1:0-7454 GCA_964446155.1 uncultured Tepidisphaeraceae bacterium | reverse complement strand
GCCACGATCGCCAACATGGCGCCGGAATATGGAGCGACCATCGGGTTTTTCCCGGTGGATTCACAGACGCTCAATTACCTGCGCCTCACGGGTCGGAGCGAGGCCCAGGTCGATGTCGTGGAACGCTATTGCAAGGAGCAGGGGCTGTGGCGGAGCAGAGAGACCGAGCCGACGTTCACGCAGGTGCTCGAACTGGATCTCGGTACGGTTCAGCCGAGCCTGGCTGGTCCGAAGCGTCCGCAGGATCGCGTCGAACTGCCCGGCGTGCGCAAGAGCTACCGGGCGGCTTTCGCGGACGCGATCCCCGCTCCCGCGAGCGGAGGCGCGGATCAAGGCGGCGTCGCAGTGATGGAGAGGACCGATGTCGATCTGAAGCATGGCGACGTGGTCATCGCGGCCATCACCAGTTGCACCAACACCAGCAACCCCAGTGTCATGATCGCCGCCGGCTTGCTGGCGAGGAACGCCGTCGAGCGCGGCCTGAAAGTGCCGCCGCATGTCAAGACATCGCTCAGCCCCGGCAGCCGCGTGGTGACGGACTACTTCAACAAGTCGGGTTTGAACGAGTTCCTCGATCAGCTCGGCTTCCAGACCACCGGCTACGGGTGCATGACCTGCATCGGCAATTCCGGGCCGCTTCCCGAGCCGATCGCGGCGGCGGTGGAGAAGAACGACCTGGTCGTCGCTTCGGTGTTGTCGGGCAATCGCAACTTTGAAGGACGCATCAATCCGCATGTGAAGGCGAATTACCTCGCGTCGCCGCCCCTGGTTGTCGCATACGCGCTGGCGGGCACGGTCGAGACCGACCTGCTGGAAGACCCGCTCGGCACGGATCAGAAAGGCCAGCCGGTCTTTCTCAAGGACATCTGGCCGACGCAGCAGGAAGTCAACGACACGATCGCCGCGAGCATCGATCCGGAGATGTTCAAGACGCAGTACGCCAATGTCGGGGAGAAGAACGCCGACTGGAACGCGATTCCCCTCAAGGGTGGCGAGTTGTTTGATTTCGACGAGCGCAGCACCTACATCCAGGAGCCGCCGTTCTTCATCGCTCTCCAGCCCAGGCCCGAGCCGATCAAGCCGATCCACAACGCGCGTGTGCTCGTGATGGTGGCCGATTCCGTGACGACCGATCACATCTCCCCGGCGGGGGCGATCAAGAAGGACAGCCCGGCGGGGCGATTCCTCATGGACAACGGCGTCAAGCCGCTCGATTTCAACAGCTATGGCTCGCGCCGGGGCAACGATCGCGTCATGACGCGCGGCACATTCGCGAACATCCGGCTGCGCAACCAGCTCGCACCGGGCACGGAAGGCGGTGTGACGAAGTATCTCCCGACCGGCGAGATCATGTCGATCTACGACGCATCCCTGAAATACCAGGCCGACAATGTTTCGCTCGTCGTCCTCGCGGGCAAGGACTACGGCATGGGCAGCTCGCGTGACTGGGCGGCGAAGGGCGTGTTTCTGCTCGGGGTGAAGGCCGTCATCGCCGAGAGCCTCGAACGCATCCATCGCAGCAACCTGGTGGGCATGGGCGTGCTTCCCCTGGTCTACAAGCCCGGTGAATCCGCCGCCAAGCTCGGATTGACGGGCGAGGAAGCGTTGAGCATTGGCGTGGATGAGAAGTTGCAGCCGGCGCAGATCGTGACGGTGACCGCCACGCGTCCCGACGGCACGTGCTTCACGTTCGACACGATCTGCCGCATCGACACGCCGGTTGAAATCGAATACTACCGCAACGGCGGCATTCTCCAGACCGTGCTTCGTCGAATGCTCGTCTCTCCATGATTCCCATGATCGGAGATCACAGGCTGTCGATCAGCGCGGCGGTGAATTCCCTGGTGTCGGCGTTGCCGCCGAGGTCGCGCGTGAGGTGCTTGCCTTGCGACAGAACGGTGTCGTAGGCGCGCTTCACCCTGGAGGCGATTTCGGTTTCACCGATGTGATTGAGCATCATCACGCCGCTCATGATGCACGCGAGGGGGTTGGCGACTCCCTTGCCGGCGATGTCGGGGGCGGAGCCGTGAACCGCCTCGAAGACGGCGGCGTCGTCGCCGATGTTGGAGCCGGGCACCACGCCCAGTCCGCCGACCAGCCCCGCGCACAAATCGCTCACCAGATCGCCGTAGAGGTTTTCCATGAGCAGGACGTCGAACTTCTCCGGCGACTGCACCAGCTTCATGCAGCCGGCGTCGATGATGATTTCCTCAAGCTCGATGTTGGGATATTCCTCGGCATGGACGCGACGGGCGCACTTGAGGAAAAGCCCGTCGGTGAGCTTCATGATGTTGGCTTTGTGGAAGACGGTCACGCGTTTTCGTCGGCGTTGCACGGCGTATCGGAAGGCGTAGCGGGCGATGCGCGTGCAGGCCGCGTCGGATGCGACCTTGAGGCTGGTGACGACGCCGGGCACGACCTCGTTTTCAATGCCGCTGTACAGCCCTTCGGTGTTTTCGCGGATGATGACGATGTCCACATCGTCGAATCGCGTCCGGACGCCGGGGAGATTGCGCACCGGTCGCACGGCCGCGTACAGGTTGAGCTTCTGCCGGAGCTGGACGTTGACGGATTTGAATCCCTTGCCGACCGGGGTGGTGACGGGGCCTTTCAGCGCCACCTTGTGCGCCTGGATCGCCGCGACGGTGCGCTGGGGCAGCACGTTGTCAAACCCCTGTTCCAGGGCCGTGGCGCCGGCGGGCAGGACCACCCAATCGACCTCAAGCCCGGCCGCCTCGAGAACCTGTTGGGTCGCCTCGCTCACCTCCGGGCCGATGCCGTCACCGGGAATCATCACGATCGTGTGTTTTGCCATAAGAAATAACCTCGATGGTGAATCTTACGGAATGCCGTCACGGAAGAAAGCCTTGGCATGAATCGATCCGAAGTTGGCGAAGAAGCGAGGGGCGCGCTACAGTGATGGCGATGAGCGAGCTGCGCGAACAGGTGGTTGCGGCGGCGGGGCGGGAGGAGGCGCGCGCCGCGGTGCGGGAGATTTATTCATCCCTGCAAGACGACATCGACGCCCGCAAGCCGGTCTGCCGGGCATCGGGGCGATGTTGCCGGTTCGAGGAATTCGGGCATCGGCTTTATGTGACGACGCTGGAGCTTGCCGCGTTTGTCGCGGAGCTTCCGTCCCGCCGCCCGGAGGATTCCCGCGCGGGCGCTTTGCCGATCCTGTCGGATCGCCCTCCGCCAGGCTGTCCCTACCAGGTGGACGGGCTTTGCGGCGTGCATGCGATTCGTCCGTTCGGGTGCCGGATTTTCTTTTGCGATTCCACCAGCGCCCAGTGGCAAAGCGAGCGATATGAGCGGTATCACGCCGAGTTGAAACGGCTGCACGCGCGGCTGAACGTCCGATATTTCTATGTCGAATGGAGACAGGCGCTTCGGGAGTTGGGATTGATGGATTTCCGGCTGTCGCAAAGTGATTTGAAACTTTGACAATCGAGGGGCAATGGTGTTACAGTTTGCCCGGCTTTACTTCGCGGAAATCAACAGCCGGGACTTTCAACAGGAAGGCGAGCTTATGAAACGAGTCGCGATTTTTATGCTGCTGGCCGGTCTGCTTTCGACCACGGGCTGCGCCTATCGTCTGGACAATGACTGGGGATCGACCCCGGGATATTCGTCCCGCGAGCGAAACTTCATGATCGATCGCAACATCGACTACGAAGGCAAGCAGATCATCGATGATTTTGATTCGATCCTGCTGCTCCGTCCCGCCAGCCGGATGACCATCTGGCATGTCCGGTGAAGTTGGCGGCGAGTCGGAGTTTCAGAAAACTGGATGACAGCGAATGGTCCGCGTCCCTGGGCGCGGACCTTCCATTTTCATGACGCCTCCCTTTTCCGGGATGACGGCGCTGAAGCGGCGGGCGAAAGTCCGGCTTCACGGCGATGACGGAGGGTTGGCGTTTCGCACTGGAAAGTTCACGGAAGATCCCGTGGACTTTCATCAACATGGTTCGGCAGTTTGTTCTTTTCCGCACGCGCCATCAGCCCTACATGGTGCGTCACACCTACCTGCATGAGTTGCGGTCGGCCATGACGTTTCCGCTGGCGGCGTCGCTGGCGGAAGGGTCGTTCACGGGGATCGTCGCGGCCAAGTATTTCAACGCCTCTCCGCTGCTCATCGCCGTCATCACCGCGGCGCCGATGTTCGGGAACATCATGGCGATGGTCTGGGCCGAGCTGGCCCGAAAACGCCGCAAGGTTCCCTTCGTCAACATGCTTCAACTGGGGGTGGTGCTGACCATCGCATCCGTTTCGCTGACGTATTCCTTTCCCCTGGAAGTCGGCGCGTGGCTGTTCGCGATCCAGATCATCATCGCGCGCATGCTCGCGAGCGGGATCGTCACGCTGCGCAGCGGAATCTGGCGGGCGAATTATCCCCGGCATCTGCGCGGGCAGATCACCGCGCGCATCACCACGGTGGCGACGATCGGGCTGACGGCGACGACGTTTCTGGGATCGTATTGGCTGGACCATCGTCCGGAAGCCTACATTTATCTTTATCCGATCGCGGCGATTCTCGGTGGAATTGGAATTTACCAGTTCTCGAGGATTCGCGTCCGCAAGGAAGGGCAGACGCTGCGTCGCGAGCGGAGGCAGATCGTTTACGCCGCCCGACCGGAGAACATCGCACAGACGGATGAATCCAACGTGATCGACTATCAACCGCCGGTCGAGCGCCTCCGGTTCCGGCGGTTTTTCAGCGATGCGTTCACGATTCTGCGACAGGACAAGCCGTTTCGTGATTACCAGCGATGGCAGTTTCTCAGCGGAACGGCGTTCATGATGGTCAATCCGCCGCTGGTGTTCATGGTCAGCAAGGAGATGACCAACGAGCGCACGGACTACATGCTCGCGACGGTGGTCCTCCAGATCATCCCGATGATCACGTCGATCCTGTTCATCCAGGTGTGGGCGCCGTGGTTTGACCGGATGCACGTCACCTCGTTTCGTGCGGTGCAGATGCTGGTGGCGGTGGCGGCGCAGGGGATGATGTTCGCGGGGGCGGTCCTGAACCAGTTATGGATGGTGGCGGCGTCGCAGTTTTTGTTCGGGGTGACCAATGCCGCGGGGAATCTCGCGTGGAACCTCGGTCACAACGATTTCGCCCCGCCGGAGAAGGCGGCGGCTTACATGGGGGTGCATGTGATGCTGACCGGGCTGCGCGGCTGCCTGGCGCCGTTTCTGGGGGTGGCGCTGTATCGGCTGTCGTTCATTGATCGAGGTGTTTTCGGAATCGGGGCGGTGCTGGCGGTCATTTCCATGCTGGGATTCATGTCGATGGCGCGTCACGCACCGAAGAAAATGCCCCAGGCGAGGGTCAGGAAAATGGCGCAGGCGACGGGCACGCCGCTTCCCCGCCCGCACAAGCCCGGGGATCAGGATGCGGTGAAATAATCCGTGGATCGATGTCGATGGAAAGCGGGAGTGGAACTTTTTCCGCGATCGTGCATTTATAATCAGGATGAGGCGGCAGGGCGAGGTCGTTTATGAGACCATGCGCAGCTTGGCCTGCTTTTTGATCCATCCGCCGATGCGGAGCCGTTTCTGGCTGGCGTTCTCAAGGTGAGTGAGATACTGCCGAAGGGCGCCTTCGTCGAACTGCGCAAGGAATTGCGGTTCGGCGTTGATGTTGAACTTACGAATATCGTCGATGAGTTGACGTTTTGTCATGGGATGTTTACTCTCGCACGGCGGAAAAGACCGGCCGATTTCTGCTTGTCGGCCCGGCTTTACAAATCGGCCTTTTCCCTTCGCGAACTTGAAACTGAAAGCGCGATGTCAGAACCCAATTCCAACACCGTCGAATCCTCGAATACAACGACCGCCTCCCCGACCGCTTCCGGGGGCGATCCGTTGGCGAGCCTTCACAAAATGTCCACCACCGCCGGGCTGGGCAGCGGCGAGTACGTCGCCATCAATGCGACGGCGGTGACGGCCTTTTTGTTCGGTTTGCTCAGCGCCGTCGCGGTGTTGGGGAACCTGCTCCTGCTGGTTCCGGTGATCGGGGTCGTTCTGGCGATCATGGCGATCGGTCAGATTCGCGGCAGCAATGGCACGCAGACGGGAAAATGGCTGGCGATTCTGGGATTGATCCTGTCCCTGGGCATCGGTGGATATGTTATTGGGGGGGAGATAATGGAAATCTCCCGCAGCCGAGCCAATCAGGCTGGCATCGAGGCGAAGATAGCCGAGCTTGAGTCGGCCGTGAAGGCGGGGGACTGGGACGGCGCCTATGCCCTGTTTACCGAACGATTCCACGCGACCGTGCCGCTGGAATTGTTCAGGACGCGATGGGATTCGCTGCAAAATTCCGAGTTCTACGGCTCCATCGCCGGCATTCGCTGGAATGGCGCGCGGATGGTGGTGGGCAGGAACGATCAGGATCAGGCCCTCTCCGCCGCCGCGATGGGGGTGTTCACCTTCGAAAAAGTGGACACCCAGTCGCGCGCCGAAATGTATTTCCGAAACGACGGCGGGCAATGGAAGATCGATTCGCTTCCCTTGCTGTTCCCGCCTGCCGGCGCGGATGGCACGGCCCCGGGCATGCAATAGCGCGGTCCCCGCGCGGCTTTCCACATTCCTCACATTTCATCAAGCTTCATCGCGGCAGCGTCCGATAAGATTTTCAGGCCGTCATAAATAAATGTCGTCCGCCCTTAAATGGGGGAGCGAATACGCCGATACGCGCAAAGAGCGGGTTTTGCCGCTTTAACGCGAGGTATCAGTTATGACGACTGCAAAACGGAAGACGGTGACATGGGTTTTGAGCGGTGGCGCTTTTTTGATGGCGCTGGCGACGGCGGGATGCGGATCGCAGCAAGCGGCGCATCCCGAGACGACGGATCTGAAGCCGGGCGCGGCATCGACCGGTTCGACGGCGAGGGGGACGCCAGGCGTGGCGGATCTGCAATTCGTCTCCGATGCCGCCCCGTCGTCGGCCGCACCGAGCATCAACATCTTCGGCGAGTTCAACGGCGTCGAACGCGGTGTGGTCAAGCCCGTCGGTGAAGCGGGTTTCGAGCAGCATACGTTCCTGGAAGAAGGGTACGACGCCGATGTCTGCGTCGATCCGACGGGATCAATGATGGTCTTTGCAAGCACCCGACATTCCGAGACTGCGGATATCTACCTCCAGCGCGTCGGTGGAACGGCGGTGACGCAGTTGACCGCGGACGCCGCCGATGACGCGTTTCCCACGTTCAGCCCGGATGGAGGACGCATCGCGTTCTGCTCCACGCGCGGCGGCACCTGGGACATTTATGTGATGGATCTGAACGGATCGAACCCCATCCAGGTCACCAGCGGGCCGTCGCAGGACATTCATCCGAGCTTCAGCCCCGATGGAAACCGCATCGTCTACTCGAGCATGAGTCCGCGCGGGGATCAATGGGAACTGTGGACGGTCGATCTCATCACCGGCACGCGGAAGATGATCG